>JANLOO010000044.1:0-3023 GCA_031366605.1 Actinomycetota bacterium | reverse complement strand
CTCACCGCGACCGTGATGTCCCGTGTGATCGACGACTTGCCCGATCGTACGATGTCGACCCCTCCGACCTCTGCGCCGGCGATGCCAATGGCGGCCATGACACGTCCAAAGTTGCCAACCTGTGCGGCGATCTCTGCGCGGATGGTCAGGTTGGAGCCAGGCGACTGCGGCATCTGCGGCCCTCGGTCAAGTGTGGACACAATCAAACACGCGCCCCGGCGGGGCGCGAATCCGGCACTTTACCGATCACACGACCCGACGGCGCGCGCGCCGGTAGAACCCCGAGCCGACGCCCCCCAGCGCCAGCAGGCCCGCCCCCCAGGCGGTCGCCATCGCCCACATGGGCATGTCGACCGCAGGCACGCTCGGCTGGCCCGTTGGCACTGCGGGCTTCGCTTCTCTTGTTCCAAGGAGCAGGCGGTCGATGGCCACCTGATCGGTCGCGAGGAACTGCGCAAGCTGGGCAGGCTGCCGAATCGCCATCAGGCGCTTGGCATTTTGCAGGTCCGAGAGGGTATGGCGTACGTCGATCTCTGGATCGGCGTCCAACTGCCCGTCGACGAACGCGTCGGCGTTGAAGTCGGCGATGACGTCGCGGGGCGAGGCGACGGCGCCACCAGAGCCGACCAGGATCACGACGAGCGTGGCAGCACACAGGAGGCCGCGCCACGGCCGGTGGGTCCACATCATCAACCCGCAGCGTAGTTTCGTCCGTCAATCACGGCAAGCGCATTCACGCAACCTTCATATGCGGTGTATCGTCGCGCCCCGTGCGGGTTCTGGCCACCGGCATCTCCGGCTTTGCCGGCCACCATCTCGTCGCCGAGCTCGTCGGTGCCGGGCACGACGTGCATGGCGTGTTCTGGAACGACCGCGAACCGGTCCCCCAAGGCGTCGTCGGCGTCCACTACGGCGACATCACGGACGCCGATGCGATCGGCAAGGCGGTCCAGGCGGTCGCCCCCGAGCTGGTGTTCCACCTGGCGGGCGCGGCCTCGGTGGGCCAGTCGTTCGCCCGACCGGTCGCCACCTGGCACGTCAACCTGGACGGCACCCTCGTGCTGCTCGAGGCCCTTCGCCGGCACGCGCCATCAGCACGATGCGTGGCGATCACCAGCGGCGAGGTCTATGGACGCGTCCCGGTCGGGTCCCTGCCGGTCGGGCCTGACACCCCGATGCTGCCGCACTCCCCGTACGGCGCATCCAAGGCCGCAGCCGACCTGGCCGCATTGCAGTACCACATCGGCTACGGCCTGCCGGTGCTGCGCGTGCGGGCGTTCAACCACATCGGCCCGGGCCAGGACCCCAGGTTTGTCGTCCCCGCAGTCGCCAGGCAGATCGCGATCGGCGAGCGCGACGGCGTCGGGCACGTCGACATCCACGTCGGCAACGTCGAGACCCGCCGCGACTTCAGCGATGTGCGAGACATCGTGCGGGCGTACCGCCTGGTGGCCGAGCTGGGCGATCCCGCCGCCGTGTACCTGGCATGTTCGGGCCACTCGGTGGCCGTCAGCGAGCTGATCCAAGGCCTTGCCGGCATGTCCACCGCCCAGGTCACGATCACCAGTGACGCGACCCTGCAGCGTGATGGCGAACAGACCGACCTTTATGGTTCCCCGGATCGCCTGACCGCCGACACCGGATGGGTCCCAAAGATCCCGCTCGACGTCTCGCTCAAGGACACGCTCGATTGGTGGCGCGCCCGCGTCGCCCAGGAGGACTGATACCCGAATGCCCACCGCACTCATCACCGGCATCACCGGCCAGGACGGCTCGTACCTGGCGGAGCTTCTGCTCGACAAGGGGTACGAGGTGTGGGGCATGGTGCGGCGATCCTCGACCGAGTCCTACGAGCGTCTCGAGCACATTCGCGACCGCATCAACTTTGTACAGGGCGACCTGCTCGACCAGCCGTCGCTGACCCAAGCCCTGGTGGCGTCGCAGCCGGCAGAGGTCTACAACCTGGCGGCCCAGTCGTTTGTGCCGACATCGTGGTCGCAACCGGTGCTGACGGCGGAGTTCACCGCGGTCGGGGTGACGCGCCTGCTCGAGGCCATCCGCCAGGTCAACCCAAAGATCCGCTTCTACCAGGCCAGCTCGAGCGAGATGTTCGGCAAGGTGCAGGAGGTCCCGCAGAGCGAGAACACGCCGCTCTACCCGCGCAGCCCGTACGGGGTGGCCAAGTGCTACGGCCACTACATCACGGTCAACTACCGTGAGAGCTACGACATGTTCTGCTGCTCGGGGATCCTGTTCAACCACGAGTCCCCGCGCCGCGGCCTGGAGTTCGTGACAAGAAAGGTCACCGACGGCGTCGCGAGGATCAAACTGGGCTTGGCGGACCACCTGTCACTCGGCAACCTGGACGCCAAGCGCGACTGGGGCTTCGCGGGCGACTACGTCGACGCGATGTGGCGGATGCTCCAACAACCCGAGCCCGACGACTACGTCGTCGCGACCGGCGAGACCCAAACCGTCGAACGCCTGGTCGAGCTCGCCTTCGCCCACGCCGATCTGGACTGGCACGACTACGTCCGAACCGACCCCGCCTTCATCCGCCCCGCCGAAGTCGACCTGCTGGTCGGTGACCCTGCGAAAGCGAAGTCCCAACTGGGCTGGGAACCCACGATCAGCTTCGAAGACCTGGTGCGGATGATGGTCGACGCGGACCAAGCACGCCTCCTCCCCGGCTGATCGACCTCGCTCGTCTCTGTCAGAACTGTTCGACCAAGCAAGCGGGAGAGCAGTTCGATACTCGCCCGCCAGAAACCGATTTAGGCGCGGTTTTGCCGATGGAGGTTGCGGTGCTCGGTCCAGGATGATGGATTGGTTCAGCGCGGCGTCGCCACCATGCGCTTCATTTCGTCTTGACGCTGCTAAGTTCCCCGCCGATGGGGGAGCTCAAGGGACTTGTGTTGTCGGGTGGTGCGGGGACGCGGCTGCGTCCGATTACGCATACCAGTGCGAAGCAGCTTGTGCCGGTTGCGAACAAACCCGTGTTGTTTTATGGGTTGGAGGCGTTG
>JANLOO010000039.1:0-9730 GCA_031366605.1 Actinomycetota bacterium | reverse complement strand
CCTGTTGTGTCGGCCACGGTGACTGAACGCCTGACAGGATGCAAATGGCGTCGAGCACGAGGCGCTCAACGGTGAGAAGCCAAGCGAACTGCTGGGCGACGTTATGCAGACCGTTGCCCGCGAATCCAGCGGGGTTTGCAGCGTGGGCGTAGACGAGGTTGAGCCGGCTCACCCACCACGCGAGGAGGATTTCGAGATCGCCCGGAGAGAATTCGTCCCGCCAGAACTCGGGATCGATCCAGGCGTCCGGATCGTCGAGGTTCATCAGCGAAGGTGCGTATAGCGAAGCCAGTGAGGGAGGGTCGGGTTGTCGCAGCTCGATCGACGAGCCAAACAGGAGCACCAGCGTATGGGGGGGCCAAGGGAACGCGTATCCGATCGCCCCGGGTGAGAACGTCAGTAGGAGAGGCTTGATCAGGTCCGAAAACTCAACGCCCTGAGTGAGGCTGTGCCCCGACAACGCCCGCAGACTCTCGTATTCGTCAGCGTTCAGGTGGACGTCCGGAGTCAACTCAAGTGCGTATCGAACTCGTAGAAAGGCGAGCCTGGCGAGGAGCACCGAATCTGTGGAAACGAGCCAGAGCGATGCGTCGGGAAAGGACTCAAACAACCCTGGTAGGTTGGCATCGAGGAGATGAGCAACGTCGTTTCCTGCACCGAGGATTGCAGATTCCAATCCAGCGATCACGCCCTTTGGACTCCCGTCAGCAGCGAGACGAACGCCTTCCTCGCGCAGTTTCTCGCGCCCCGGTTTTGTGATCCCACCCTCCCATGCCGGGAAGTGTCGTAGGGGTTCCCACACACCAGCGCCGAGCGTGGTCGTCCTGTCGCACAGTCGATGAGTCTCAAACGGGAGCCGCCGCGCCGTGGCTCCCTCCGCGGCCTCGATTGTCACCCATCCGTAGGCAATGTCCCGGACGATGAAGCGACACTGAGTCGTCAGGAACTCGCGGATTCCGGGAGCTATCGAGGCTGCAGGCAGTTTGAACGGGACGATGCTGGCAGTCTCGAACAGCCATCACGGCAGGTGCGAACCCATGCAATGCGGTGGCCTCTGATGCACCGGCCGCGAGTTTGGTATCATGCCACCATGCATACGATGACGTTGCGACTCGATGACCAGATTGCCCAGCCTGCGATCGAGGCGGCCAAGGCGATGGGGGTTTCCCTCAACGAGTACGTTGCACGCGCGGTTACGGCCTCGCTGACTGATCGGCAGACCAAGCTCCTCACGGATGTCCGCGAGGACATGGAGCGCTACTCGGCGATCGTCGAGTACCTCGGCACGCACTAAATCGTGCAGGCGCTCGGCATCGACGATGCCCTCGCGATCGCCTCGCTCGTGCTCGACATGGACCCGCGTGCGCTCGTCGGTGCGACCAAGCTCGGTCCGCTCGACTCGGCGCTGCACGCACCGTTTGCCGGATACGGTGACGTCGAGTTGTACCCCGAACCGTGGCAGAAGTGCGCGGTCCTCGGGTCGCGCATCTGCCGCCACCATCCGTTCCCGGATGGCAATAAGCGCGTGGCCTTCCTCGCGATGCGCGCGTTCGCGAGGATCAACGGCGCGAACTGGGAACCCACGCACGACACGGGTCCGATGATCGCCGCAGTCGCGGCACGTCAGGTGGACGAGGAAGCATTTGCCGAGTGGCTGCGACGGAGTTGGACCTGACGCAGCGCCTCTTGTTCAGGTCTCGGAGCGCTAACCTTCACCAATGGGGAGCGTCCTACCTGATGTGTTGACCGACGGCTTCGGCCGTGTTCACGGCGCGCTGCGGTTGTCGGTGACCGATCGGTGCAACCTGCGGTGTCGGTACTGCATGCCCGCCGAGGGGATGGAGTGGCTTCCCAAGGACGGGTTGCTCACCTTCGACGAGCTCGAGCGGTTGACGGGGCTGATGGCGGGGATGGGCGTCAGCCAGATCCGGGTCACCGGCGGTGAGCCGCTCGTGCGGCGCGACGTGCCTGCACTCATCGCGCGCATCACAGCGATCGACGGGATCAACGAGGTCTCGATCACGACCAACGGCGTGCTGCTGGCCGAACAGATCGACGACCTGGTCGCGGCCGGCCTGGCGCGCGTCAACGTCAGCGTCGACTCGCTCGACCCCGATCGCTTTGCCGAACTCACCCGCCGCCGTGACCTGGATCGCGTGCTCGAAGGACTCGAGGCGTGTGAGCGCCACCCGCAGCTGCGCCCCATCAAGGTCAACGCGGTCCTGCTGCGCGGGTTGAGTGAGCCGGACGTCGTTCCCCTCGCCGAGATGGCCCGCCACCGACCGTACGTCGTGCGGTTCATTGAGGTCATGCCCCTGGACGCCCCCCGCGACTGGGAGCGCTCGTCCGTGCTCTCCGGCGCCGAGGTGCGGGCGATGATCGAGGAGCGCTGGCCGCTCGTCCCCGCCGGCCGTGAGCGCCCGTCCGCCCCGGGAACCCATTGGCGCTTCGCCGACGGCGCCGGTGAGCTGCAGTTCGTCTCGTCGGTGACGGAGTCGTTCTGCGCCTCGTGCGACCGCCTGCGCCTGACCGCGGACGGCCAACTGCGCACATGCCTGTTCGCCGAAAGCGAGACCGACCTGCGCGGGCCGATGCGCGCCGGCGTGAGCGACACGGAGCTCGAAGTGATCATCCGGGACGCTGTCGCCGCCAAAGGTCCGGGGCACGGAATGGCCGACCCCTCATGGATTTACTCCGGGCGGCCGATGAGCATGATCGGCGGCTGATCACACTTCACGTGGATCAATCGCCGGCGGGCGTTTCTCCCAATCGTGATACGCTCGCCGCACTTCGCCGCATCCGCGGCCTGCCGATCAGACGTCGTAGGTTCGACTCCCGTGTGGACTCGAGGACGGTTTTCGGTCCTGAAGTTCACACAATTAGGAGCGTCACCACACGTGCAAGCACAGACGTTTGCTCAGCTTGGGCTGAGCCAGGATCTCGTCAACACCCTCAAGAAGAAGGGTATCGAGAGTCCATTTCAGATTCAGGAGCGCGCCATCCCGGCTGCGCTCGAGGGACGCGACATCCTCGCCAAGGCGCCGACCGGCTCCGGCAAGACGCTCGCGTTCGCGCTGCCCATCGTGGAGCGGATCACCTCGAACTCCAGCCGTCCGGCGGCGCTCGTGCTCGTCCCGACCCGGGAGCTGGCCGTCCAGGTCGCCGAGGAGTTCACCATTCTCGCCACGCCACGCAAGCTCCGTGTCATCACGGTCTACGGCGGCGTCTCGATCGTCCCCCAGATCAAGAAGGCCCGCGAGGCCCACATCCTGGTCGCGACACCTGGTCGCCTGCAGGACCTGATCGACCGCCGTGCGGTCAACCTGAGCGGCGTCAAGGTCCTCGTCCTCGACGAGGCCGACCGGATGCTCGACATGGGCTTCAAGCCCCAGGTCGACAAGATCCTCAAGGCAATGCCCGGTGACCGTCAGACGCTGTTCTTCTCGGCGACGCTCGACGGCGCCGTGGGTGAGTTGGCCCGCGCGTACACGTCGTCGCCGGCCTATATCGAGGCCGAGCTTCCGACCGAGGCGCTTCCCGGTGACGTCGATCACCAGTTCGTGTCCGTCACCGCAGACACCAAGGTCGAGAAGCTCGTCGAGCTGCTCAACACCGACCGCGGCCTGGCGCTCGTGTTCGTCCGCACCAAGCACGGCGCGGACCGCCTGGCCAAGCGCCTCGCCAACCACAACGTGGACGCGGTCTCGATGCACGGCGACAAGACCCAGGCAGCTCGTGAGAAGGCCCTCAAGCAGTTCGAGAGCGGCAGGGTCACGACGTTGATCGCGACCGACGTGGCCGCCCGCGGGCTGGACGTCGACGACGTGACCCACGTCATCAACTACGACCCGCCGCAGGACGAGAAGGCCTACACCCACCGTGTCGGCCGCACCGGCCGCGCGGGGCGCTCGGGCACCGGCGTCACGCTGGTCCTCCCCGAGGAGCAGGCCGACGTCAGCCGTGTCGCACGCTTGAACGGCCACCAGCAGAGCTTCGCCGATGCCGGAATGAAGGTCGCTCCGAAGAAGGTCGTCTACTCGACGCGTCGTCGCCGCGGCCGCTGATCCGCCTGTCCGGTCGCCGGCCTCTACAGGCCGGCGACCGCGACGACCACGAACGTCTCCGCCGCGCTGTGATCTCGGTTCTCGACGTTGATCGTGACCCGGTGCGAGGCGTCGTGCAGGATGGCGTCCGTCTCGGTGGCGAAGCCTGCGGAGCGGTAGGTGTCGACCGTGCGGCGCATGACATCCTGTGCTGAGCCCTGCGCAAGGCTACGGACCGTCCAATGTCGCCCGCCGGCATGCGTCGCGCCCTGGATGACGCCCGGTGGCGCCGGGACATCGGCCGGCCAGTCCGCGGGGAGCGTCGCAGCCGCTTGTCCGCCGCCTCGCCCGGAGCCCCCGCCGCCGCGGTGACCGCCGCCAACGGTTGGCGCGGTGGGTTGGGTCTGCGTCCGGGCAGTCGGCCCTGGGACCCGATCCGAGCCACCTCCGCAGCCCGCAGCCGTCCATAGTGCGACCAGCGCCGCGAGCGCGAGGGGCAGGCGGTGTGAACGAGTGACGGGTTGAGTGGTCTGCGGCATCTTCAGGTGTGACGGCGCGACAGTCGGGGAACCCGAAGGCCCCCCGATTGTCGCAGCTTCACCGTATGCAGTCGTGGTTTACCAGGGGGTCGGGACGAGGGCTCCCACACCCGTGCCCGGGGTCGGGCCCTCGCCGCTGCGGATGAACGGAAGGTGCCACAGGTCGTTGGGGACGATCGGGTCGCCGGGCTTGACGTTCTCCGGGAAGATGTACTCGAACACCGGGGCCGTGTACATGCCGGAGGCGAGTCCGTTCGCAACGCGATTGGCATCGGCCTGATTGTTGACAACGCAGGCGTCCAGGGTCGGCGACGTCTGCTGGGGGACGTTGTTGATGTTGAGCGGTGGGAGGCAGCGCGAGCGGACCATGACGCGGATCGTGCGGGTCGGCTGGCTGAGCAAGCCGGTCGGGGCCTTGGTCGCGCGGATGCGTGCACGCTGCGGCTGCGGACCCGCGAACTGGGTCGTGATGCCGCCGCTGGGGTTGCCGCTCTGGTTTTCGCCCGTCATCTCGTACGGGGTCGTCCAACGGTTGGTCTCGACACCGGTCACCGGGTTGACATCGACCATGTAGATGTCAACGGGTGTCTTGACGTCGGTGGTCTCGGACTCCAGGAAGATCCGGTTCTGCGTCTCCTGCCCGGCGCCGTTGACGGCCGTCGCGTTGGGGTCGGCGGTGCCGACGCCGAACCCGCCGATCGCCAGGTAGCTGGGCTGTGTGTTCGGCTGGGTGTAGATGCCGACGTTCGCCTCGATCGTGTGGGCCGAGATGTACCGCGAGCCGTCGCTGTTCTTGATGAGCGTGCCGGAGTAGTTGATGAAGTCACCGACCTCGAACGGCGCCTGCCGGCGTGCGTCCGGACCCGCACCGCCGGGGGCGGGCATGACGTACTGGCTGCAGTAGACCTGGCCGGCGGCCGGGATCGAGAGCTCACCGCTCTTCGGCAATGGATTGACGCCTGCCTGACCGAAGTTGCGGCACTGGCCGTTGACCGGCTTGGGCCGGTTCTGCTGCGGGCAGAGCGTATCGTCGGGGTTGCCCGCGACGGTCGGGTCCGTCGTCGTGCGCGGCACGCACATCGGGTAGCCGGTTGCGGCATGGATCGTCGGGTTCTCTGCATCCACACTGAGCCGTGGGTCGGGGCTGTGGGGGCGCCCGAACCGTCCGTCGCCATTGCTCTGGGCCGGATCGTTGATCTCGAGAACCGACGGGCTGCCGACGTTACCGGTGTCGACCTCGATCCGGCCGTTCGAGTAGTCGATTTTTGAGATCACGCCGCTGCCCGTGTTGAGCGACTGTTGGGAGAAGTACATGAGGCCCGCGATGTTCTCGCCGGCGACCGTGTTACCGACGACGCTCATCTCGAACGACGGATCACCGGTGCCCACAGGTGCCAGCGCGAGGTTGCCCGCACTGACGAACTCCGCCCACCGGAACGTATTCGCCGGCATCTGGATCACGATGCCGCAGGGCACGGTGATCTTCGTGTTGTTGATGGTCACGCTGCCGCCGTAGCGGTTCGCGTCCTGCTCGTTCGGGCACCGGCTGTTGCCGACCGTCGCGTCCTGGAGGAATCCGGTCATGTCGAACCCGTGGATTTGACGGGGATCCACGGAGAAGGCCGGGTCGGTCAGCGTCGGGGTGGTGAACGGCGAGACTGCTCCCGACGGGGGCTTGGCGGTGCCGCCCCCGGCCCGCGCCATGTTGCTCGACGCGATCAATCCCGCGGACACCGCGAGCAGGGTCAGGGCGCCTGCGACCAGAAGTGGCCTGCGGGTGGTGCGGGCGCCAAGGAGTGCGGCGACGTTGCCGTCGGCGGTGTCGGACGGGAAGGACTCCCGCCCGTCGGTCCCTCGGCGCAACCGCCCGACGAGACCGTGCGCCCTTTGGGCGAAACGGCGTTTGTTGGGCTCGGCGGACATGAGAGCGACCTCCTGGTCAGCGATGGGTACGACGTCGTGGAATTGGTCTCGACGTGTGATTCAGGATGGCCGGCTACGGGTACCGGCGACAAGATGGACATTGGTCCCGTGCGACCTGTGTCGGAAGTACCGTTCCTTGACGACCCCCCCAAACGGTCAGTCCACGTCCGCCGATCGGCCAGTCGCAGAACCGTCCCGACGGCCAGTTGTGGCACTAAGACCCCGGACCTACCCTCTTGTTGAGAGGCGCCGTGCCCGCAGGCGCCTTCGATCGACGCTCCCACTACGTGGTCGGCGTCAGGGCCGGCGCCATGTCCGCACTCGACACGATGATGACCGAACTCCTCACCCGCACGCGTCGCTCCCAGACCGTGACCGTGGGCGATGGCTCGCCCCGTCCCGAGGCATCGTCAAGCCCATCGATTCGTCGCGTGGTGACGCAGTTCATGCTCGCGAGCCTGTGCGCGTTGATCCTGTTCGGCGTGATCGGCCTTGTGGCCCAACGACGGATCGGGATCAACGAAGAGACCAGAGACGTCAGCGAACGGGCGACCCTGGTCGCGCGGGGCATCGTTGCGCCGCTGCTCACAGAGCAGGCGCTCATCGCTGGGACGGCCGACCAGCGTCGTCTGGATCGGGTCGTGCGCTCCACCGTGATCGACAAAGAGATCGTCCGCATCAAGATATGGAAAGCGGACGGGACGATCGCCTACTCCGACGCATCGTCGCTGATCGGCAGGAGATACCCGCTCGACGCGGACGACCGGGCCGTGCTGCGGACCGGCGCCACAGTGGCCGATCTCAGTGATCTGTCGCGACCGGAGAACGAGCAGGAGCGGCCGTTCGGCAAGCTGCTCCAGGTCTACCTGCCGGTGGCGTCCGCGGGCGGGCAGACGCTGTTGTTTGAGATGTACCAGCGCTACGACGCCGTCGTGGAAGGCAGCCATCGTCTCTGGGTCCTCTTCGCGCTTCCGCTCCTGCTCTCGATCGCGCTCCTGTGGCTTGCGCAGGCACCGCTCGCCTGGTCGCTCGCACGGCGACTCCGTGGTGGGCAGCGCGAGCGGGAACGTCTGCTGCGGCGGGCGATCGAGACCTCGAACCTGGAGCGTCGCCGGATCGCCGCGGACCTCCATGATGGCGTCGTCCAGCACCTGGCCGGCACCGCCTACAGCCTCGCCGCCGCCGCGGAAACCTCCCGCGACGGATCGACTGACCAGATGCAAGGGGCGCTGACGGAGGGCATCGCCAACGTCCGCCACGTGATCCGCCAGTTGCGGTCGTTGATCGTCGAGATCCACCCGCCCAACCTGCGCAGCGAGGGGCTTCGGGCCGCCATCACCGACCTGACCGCGCAGCTCGGTGCACGGGGGATCGAGACGACGCTCGACGTCGACTCGGACGTCGCGATCGGTCAGGACGCCGAAGAGCTGTGTTTCCGTGCGGCGCAAGAAGGCATTCGAAACGTGGTGGCGCACTCGGAGGCGACCCAGGTCACCGTGCGGTTTGCACAGCACGGCGCTCACGCGGTGCTGACCGTCGAGGACGACGGACGTGGATTCGATCCGTCGGGATGTGCGATTGCGGCGAAAGACGGTCATGTCGGGTTGTCACTGCTCGGTGAACTCGCCAACGACATGGGCGGCGTCCTCCACATCCGGAGCGCTCCGGGTGAGGGATGTCAATTGCGGCTGGAGGTTCCCTGGCGATGATTCGTGTTCTGGTGGTCGATGATCACGCCATGATCCGGCAGGGGCTCGAACGACTGCTCAACGGTTTCGAGGGCATCGAGGTCGTCGGAGTCGGCTCGAGTGGCCAGGACGCCGTCGCAGTCGCTGCCACCGTCACACCTGATGTCGTGTTGATGGACCTTGAGATGCCGGGATTGTTCGACGGTGTCGAGGCGACCCGCCGCGTCAAGGAGGCCGATCCCGAGGTCAAGGTCGTCATCCTCACGTCGTTTTCCGACCGCGACCGCATTCTCAAGGCCTTCGATGCCGGCGCCATCGGATACGTCCTCAAGGACGGTCCGGCAGAAGAGCTCGAGCGGGCGGTTCGTGCCGCCGCGCGTGGCGACTTCCCGGTCGACCCCAAGGCGGCGCGCATCTTGTTCGCGCGCGGTCGCGAGGCAGACCCACTCTCGGTCCTCTCGGACCGCGAGCAGGAGGTGCTGGGGTTGGTGGGCATCGGCCTGCCCAACAAGGAGATCGCCCGTCGCCTTGGAATCACGGAGCGCACCGTCAAAGGGCATTTGACCGGCATCTATCGGACGATCGATGTCGACGACCGCACCCAAGCTGCCCTGTGGGCTCAGCGGATGGGGTTGCTCGCACCCGGCGCACACCGGTAGCCGGAGGGCCCGCCGAGTCCGGACCAAAGTACGGTTGCGGACGGTACCGGGATTCGGTCATCGTGGTGGGACCTCGGGATGAGGTCTCCTCAGCGAAAGTGAGCACGGCTCGGTATGGCAGCGACGGATCCCGGTACCGCGACTGACATGCCTCAACCGATTCGCGTGCTCATCGTCGACGACCACCCGCACATCCGAGAGTCCCTCGGACGCCTCCTCGAGACGTCGTCGGATGTGCAGTGTGTGGGCGCGGCGGACGACGGGGAGTCCGCGCCGGAGCTCTGCAAGCTGTTGACGCCGAACGTCGTCCTGATGGACCTGCGTCTGCCGGGAATCGATGGTGTCGAGGCGACGCGGCGGGTGATGGCGGCCTGTCCAGACGTGCGCATCCTGGTGCTGACCTCTGTGGAGGCGACCTGGATGTTCGACCGTGCGATCGAGGCGGGTGCGGTCGGCTATCTGTTGAAGGACGAGCCGATCGGTCGCATCATCGAAGCGATCCGCGCCGCGGCAATACAGCCCGCCCGCGCGGCCTGACGTCGAGTGCCCTGTCACGGAAGTCTCTTTACGGTTTGGCGGCTGCAAAGCTCCGCCGGATTCGATCCGCTGGAGATGGAGCAATCGCCTCGGGAGCTTTGTCCTCGCCTGCACCCATATCCAACGATATGGGCACAGACTGCGTCCTCGTCCGGCGGGCTTTTCGCTCGCCAAACCGTCAAAGAACTTCCGTGACAGGGCTGTGAGGGTGTGGGTGGCGCCCGGTTGGGGTTGCTGCGAGGCTTGCGTCGATGCACCGGTTCGTGACTCTGTGTCAGGCTGACTCCCGCTCGCGGGGTGTCTTTCTCGTGATTTGTCCGGGCGGTGTGTCGGCGCCAGCT
>JANLOO010000057.1:0-3641 GCA_031366605.1 Actinomycetota bacterium | reverse complement strand
AAGAATCTCGCCCGACTCGCCGTCGCCATCGAACGACGTGCGTCGACTTCCACAACCAGCAAGGAGACCGCTACGCTCATCACCGTCTAACCACAGCAGGGACCGCCGTCACCGAAGTTCCACGACGAACGGGACAACCTCCGATCTCGTCCAGCAGGGCATAGTGCTTGGTGCCCGCCATATCGACGCGGCAGGTCGCTTGCGTGCCACTGTGGAGAGGTGCGAGGTCGATGGTGACCTCCGCGGCCCAGCGGTTCTTCAGCATCGAGCGCTTCGACGTGGCCACGATGGTGCCGGCGTGGTGTTCGGCTTCCATACCGACCGCGAGGAGGGCATCACGCACACGTCGCTCGGCCTCGACGGGGGCGACAGACAAACTCCATTCGACGGTGCGAACAATCCCCACGCGGCAAGGCTACACGCAGCCATCGGTGTTTCTGACGACGGTTGCGATGCGGCTCGTCACATCCGGCCAAAGCGGCGGGACATCGCCGAGGGCCGCGAAGATTCCGTGGAGCGCTACGCAGGCGAGCGCGAGCGCTGACTGGATGACGCTCGGATCGCTCAGCCCACCCGGTCGGGTGCTCAGGGAGAAATCTGGGCTCGTGACGAGGTAGCTTTCTGAGGTGCCTGCGAGGCCTGGATGAGCGAGCCAACTAGAGGCACGGTAGTAGTGGTTGTACTCGTCATCGAGTCCGAGGGTTCGGGCCATGTCCGCACGATTCGGCAGGTCGGCGCGACCGCCTGAGGACTTTCGTTGCTCGGCCGCAGCCAGCAGTGCGTCTTGCTCTTGGACCGCGAGGAGCGCTTCGGCTGTGTTGGGCTGGAGGTCCTGAGCAAAGCGTCGGATCTTGCGCCGCTCTGCTGCCTCATCGCCGTGGGCCTCGTCGAGGCGCTCGACGGGGTCCGCAAGAACGTAGCGGGCGCAGAGGAGATACTCGAACAGGTGGCGCGCCAGGCGGAGTGCGTTGAGTGTCGCCCCGGCTTGCGCCTCTCGCGACACTCCCGCCGCGAGCTCGTTGGCAGCGAGCCCAACACCAACCTTCCAGAGCTCCAGCTTCCCCTGTTGCACATCCGCGGGTGGCAATAGAACCGCGACGAGATCAGGACGCGGCAGTGCCGTGGCCTCGAGAAGGTTGCCTAGGATCGGGATGAGGTCCTCAGGGTCCGGCGGAGAATCCACCGGCGAAGACTATCCGCGAGGCCAGCAGGGCGCGGAACGCACGCAAAGCGCGGTCCCCCCTCGGTGCGCCGTCAACCGGAGGCGGGCGGGTCCTCACCCTCCCAGTAGTCGAGGATCGGTCCCGGCCGGCCCAACATGATCCGCTCGCCGGCCACGCTGCGTGCGCCGACCTTGCCGGTGTCGAGGTACTCGACGATGTCCGGCTCGATCATGGTCGAGAGCATCAGGACGCGGATCGACACGTCGGTGCGGTTGATCACCTGGTGCGCGCCCCCTTTGCCGCGTCGGAAGCACACGACGTCGCCCTCCCGGAGCACCTGTTCGCCCTCGGGTGTTCGCAGCGTCGGCTCGCCCCCTAGCACGATCAGCCACTCCTCGTTGGCGTGATGCGTGTGGTACGGCCACAGCCGATGGCCCGCTTCGAGCTCGTACATACTCCCGCCGATCAGCTCGGCGCCGATGCGCTCGCCCACCCAGGCGTCCTTGCTGCGCCACCCCTCGCGATCCTCCGAGCGATTCCACTCGTCGCCGTTCAGGTTGAAGATGTTCATACCGGGAAGGCTATAGCGCGCACTGTCGCAGCTGTTGGTCGTACTCGGCAAGACCGAGCTTGACTCGCGACCGTCCGAAGCGGTGATCGACGCCTGACACGATGGATTTCGCACTGGGCTTGGTCTCAGACAATCCCCGCCGGGAGACCTCGCTACGCTCGCGTCCGATACCTCTCGCGCATCAACAGCGACTGGGAATGCTGGGCCGTGTTTGACCGCTCCGGGCTCCAAGAAGTGCACCGCGAATCGATCTTCCGCAACAACGCCGCGCTACGGGCAGTCGCGAAACACTTTGATCTTGTCGTCCATTGAGACGCGCCCAGAGAGGCTCACGCAGCCCAGTTCCGGAACGCACGCAAACCGTGGTTATGTCCGATTGGAGTGGATTGGGACTCTCCCCGGCGGGCGGTTCACTCCGTCGGCGGCTCCCACGGGTTGACGAGCTCGATCCCCAGATCAGCGAAGTCGCGGACGTTTCGCGTCGCCAAACGGGCGTTCTCCCGGGCGCAGATCGCAGCGATCATGCCGTCTTCGACGCTCAGCGGTCGCCCGGCGATGCGTCGTTTCTCGTGCAGCTGCGCGTAGATGGTCGCGGCGTGCGTGTCGTACACCAGAACCCGGTCTTTCAGCTCCTCGAGCAGCCGGTCCGTGATCTGGCGCAGCCGGTCGCGCCGCTTGCCTCGTGGAAGCATGCCGATGCCGGTCAGGATCTCGCCGACCGAGATGGCGGTCGTATAGGCGTCATCGGCGTGAGGACCGGACAGCCACGTAGTTACCGTCGGGTCGGGATGCGTGTGCATCACCTCCGACAGGACATTCGTGTCGAGAACAATCACTCCAGGTCGAGCTGTCGCGGCTTCGTGCGCCGCGGCAGCGGCAGTTCGGCGACGCCCGATCCTCGGTAGGCGTCAACCCACGATCGGGCAAAGTCTGAATGGCCGACTACGGTTCGGAGGATCTCGCGGACCTCGGCTTCCATCGACCGACTGTTCGCCGCCGCTCGCTGCTTCAGACGAGACTGGATGTGCTCGTCGAGGTTTCTGATCGTGATGCTCGCCACCGCTTTGCATGCTAGCACTGCAAGCATCGCCACCCAAAAGGCTCCAGGCGCCTCAGGCCGGACCGACGCCGTCGGTCAGGAACTGCCTGGTGACCGCACGCGATCACCACAACAAGGAACGATGCGACCTCCCAGCTTCACTCGCGGAGCTGGGCAGGCCTCTTGGACTGCCCGCTGTTCAGTCGGATGAAACTCGTCAACCGTGGCTGCTCTCCTCGGACTCTTTACCCTCTGAGGGCGGCGGATCGAGGTCTCGAATCCAGCGTGCGTAAACGCCTCGCACGAACCAACCCGCCTGCATTTCATCCATGGATCTGCGAGGCAGGGAGATCAGCTGGCCGTCAGCCGTGAACGTCTTTCCGTGACGAGCTTTGTGCCCAACAAGTCGGGGATTGTTCGCCGTCGCTCCGAAGGCCTTAAGTTCGCTCTGCGTCCACCAACCACGGGCCTCGCCGTCGACTCCAGCAAGGCGCGCGGACTCCCTCACGATCTCCACTGCCGAGTAGGCAGCCGACCAATCGAAACCGCTGTCTCGAGAGGAGAACGCAAGCCCTAGCTACTTCCCCCTGAAAAACGCGGGGGTGCCGTCCGGGCCAGAAAGTAGTCTTTCCCCTGTAAACGTGGGTGTTTTGGGGGGGTTCGGGATGTTGAGGTTGCATGATGGGCAGGCGACGTTGTGGGAGCAGATGCTCCCCGATGAGATCCAGCTGATGGGCCCTGAGCTTGAGGCCATCGACTCCCTGCTGGATGACCCGCGGTTTCTGGCGCCGTTTGTGGAGCGCTTCTTCTGCCCGATCGGCCGTCCGACCATCCCGATGGAGTGCTACCTGCGGTTGATGTACCTCAA
>JANLOO010000065.1:0-61438 GCA_031366605.1 Actinomycetota bacterium | reverse complement strand
AGGTCGGTGTGCACGAGGCCTCCATGGTCGACGTTGCTTTAGCAACGCCTTCCTTCGGCGCCCTCACCCACACACCTCGCCACCCCATCAGCCCGGTCACTTTGGAATCAACCATCTAGTCGAGGATCACCAACTCACCCGAAAGTCGGCCGTACCGTCGCCAGCGCCTTCCCGGGATCCACCGCAAACCCAGCGCGGCAGCCGGGGCAGCAGAAGTAGTAGGTGGTGCCGTCGTGGTCGTGGGTGACGTCGTTGCCGGACACCGGGACCGTCATGCCGCAGTATGGGTCCGTGGCTTCCAGGAGCTCTGTGGGTGAGCCCTCGCGGCGGTGGCTCCAGGCGACGAGCTCGGCCAGGATCGCGACGGCGATCTCCTGCTGGGTCGACGGACCCAGGTCGAGGCCCGCCGGGCTGTGGACCGCTGCGAGGTCGGCTTCGGGGACGCCGCGCTCCGCCAGGGCCGCTCGCACGACTGCGGCACGGCGGGCGCTTGCGACCAAGCCGACGTACCCGGCGTCTGAGGCGATTGCCGCCTGGAGCGCGTCCTCGTCCCCGCGGCCCATGGTCGCGACAACCACGGCGTCCACCGCTCCTTCGTCGCCGACGCGCCAGCCGATGGTTCTGGCCAGCTCACGAAGCGTCCGGCCTGCCGGGCTGTCGCCAACCACCTGCAGCAGCGGGCTCGGTAGGTACGGCTGGATGAAGACCTCCACGGTTCCCTCCGATGCACAGGTGCTTTCGGCGATGACGACGTCGGGGCCCGCGTCACCGGCTTCGCCCGCTGGGCAGATCTTGACCAGGCGCGGCTGGCCGTCGGCAATCGCGCGGAGGGACTCCCGCAGGACGACCGGTTCCGAACATGCCCCGCCGACCCACCCGTCGATCGCGCCGTCCGCGGTGACGATCGCCTGGTTACCCATCCGGGCCGACGCGGGACGGAGCACACCGACCACCGTGGCCATCGCGTACGCCGTCCCGTCAGCCCGAAGGGCAGCCGCTTTCGTGATCAGGTCACCCATCGCTAGAGCGCCAAGCCCACTTCGTTGAGCGCCTCCCAGACCTTGGCGGACGTCACCGGCATGTCGATGTTCGTGACGCCCGCGTGTTGCAGCGCGTCGATGACCGCGTTGACGTACGCGGCAGGGGAACCGACCGTGGCCGACTCGCCGACGCCCTTCGCCCCGATCGGGTGGTGCGGTGACGGGGTCACCGTGGCGCCCAGGTCGAAATGGGGGGTCTCCCACGAGGTCGGAATCAGGTAGTCCATCATGTTGCTGCCGAGACAGTTGCCTTCCTCGTCGAAGTCGATCAACTGCATTGCCGCGGTCGCATACCCCTCGGTCAGGCCACCGGTGATCTGACCTTCGACGATCATCGGGTTGATCCGCACGCCGCAGTCGTCGACTGCGACCATCTTCTGGACCTTCCACTCACCGGTGCCGCGATCGATCTCGACCACGACGCCGTATGTGCCGAAGGGGTACGTCATATTGGGCGGATCGTAGTAGTGCACGCCCTCAAGCCCCGGCTCCATCCCGTCCGGCAGGTTGGAGTAGGCCGCGAAGATGCACTCCTGGATGGTCTTGACCCGGTCAGGCGCGCCCTTGACGTGGAACCTGTCCTGGTCCCAGTCGAGATCATCGGCCGAGCACTCCAGCAGGTGCGCGGCGATCAGCCGGGCCTTGTCGCGTAGCTTGCGGGCGATGATGACCGCGGCCGCACCGGAGGTCGGCGTCGAGCGGCTGGCATAGGTGCCCAAACCGTATGGCGTGGTGTCGGTGTCACCCTCCTCCACCAACACGTCCTCAGGCTGGATGCCCAGTTGGCTGGCGATGATCTGCCCGTAGGTCGTCTCGTGACCCTGCCCCTGTGACTTGGTGCCGAGCTTCAGAATCGCCTTGCCGGTGGGGTGCAGGCGAAGTTCGGCCGAGTCGAACATCCGCAGGCCGGCGATGTCGTAGTCCTTACCCTTGCCCGCGCCGACGACCTCGGTGAACGACGCGATGCCGACACCCAGCAGGCGCCCCTCGGCACGAGCCGTGAGCTGCTCGGCGCGCATTCCCGTGTAGTCCATCATCTCGAGACACAGGTCCATCGCCGCCTCGTAGTCGCCGGAGTCGTATTCGAACCCCGTGGCCGAGGTGTACGGGAACTGTTCGGGCTGGATGAAGTTCGTCTTCCGGAAGTCGACCGGGTCCATACCCAGCTCATAGGCGGCGTTCTGGACGAGCCGTTCGATCAAGAAACTGGCCTCGGTCACGCGGAACGAGCAGCGGTATGCGACACCGCCCGGGGCCTTGTTGGTATACGCCCCGTCGGTGACGATGTGCGCCGCCGGGATGTCGTACGAACCGGTGACGATGTGGAACAGGCCCGCCTTGAACTTGGAGGGCTGGGCGTCCGAGAAGAACGCCCCGTTGTCCGACAGCATCTTGACTCGCAGGCCCGTAATCTGGTCGCCCTGCAGTGCCAGTTCGCCGTGCATGTGGTAGTCACGGGCGAAGCCGGTCGAGATCAGGTTGCCGGTGCGGTCGTCCATCCACTTGACCGGCCGGCCGATCAGCAGCGATGCGGCCGTGGCGACCACGTAGCCGGGGTAGATCGGCACCTTGTTGCCGAACCCGCCGCCGATGTCGGGGCTGATGATCTGGATCTTGTGCTCGGGCAGTCCGGCCACGATCGCGAACAGCGTGCGGTGGGCATGCGGTGCCTGAGACGTCATGTAGATGCGACACCTGCCGTCGGCCGGGTTGACGTCGGCCACACAACCGCAGCACTCGAGCGGCGCCGGGTGGCAGCGCGGGTAGTACGTGTCGAGGCTGATGACCTTGTCCGCTGCCGCGAACGCCTGCTCCGTCGCGGCGGCGTCGCCCGATTCCCAGTGGTAGATCGCGTTGTCGGTCTGCCCTTCCTTCTCGTCGCGGATGACCGGTGCGCCCGGCGCCATCGCCTGCTGCGGGCTGGTGACCGCCTTCAAGGGCTCGTAGTCGACGTCGACCAGCTCGAGCGCGTCGTGGGCCTGCGCGATGGTCTCGGCGATGACGCACGCGACCTCCTGCCCCTGAAACCGCACCTTGTCGGTGGCGAGCACCGCCTGGGTGTCGCCCGACAGCGTTGGCATCCACGCCAGGTTGTGGGCGGCCAGGATCTCTCCCGTGACGACCACCACAACACCCGGCGATGCGCTCGCCCGTGTGGTGTCGATGGACTTGATCGTGGCGTGTGCATACGGGCTGCGCAGGATCGCCATGTGGAGCATGTTGGGCAGCACCACGTCCTCGACGTAGTTGCCCCGCCCTTGAACGAAGCGGGCGTCCTCGATGCGCTTGACGGAGTGGCCGATGCCACGGATTTCTTCGCGGGCGTCAGTCGTCATGCCGTTGCGCCTTCCCGGATCTTCTTCGCCGCATACTGGACGGCCTTGACGATGTTCTGGTATCCCGTGCACCGGCAGATCTGGCCGGACAGCGCCCAACGGATCTCCTCCTCGGAGGGGTCGGGGTTGTCCTCCAGCAGGACCTTGCTGGTCAGCATCATCCCGGGGGTGCAGAACCCACACTGCAGACCGTGCTCCTCGTGGAAGCCCTCCTGCACCGGATGCAGCCCCGCCGGCCCCTTGAGGCCCTCGACGGTGGTGATCTCCTTGCCCTCGACCTGAACCGCGAACATGGTGCAGCTCTTCATCGGGACGCCATCCACCAGGACGGTGCAGGCGCCGCAGCTGGTGGTGTCACACCCGATGTGTGTCCCGGTCAGCCCCAGTGATTCGCGGATGAAGTGCACCAGCAGTGCTCGTGGCTCGACCGACGCGCTGCGCGCGGCACCGTTGATGGTGACGTTGACCGGCCGCGCGGCCGGGGGTGCTTCGGTGCTCACAGCGCGCCTCCCTTCGCCTGACGGATGGATTCGGTCAGCGCCCGTTCGGTGAAGACCCGAATGACGCTCCGTTTGTACGCGACGCTCCCGCGGTTGTCGGCCGTGGGGTCGGACGCCGCGGCGGCCAGTTTGGCTGCTTCGGTGATCAGCTCGGCCGATGGCTCCTTACCGGCCAGCAACGCCTCGGCTTCGGTCGCTTGGATGTTGCGTGAGCCAACGCCTGTCAGTGCGATTCCCGCATGACCGATCGTGCCGTTGGCCATGGTCACCTGCGCAGCGACGGCGGCGGTGGCGTAGTCCCCGATCTTGCGTTCGAGCTTCAGGTACGTGCCGCCGGTGTTGGCCCCGGGGTCCGGCACGACGCACTCGGTGATGATCTCGTTGGCCTCGATCTGTGTTTCGAACGGCCCGACGACCAGGCCACCCACCGGAATTCGCCGCGAGCCGTTGGGACCGTGCACGACGACCTCGGCCCGGCAGGCCATCATCGCCGAGGCCCAGTCGCCCTGAGGGTCGGCATGTGCGAGCGAGCCGCAGACGGTTCCGCGATTGCGGATGATGGGGTCGGCGACGAGCCGCGCAGTCGCGCCGAGCAACCCCCATTTACCGCCCCGCAACAGCGCGCTGCGCTCGCAGTCTCTATGGCGCACAAGCGCCCCGATCCGCAGACCTCCGTCGCCCTCTGCGAGCGTGTCGAGCCCGGGGATGCCGTTGATGTCGACAAGGATCGCCGGGCTGGCGAAGCGGAACTTCATGAGCGGGATCAGGCTCTGCCCGCCCGCAACCACCTTGGCATCGTGGCCGTGTGAATCAAGGAGACCAATCGCCTCCTCAAGACTCGTTGGCGCAACGTAGTCGAAGCTGGCCGGGTACATGGAACCCCCCTTTTTGGTCACGGACCGGCTGCGCGAGCATACGCTGATTCGCAACTTCCGCAACAACCTTTTTGTAGGACCAACGGCGCCGACGTCACCGCCGGTGCAGGCCTGGGGAGGGCTGCGCGTTCTCGGTGGCCCAGGCGATCGAGCTGCCGTGCGAGATGCGTTGCGAGGCCGCCGCCCCGCGGAACGTCAGGCGTGCGAACGAACACCACTGGAGTGGACGCGTCCCCTCCAGCGGGCCTGCTCCGCGAGATGCGCACAGGAAGGCAAACGATTTCGGGCGCGCCACTTTGAACTCCTGCGAAGTGGTGCTGCACTGCGCGGATGCGCGTGGGTCGTCTAGAACAAGAAGTAGATCGACGCGGCGGCACCGGCGAGGGCGCAGTAGATCGCGAAGCCGGTCAGTCGCTGGCGCTCGAAGAAACGCATCAGGAACCGAACGGCGAGGTACGCGGTCACCGCGGAGCACAGGGCCCCGACGAACGCCGGGCCGCGGACGCCGTTGCCATCGGGGCCGAACAGCTCGGGCAGCTTCAGGATCGCGGCCGCCCCGATGATCGGGGTCGCGAGCAGGAATGCGAAACGGGCGGCGTCCTTGTTGCTCAAGCCCGCCAGCAGACCCCCACCCATCGTTGCGCCCGACCGTGACAGCCCGGGGATGAGCGCGATCGCCTGAGCCGCGCCGACACCGAACGCGGAACGGAACGTGAGTTGGCGTGCGACGCGCTCGTCATCGTCCGACTCGTCGTGCGCCCCACGTCGGCGCAGGATCTCAGCGCCATAGAGCAACGCTCCGTTGACCATCAAGAAGAACGCAGCCGACCGCGCCGACGCGAACACATTGCGCAGTGAGTGCTCCAAGAGCAACCCCAGGATCCCCGCGGGGATCGTCCCGATCACCAGCAGCCACCCCAGCTTCGCGTCGGTGTCCTCCGGTGCGATGCCACGATCACGCAGGCTTCTGCCGAGCCCCTTGACGATGCGCACCCAATCGCGCCAGAAGAACCCGAGCAGCACGAGCGCCGTGGCGAGGTGGGTCGCCACAAGGAACGTGATGAAGTACGGGTCGTTTTGGTGGATGTCCCACCCGACGAGCTTCGGGAGGATGACGCTGTGGCCGAGGCTCGACACCGGGAAGAGTTCGGACACGCCTTGCAAGAGCCCCAGCAGGATCGCCTGACCATATGAGATCAGCACCGCTTACTGACCCGCGGCCGCTGGGGGCCGTTTGGTCCCGGTCTGGAACCACGCGTACACCAAGCACGCGGCGCCGACGAAGAACGCGGCCACACCGTGCTTGACGTGGTGGCGCGCGGATCCCGCCTCATGCCCGGGCAGCCACGATGGAAGGTCGTTCGCGGTCTTGACCCAATATATGATCGCCACGATCACCAAGAGCACGCCGGCGATGAGCGCCAGTGCGGTCAGGGCGCGATTGTTCGACTTCATGTTCCCGGGTACTCCTTGGTCTGGGGCCGGACACAGTAGATCCTTGCCCGCGTCATCGGCGTTGCGGGTGGGACGATAGCCGCCGGGTGGGACGGACATCCGCGTGACGGTTCCGCGGGCCGCCTCCATCGACCCAGCTCCTGCCCCGTCGGAAACCTGAGGAGCTGATCAGCGCAGACGTGTGCCCCTTGGACTCGTCGGCATTCTGGTCGTCGGCCTCCTGGGGTACGCCCGGCCGGCACCGGAGGTGACGCCCCGAAGGTCGGTGCGAAAGGATTTTCTAGAGCCCTGAGTCGCCCTTGAGGAAGCTTTCGCCTTTTTGGGAGCTTTCGCACCGGCGGTGGGGATTCGGCCGCGTCGCCCACGATCCGGAGACAACGGCATGCGTGGCCAGACGCACCGCACCGGTCAACCGGCGTCACATCTCTGCCGCGAGCTGCTCCTCGATGCTGAGGCGGGCGGCGTGGATGTGGCGGCGCATCAGGATCTCGGCGAGTTCGCCGTCGTGGGATTCGATCGCGTCGAGGATCTGGTGGTGCTCTTTGAGGGCACGCTGGGGGCGGCGGCTGATCTGGCTTGACCGGTAGCGGTAGAGCCGGACACGGTGGTAGAGCTGACCGGCGAGCATCGCGACCAGTTCGGGGTTGCCGCTCGCTTGGACGATGCGGAAGTGGAAATCGGTCAACGCCTCGGCTTGGAAGTACCCCCGGTCGGCCTGGACGTCGGGGCGGCGTTCGTGGTCGACCAGGAGTTGACGCAGCGACTGGACCTCGTCGGCGTCCATCGACTCGGCGGCGAGTCGGCACGCCATGCCTTCGAGCGCCTCGCGGACCGCGTAGAGGTCGACCAGCTCACGGAGCCCCACAATCGCAACGCGCGCACCCTGTCGGGGGCGGCGTTCGACAAGCCGCATTCCCTCGAGCCGTTGGAGCGCCTCGCGCAGGGGCCCGCGGCTCGTGCCGAACCGGTTGGCGAGTTCGGGCTCGCTGAGCTTCTCTCCGGAGCTGAGATCACCCGAAACGATCGCCTGGACCAACCGGTCGGTCAGATGCGTTGCGAGGGTCTCCGAAGGATCCGCGTCCGACGCATCTGCGATGGGATTGTCGACAGATCGGCCCACTGAGGCACCATACTGACGGACGTTCGCCCGATTTCAAGACTGATTGTCGACACATCGTCTGTCCAGCCGTGGGTCAGAACAACACGGGTGTGGTAGGTTCGCCCGGCTCGCGACCCGCTTGGCCAGGCGGACGCGACCAACGACCGTGGGGAGCGTGTGTGGCGGATCGCGACGCCGACAATCAGCGCCTGACCGAGTCCGGCATTCCGGTCGATCGCGTGTACCGTCAAGACGCCGTCGCCGACCTGGACCTTGCGGGGAATCTCGGCGAGCCCGGCGCATTCCCGTTCACGCGTGGTGTGCACACCACGATGTATCGCGAGCGGCCGTGGACGATGCGCCAATACGCGGGCTTCGCGACGGCCGAGGAGACCAACGAGCGGTTCCGGTATCTGCTGGCCCACGGCGCGCCAGGCCTGTCGATGGCGTTCGACCTGCCGACGCAGCTCGGCATGGACTCGGACGACCCGCGTGCCGAGGGTGAGGTCGGCAGGGTCGGGGTGGCGATCGACTCGATCGAGGACATGGCACGCGTGTTCGACGGGATCGATCCGGTCACGGTCTCGACCAGCATGACGATCAACGCACCCGCCTGTGTGCTGCTGTTGCTCTACCAACTGGTGGCCGAGGAGAAGGGCGCCGACACCCGCCGGCTGCGCGGGACGATCCAGAACGACGTGCTCAAGGAGTACGTGGCGCGCGGCAACTACATCTTCCCGCCGGTGCAGTCGATGCGGCTGACCGTCGACACGTTCGCATACTGCGCTGCGGAACTCCCCAACTGGAACACGATCTCGATCAGCGGGTACCACATTCGCGAGGCGGGCTCGACGGCGGTGCAGGAGGTCGCGTTCACCCTCGCCAACGGCATCGCGTACGTGCAGGCGGCGATCGACGCGGGGTTGTCAGTCGACCAGTTCGGTCCGCGGCTGTCGTTCTTCTTCAACGCCCACAACAACCTGCTGGAAGAGGTCGCCAAGTTCCGGGCTGCCCGTCGGATGTGGGCCCTGATCATGCGTGACCGATTCGGCGCGACCAACGATCGGGCGATGATGCTGCGGTTCCACGCCCAGACCGGCGGCTCGACGCTGACCGCCCAGCAGCCCGAGAACAACATCGTCCGCGTCGCGACACAGGTGCTCTCGGCCGCGCTCGGAGGCGCTCAGTCGATCCATGCCAACGGTTTTGACGAGGCATTGGCCCTGCCGACGGAACGTGCCGCCAAGCTGGCGCTGCGCACCCAACAGGTCATCGCGGCCGAGAGCGGCATCACCGACACCGTCGATCCGCTCGGTGGCTCCTGGTACGTGGAGTCGCTGACGGCCGAAATCGAGCAGCGGGCGACGGCGTTGATCGCCGAGATCGACCGGCGTGGGGGCGCCGTCGGTTGCATCGACCTGATGAGCGAGCAGATCCACGACGCGGCGTACCGCCATCAGCAAGAGGTGACCGCGGGCGAGCGCACGATCGTCGGCATCAACGCGTTCACCGAAGATGACGAGGTCGACCCGGACCTGCTGCGCGTCGACCCCAAGGTCGAGACCGCCCAGGTCGCTCGACTGGCCGAACTCCGCGCCCGGCGCGACAACGACGCGGTGACCCACGGACTCGACGCAGTGCGTGCGGCGGCCAAGGGAACCGACAACCTGCTCTTGCCCATGCGCGACGCGCTGCGCGCCCGCGCCACGGTCGGTGAAGTCTGCAACGTCCTGCGCGACGAGTGGGGAGAACACGACCGAATGCGAGGCAGGCACTGAGCATCGAGGACAAACGCGAACGGCTCAATCAGCTCCACCACGAGGCGGTGCACGCAGGCTCGCAGGACGCCGTCGATCGCCAGCACGCGCGCGGCAAGCAGACGGCCCGCGAGCGGATCGAGATGCTGCTCGACCCCGACTCGTTCGAAGAGCTCGACGTGTTCACCCGCCACCGCGCCCACGGGTTCGGGATGGAGGACAACCGCCCGTGGGGCGACGGCGTCGTCACCGGCCACGGGACCATCGACGGGCGACCGGTGTGCATCTTCAGCCAGGACTTCACGGTGTTCGGCGGCAGCCTCGGAGAGGTCTTCGCCGAGAAGATCTGCAAGGTCATGGACCTGGCCGTCCGCATGGGTTGCCCCATGATCGGCATCAACGACTCCGGCGGCGCCCGTATCCAGGAAGGCGTGGTCAGCCTTGGTGGCTATGCCGACATCTTCTACCGCAACGTGCAGTCCAGCGGCGTGGTCCCGCAGATCAGCGTGGTGATGGGGCCCTGCGCCGGCGGGGCCGTCTACAGCCCTGCGATCACGGACTTCATCTTCATGGTCAAAGAGACCAGCCACATGTTCATCACCGGTCCCGAGGTCATCAAGACCGTGACCGGCGAGGACGTGAGCATGGAGGACCTGGGCGGCGCGGTCGCACACGCCACCAAGTCGGGGGTCGCGCACTTCGCCGCCGACGGCGAGGCCGACTGCCTGGACATGGTGCGGGAGTTGCTCGCGTTCATCCCGCAGAACAACCTTGAGTCGCCGCCCTACGAGGCGCCCGACGACGTCCCCGACCGGCGGGACGAGTCGCTCGGCACGATCATCCCGGAGCAGCCGACCAAACCGTACGACATGCGCAACGTCGTCCGCGCGATCATGGACGACGAGTACTTCTTCGAGGTCGCGCCGCTCTACGCCCAGAACCTGATCGTCGGGTTCGCCCGACTCAACGGCCACTCCGTCGGCGTGGTCGGAAACCAACCGCAGGCGCTCGCCGGGGTGCTCGACATCGACGCGTCCATCAAGGGTGCGCGGTTCATCCGGTTCTGCGACGCCTTCAACATCCCGCTGGTCTCGTTCGTCGATGTACCCGGATTCCTGCCCGGCACGGCCCAGGAGCACGGCGGCATCATCCTGCACGGCGCCAAGCTGCTCTATGCGTACGCGGAGGCGACGGTCCCCAAGCTGACCGTCATCACCCGCAAGGCCTACGGCGGGGCGTATGACGTGATGAACAGCAAGCACATCGGTGCGGACTTCAACGCCGCGTGGCCCACGGGAGAGATCGCCGTCATGGGCGCGGAAGGCGCCGTCAACATCATCTTTCGCAAGGAACTCGCTGCGGCCGAGGACCCGGTCGCCAGGCGGGCCGAGCTGATCGCCGAGTACACGGAGCGCTTCGCCAACCCCTACATCGCGGCGGAGCGCGGATACGTGGACGACGTGATCCTTCCCGAAGAGACCCGCCCCTGGCTCATCAAGGCACTCGAGCTGTCGCTGACCAAGCGCCAATCGGGACCCAAGCGTAAGCACGGGAACATTCCGCTGTGAGCGCCGAGGCGCGGATCGTCGGTGGCGCCCCGAGCGCGGAGGAAGCCGCTGCCGTGCTGTCGGTGGTACAGATCCTCATCGAAGCCGAAGCTGCCGCGATCCCTGACCAACCCTGGCCCTATCGCTCCCTTTGGCGACGTGAGGCAATCAACGAAGGAGTAGACCGAGCACATGTTCCGTAAGGTCCTGGTCGCCAACCGTGGCGAGATCGCGATCCGTGTGTTCCGGACGTTGCGCGAGATGGGCATCGCGTCGGTGGCGGTGTACAGCGAGGTCGATCGGGACGCGCTGTTCGTCCAGCATGCCGACGAGGCCTACCTCATTGGCCCCGGACCGGCGGCAGAGTCGTACCTCAAGGCCGACACGATCATCGCGACGGCGCTGCGGGCCGGCGCCGAGGCGATTCATCCGGGCTACGGATTCCTGGCTGAAAACGCCCCGTTTGCGCGCGCCTGCGCCACGGCGGGCATCGTGTTCATCGGCCCGCTTCCCGAGGCGATCGACGCGATGGGCTCCAAGATCGGCGCGCGTCGGCTGATGCACGCCGCGGGCGTGCCGATCGTGCCAGGGGTCCGCGACGAGGTCGCGACCCTCGCCAAGGCCAGGACCATCGCGAAGGGCATCGGCTATCCGGTCGCGGTCAAGGCCGCAGCCGGTGGCGGCGGCAAGGGCTTCCGCGTCGCGTTGACCCCCGGGGACCTCAAGGACGCGTTCGAGGGCGCCCGCCGCGAGTCCGAGAAGTTCTTCGCGGACTCCGTCGTGTACCTGGAGCGGTACCTCGCAGAACCCCGCCACGTCGAGATCCAGATCCTGGCCGACGGCCACGGCAACGCCGTCTACCTGGGCGAGCGCGACTGCTCGGTGCAGCGCCGCCATCAGAAGCTGGTGGAGGAGACGCCGAGTCCCGTCGTCTCGGCCGACCTGCGAAAGCGCATGGGCGAGGCCTCGGTGCGCGCTGCGGAGGCCGTCGGCTACCGCTCGGCCGGAACGTGCGAGTACCTGGTCTCGGGCGACGAGTTCTTCTTCCTCGAGATGAATACCCGCATCCAGGTCGAGCACACGGTCACCGAGATGGTCACGGGCATCGACCTGATCCGCGAGATGGTCCGCATCGCGGCAGGCGAGCCCATGTCGATCCGCCAGAAGGACATCAGACCCCGCGGCCATTCGTTCGAGTGCCGCATCAACGCCGAGGACGCGGCCCACCGGTTCCTACCCTCACCGGGGCTGATCACCGCCTACCGCGAGCCGACCGGCCCGGGGATCCGCGTGGACTCAGGTGTGCAGGCGGGCTCGGTCATCGCCGAGATCTACGACCCGATGGTCGCGAAGCTCATCGTCTGGGACGTGGATCGCGAGTCGGCCCGGCGCCGGATGCTCCGCGCGCTCGACGAGTACGTGGTCGAGGGACCCAAGACACTGATCCCGTTCCACAAATGGCTGCTGAACCACGACGACTTCATCGCCGGCGGGGCCCTCCACGCGGAGCTGGCTGCGATGTCGGACACCGCGACCCCGTTGCCGGCAGATGGGCGCGAACGCCCTGCCATCGATGCCACGCCGGAGCCCCAGGAGCGCACCGAGCGCCGCCTCACCGCCGAGGTGGACGGCAAGCGCTTCGAGGTCCGCCTCTTCCTGGACGGCGCAGTCCGCGGAGGCGCGAAACCCAAGCGGCAGAAGCGTGCTTCATCGGACGGCTCATCGACAAGCGCCTCAGGCGACACCGTGGTGAGCCCGATGCAAGGCATGGTACTCAAGGTCTTGGTCAAGCAGGGTGCGGAGGTCGCAGCCGGCGACATCATCTGCATCGTCGAGGCGATGAAGATGGAAAACGAGGTCGCCGCCCATCAGGCCGGCACGGTCAGGGACCTCAAGGTCGCCGCAGGCGACGGCGTGCAAGCTGGACAACCACTCGCAGTGGTTTCGTAGCGCGCCGAACCTCTGCGCGTCGCTGCGCAGCGTCCGTCAAGCAATCGATCGAAGCCTGTCTCCAACCGATCGGCATCGCGATCCCGCTCGTCCAGAGCAACCAAGCCCTCTGTCACAGGGCACCACCGAGGTGTCACAAAGACGCGCGTCTCCGCAAACCTTTCTGTGGCACTTCGCGGGACCTGCATACGTGAGCCGCGGGCGATCAGCCTTTGAGCCGGGCGTAGGTCCGGCAGTTGAGGAAACACCCGTGCTTGAAGATTGCGCGCCGCGCGAGGCCCTCCAGCGCGAAGCCGCATTTCTCGAGCACACGGTCAGACGCTGGGTTGCCGTCGAACACCACCGCGTGCAGACGCTGGAACGCCGTCCGCGCAAACGCCTGGTCGCAGAACGCCGCGACGGCCTCGCTCGCGTATCCCACGCCCCAGTAATCGACTCCAAGCCAATAGCCCAACTCGGCATCAAAGCGATGCACATCCTCGCCGGGCTTGAGGCCGATTCCGCCGATCACTCGCCCTTCGCACGCAATTGACAGTCCGCGCCACCCGAAGGCTCCGGCGAATTCGATCCATACCCGGGCATCCTCGAACGTGTACGGACTCGGGAATATGTCCCGCATGTTCGCGGCAATTCGTGGGTCGTTCGCGGCCGCGGCCATGTCGCGAGCGTCGGAGCCACGCGGCCGGCGTATCTCGAGGCGCGGCGTCCGGATAGCCGCACCTTCACGATCCCAGAACCCCTCCTCGCGACCCTCCGCCATTCATGCAATCTACGTCACGCGTGATCCGCCGCCGAGAGTGGCAACCGCCGCCCTCACGCACCTGTAATCGTCAATTAAGAAGTCGCTCCTACCCTGACGTCATGGGCATCCTGATTCCAATCGCATTTCTGGCCGGCATCGTCACGGCGATCTCGCCGTGCGTGCTCCCGGTCCTGCCGGTGGCGATGGCCGGAGCGGTCACGGGCGGACGTCGCCGGCCGTTCGGAGTGGTAACCGGGTTCATCGTCACGCTCGTCGTGTTCACCCTCGCGCTGACCTCGGCGCTCGAGGCGATCGGGCTGTCGGCCTCCGGGCAGCGCAACCTCGGCGTCATCCTGCTGGTCGCGTTCGGCCTGACCATGGTGATTCCGGCACTCGGTGACCGGCTCTCAGGCGCGCTCGCCCCGTTGACCCGCCTGGGGGGTCGACTGCCCAAAGGCGGTGACGGCTTTGCCGGCGGGGTGCTGATGGGCGCCGGGCTGGGCCTGGTGTGGGCTCCGTGTGCAGGTCCGGTGTTCAGTGCAATCGCCGCGGCCAACGCCACCGCGACGGGCGGCGCGGGCACGTGGTTGGTGCTGTTCGTCTACGCGCTGGGAGCTGCGCTGCCGATGCTCGCGATCATGTTCGGCGGCCAGACGTTCGCGGCGCGGCTCAAGCCTCGGGCCATCGCGATCCGCGCGGGAATGGGTGTGCTGCTCGTGGCGTCCGGCGCGTTGATCTTCGCGGGACTCGATACCCGGCTGACCGCATGGATCGTCAACGCCGTCCCGGGATACACCGACACCCTGCAAGCCGCCGAGCGCACCGGCGCCGCGTCAGATGCCCTCGCCGACCTTCAGGGCCGCAAGGCTCAGGACTCGGTGGCTGCAGCGAAGCCGACGGTCAAACCCAAGCCGGTCACAGCTGAGCCAGGGCAGACCGCCGTCGATCTGCCGGTGTACGGCGATGCGCCCGAGATCGCCGGGATCAGCACCTGGTACAACGATGCGGGCACACCGCACACGCTGGCCGCGTTGCGCGGGCGGGTCGTGCTGATCGACTTCTGGACGTATTCGTGCGTCAACTGCATCCGGACGCTGCCGCATCTGCGCGAGCTCGACAAGACGTACCGCTCCAAGGGTCTGACGATCCTGGGTGTCCACACACCCGAGTTCGCATTTGAGAAGGACCCGGACAACGTGCGCACGGCGATCAAGGACCTCAACGTCACATGGCCGGTGGCGCTGGACCCTGACTACGCAACGTGGAACGCGTGGGGAAACCGCTACTGGCCGGCCGAGTATCTGATCGATCGGGACGGCAAGGTTCGCGCGTACAAGTTCGGTGAGGGCAACTACGACAAGACCGAGGACGAAGTCCGGGCGCTGCTCGCCGAGACCGGCGCGCGGACACGCGACGTCGTCGACACCGGCCCGAAGGGTCAACAGCCGCTGACCCCCGAGAGCTACCTCGGTGCCGCACGCATGGACCGCTTCGATTCAAGCCCGGGGGTCCTGGCCAACACGCCGCAGCGATACACGGCGCCGGACGCCCTGTCGACCGACCACCTCGCGTACTCGGGCTTCGCGACCGTGCGCGACGAAGCGGTCGAGGCAGGCGCCGACTTCGCGATCGACCTGTCGTTCCGCGGCCAACGGGTGTTCCTGGTCCTGGGCGGAAACGGCAAACCTCTGGTCGGCCAAGTACTGCTTGACGGCCGCCCGATCCGAGCGAGCCTGGCAGGCCCCGACATCGGCCAGAACGGCCGCCTGGTCGTGACCGACCATCGGCTCTACCAACTCGTGGACCTGCACAAACCCGGCAAGGGCCGCCTGTCAATCAAACTGGCCCCAGGCACCCGCGGGTACGCCTTCACGTTCGGATGATCCCGACGTGTCACAGGGTTTTCGACCTCCAGGACGTAGGCCGTCCGCGTATCCGGCCATATTCGGGCACCGAGGACGAACGCTCGCGACGGTTTGCAGCCGCCGGTTCGCAACAGGACGTTCGGACGGGTCAACGAGATCCTGTTCTCGCCACAGACACGTGTGACGATGGTGAAACAGCGCCGCGGCGGTGCGATCCTCGTCAGGAAAATCCGTTGGGGTTCACACGTCCTGCCAGAGCGCGGAGACGGGCATCGCCCAGAGGCGGTCACCCAGTGGGAGCACGACATCACCCGTATGCAACACGACCCCGAGTGTGAACCGGCGGCCGAGGCGATCCCGGATGTACGCCAGGTGACGAGCGTCGCGTTGTGTCGGAGTCGCCGACGCCTTGACCTCAATTCCGCAGATCGCTCCACTGTCACGATCCTCCACGATGACGTCGATCTCGGCTCCGGCGCGATCACGAAAATGTGACAACGCGATATCGCGTTCAGACCAGGTCGCCTGCTTGCTGAGTTCACCGACGACGAACGACTCCAGCAGCGGCCCGAGTAGGCGGCCCGGGGTCAGAGGTGACAAATCCGACATCGTCGCCCCCGAGAGATGGGCGGCCAAGCCCGTGTCGACCAGGTGGATTTTTGGGTGACGTTTCGCTCGGGTGGTGGCGTTCGTGGCCCACGCAGGAAGTGGCTGCACGAGGTACAGCGCCTCGAGCAATGCCACGTAGTTCGCCGTCGTCTCCCGCGCGAGACCGGCATCGCGCGCCAGTTCGGCGATGATGAGTTCTTGGGCGCTGCGCGCGGCCATCAGGCGCAACAACGTGAGCATCTCCCGCTCGAGACGGATGTCAACGAGCGGACGCAGCGCCTCACGCGAAACCACATCGTGAACATACGACTGATACCAAGACCGCCGACGCCGACCAGTGAGCGCCTCGGAGACGACTTCCGGGAACCCACCCCGCAGGACCGCCTCCATGAGCTGCGCACGGTTCGTCGGCGCATTCGCCGTCGGAGGCCGGCCATGTGCATCAAACAGACGTGCGACGAATGTCTCGTGGACGCCGCGCTGCTCGCCTTGCGAGAGCGGCCAAAGCACCAAGCGGCCCGCGCGCCCTGCCAAGGTCTCGACGGGACGTCGCGTCGCAAGGTAGCTCGCCGAACCAGTCAGCAGCAACTGGCCACGGGATCGATCGCGATCGACCCGTCGCTTGACGGCAAGAAGGAATGGCTCACCCGCGCGCTGGTACTCATCGACCGATGCTCCTCGAGGAAGCGCCTCGACGAAGCCAATCGGATCTTCAACGGCCCGTTGCCGCACCGCTTCGTCGTCGAACGTGAATCGCGTGCCGGGTGCCCGCTCCAGCAACTCGTTGACAAGTGTGGTCTTACCGGTCTGCCGAGCACCGCCCACGATCACGACGCGAAAGGTTTCGAGGAGATCTTCGAGCTGCTCTACGATATTTCGCGCGATGAGTTTCTCTCCCACGGCGACATCGTAGCTCGCATAACGCAGCATGTCTAGCTTGCATAACGCAGTATCTTTATCTTGCAAAATGCTCGACCACTACCTGGCAAAACGCAGAAGATCGCGCACGTGCGAGAACGCGTCCGTGAGCGGCCTCAGCGGGCCGGCGATCCACCTTCACCGAACAGCCGGGCCGCGTCTTGACGGAGCTCGGCAGCCAGCGTGACACGGGGGTTGCGCGTCACCGGACCCTCGAGTGCGACGCGGACCAGCTTCCGGTCCTCCAAGTCACCCAGCGCGGCCATGATCGCGAGGATCCCCGACCGTTCGTTCTGCAAGCCCAACTCGGCAGCGGCGGTCGAGACCGACAGGGCAACCGTGCCGTCCCCGGGGCGGCCCTCGTCGAGCCACTGCAAGACCAGGAGCATTTCCAACCGCTTTGGCAGGTCATCCGTCACGCCCGCAGGGTAGCTCTCTGGGGGTAGGATCCCGCGCGGTCCCCACCCGGGGGCCGTTTGCTCCAGCGGGAAGGACGGGGTTTGGACCTCTTCGAATATCAGGGCAAAGAGCTCTTCGCGCGCCACGGGATTCCCGTGCCGTCTGGCGAGGCGGCTGTCACACCGGCCGAGGCACGCGCCGCGGCCGAGCGCATCGGCGGCACGGTGGTCGTCAAGGCACAGGTGCAGGTCGGCGGACGGGGCAAGGCCGGCGGCATCAAGCTGGCGGCGACCCCCGACGAAACCGAGGCCCGTGCAAGCGAGATCCTGGGCATGGACATCAAGGGCCACACCGTCCACACCGTGTGGGTCGAGGCCGCGTCGGACATCGCCAAGGAGTACTACGCGTCGATCACGTTCGACCGTGGCGAGAAGCGCCCACTGGTGATGCTCTCGGCAATGGGCGGCGTCGACATCGAGTCCGTCGCCGAGGAGCACCCCGACAAGCTCGCGCGCCTGCACGTGGACCCGCTGTCGGGCTTTCACCCGCATCACGCGCGTCGCCTGTGTTACGAGGCCGACATCGACGCCGGCGCCATGAAGGGCGTCATCGACATCTTGATCCGTCTCTACGAGGGCTTCATCGACCTGGACGCCACGCTGATGGAGGTCAACCCGCTGATCTGGACGACCGACGGTCGGGTGATCGCCCTCGATGCCAAGGTCACGATCGACGGCAACGCCCTGTACCGCCACCCCGACATCCTGGCCCTGCAAGAGGCCGGCACCGTCGACCCGCAGGAGCGGATGGCACAGGAAAAGGGCGTCACGTACGTCAAGCTGGACGGCGACGTCGGCATCCTGGGCAACGGCGCAGGCCTCGTCATGAGTACCCTGGACGTTGTCGCGCTGGCAGGCGGACGCCCCGCCAACTTCCTGGACGCAGGCGGCGGATCCAAGGCCGACGAGGTCGTCGCGGCGCTCGAAGTGCTGCTCTCGGACGACAAGGTCAAATCCCTGTTGATCAACATCTTCGGTGGGATCACCCGCTGCGATGAGGTCGCCAAAGGTCTGCTGACGGCCATCGAGCAGCTCGGCGCCACACTCCCGATCGTCGTCCGCTTGGACGGCACCAACGAGGAGGAGGGACGCGCGATCATCAAGGAGCACGCACCCGCCAACGTCGTCGTCGAACCGACCATGCTCTCGGCCGCCAAGCGAGCCGTCGAACTCGCAAAGGGAATGTAACCGCATGAGTATCCTCGTAGACACGAACACCCGCCTGGTCGTCCAGGGCATCACCGGCCGCGAGGGCGCGTTCCACGCGACCCGCAACAAGGCCTACGGCACAAACGTCGTCGCCGGCGTCACGCCCGGCAAGGGCGGCCAGGACGTCGAGGGCATCCCGGTCTTCAACACCTTGCACCAGGCCGTTCAGGAGACGCAGGCCAACACCGCCATGGTGTTCGTGCCGCCGCGGTTCGCTCCAGACGCCTTGTACGAGGCCATCGAGAGCGGCGTCGAGGTGATCATCTGCATCACCGAGGGCATCCCCGCCCACGACATGTTGCGGATCTACACGCACCTGAAGCGCGGCAACCAGATATTGGTCGGCCCCAACTGCCCCGGCGTCATCAGCCCAGGCGTCGCGAGCGTCGGGATCATGCCGACCCAGGTGTTCCAACCGGGTCGCGTGGGACTTGTCAGCCGCAGCGGCACGCTGACCTACCAGATCAGCAAGGAATTGGCGCTCTTGGGCATCGGCCAGAGCACGGTCGTCGGAATCGGCGGCGACCCGATCGTTGGCAGCTCGTTCATCGACATCTTGGGGCGCTTCGACGCGGATCCCGACACGGACCTGATCGTGATGGTCGGCGAGATCGGCGGCAACGAAGAAGAAAAGGCCGCAGACTTCATCTCGGAGCACATGTCCACCCCCGTCGTCGCGTACATCGCCGGCTTCCAGGCACCTCCAGGCAAGCAGATGGGCCACGCCGGAGCGATCATCACCGGCTCATCGGGCACTGCGCAGGCCAAGAAGGAGGCACTCGAGGCCAAGGGCGTCCGGGTCGGAACCAACCCAACCGAGGTCGCCGAGTTCGTCAAGGAGCACATCGGATAGCCCGCGGCAACTGGGACGCCACCGTTTGTGGTGGGGTGATCGTGGGGAGATCACCGGGGGGAGTCCTTCCCGCCGTTTCGCGTGCCGGTAACCTGTTTTGAAGGATGGTGTTTGATGAAGCGCTCCCACCTCGGTGTCCTCGCGGCAGCGTGTGTTCTGACGGTCGCCGGTTCAGCCTCGTCGGCGGGTCGTTCGACTCACACTGCGCAGGCCGTGGAACTCCCGACACCACCCTCAGTCACAGGCGGGTCCTGGACGGCGCGCGTGCTGTTCACGACGAAGGCCCGGAGTCTGCCCGGTGCCGGAAGGATCGTCATGACGTTGCGGCATTTCGCGCCGTACACGCAAGGCCCGCACGTGCTCATGGTCACCGAGGCCCAGGTTGTCAACGGACGGATGTGGGTCCGCGTCCAGCTTCCCAAGCGGCCCAACGCCTCACAGGGGTGGATCAACGAAGACGCGCTCGAGTTGCACAGGATCACCACCTGGATTCGCGTCAGCGTCAGTACGCGCACAGTCCGGGTATTCCGTAACGGGAAGCGGATCAAGAGCTTTGGGGCCGCAGTCGGCACCGGTGGTACGCCCACTCCGACCGGGCTGTTCGCGATCCACGACCCTGTCCCGACATCGGGCGAGTTGGGTCCCTACATCTTCGTCCTGACCGCTCACAGCAACGTCCTCAAGACCTTCGCGGGCGGGGACGGTGTCGTCGCACTGCACGGATGGCCCGCATCGAACGTGCTCGGCAAGGCCGTCTCACACGGTTGCGTGCGAATGTCGCGGGCGGGTGCCCGCGGGCTCGCTCCGTACGCCAAACCCGGCACCCCGGTCGAGATCATCAAGTAGACGACCCAGGCCATCATGCGGGGCATTCGCTAGGCTCGCCGACCGATGCCCCGGATGATCTCACGCGCTGCGATTGTCACAGTGCTCGCGCTCCAGTTCTGTGCCACTGCACCGGCCACGCCCACACCTGTCGCCGCCGCGCCTCCCGGTGCCCCCGCCCTCCCTGGCGGACCGACGCTCCAGCGGTCGTGGACCGCCCGCATCGAGTACCCGGTGGCGGCTCGCAGAACACCGGGCGGCGGCATCGTCACGCACCTCGAGCACGTCACGCCCTATAGCCGGCGCCCCGCCGTCTACATGGTCACGGGATCACGACGACTGACGAACGGCAAGGTCTGGATCCGCATCCAGTTGCCCACGCGTCCCAACGGGACGCAGGGCTGGGTGCCGTTCGGAGCGGTCGCCCTGCGCAGCCACACGACCTGGATCCGCATCAGCCGGCGCGCGCGGACGGTCACGGTGTTCACCGCGGGCGTTCGCGTCAAGACGTTCCGTGCAGCCGTCGGCACCGGTGGCACGCCGACCCCCTCGGGTCTGTTCGCGATCCACGACGTCGTGCCGGTCGGCGGGCTGCTCGGCCCGTACATCCTGGTACTGACCGCCCACAGCAGAGTGCTCAAGACGTTCGCCGGCGGTGACGGCACCATCGGCATCCACGGCTGGCCCGACAGCGGTGCCCTGGGCAAGGCCGTGTCGCACGGTTGCGTCCGGATGTCGCGCACCGGTGTGCGGTCGCTCACCCGTTGGGCCAGGGCGGGCACCCCGGTCCAAATCGTCGGGTAGCGGCTCCCCCGAAACGAGCGAAGAATCGTTCACCACGCTGTGAGGATGGTCTGCGACCAGCGTTCTCTCATCCCGCGGCGCGCGGTCGCGGTCGCGCTCCGCAGAATCGATGCAGCACCTCATGGTCAACGGGCCACGACAATCGGGCAAGACCGCCCTGCTCGGGGTCGTTCGGAAAGCGCGCGGCGGAACGTAGCGCAGGAGCTACACCGTCGGCGTTCCTCCGTCCCCGACGGCCGGTGGGGCCGGAGGGGGTGGCGGCATGATTCCCCCGAGCGCACCGGTCACGGAGCCGGCGACCTTGGCCAGCGCCTGCGTGAACTCACTCGGGATGATCCAGAGCTTGTTGGACGCGCCATCGGCGATTTGCGGGAGCATCTGCAGGTACTGGTAGGCAAGCAACTTCTCGTCGGCGTCGCCGGCGTGGATCGCGGCGAACACCGTCTGGATCGCGATCGCCTGACCCTCGGCCTCGAGGATCTGGGACTGCCGCTCGGCCTGTGACGCCAGGATCTGCGCCTCGCGCGCGCCCTCGGCCGTGAGGATCGCGGCCTGCTTCTCGCCCTCGGCCGTCAGAATCTGACTCTGCTTGATGCCCTCGGCGGTCAGAATCGTGGCACGCCGGTCGCGCTCGGCGCGCATCTGCTTCTCCATCGCCTCCTGGATCGAGCCAGGCGGGTCGATCGACTTGAGCTCCACACGGTTGACGCGGATGCCCCACTTGCCGGTCGCCTCGTCCAACACCAGGCGCAGCTGGCTGTTGATCTGGTCACGTGAGGTCAACGCGTGCTCAAGGCTCATTCCGCCGATCACGTTTCTGAGCGTCGTCACCGTCAACTGCTCGATCGCCTGGATGTAGTCCGCGATCTCGTACGTCACGGCTTTGGCATCGGTGACCTGGTAGTAGATGACCGTGTCGATGCTGACCACCAGGTTGTCCTCGGTGATCACCGGCTGCGGCGGGAACGACACGACCTGCTCACGCAGGTCCGCCATATGACGGACCCGGTCGACAAACGGAACGAGGATGCGCAGGCCGGCGTCCATCGTGCGGTCATACCGACCGAGTCGCTCGACGACGCCCGCCCGCGCCTGCGGCACGATGCGGACCATCTTGCCGAGGACGACAAGCACGAAGAACGCGATGACGATGAGCGCGATGACTCCTGCGGGCACGGTGTCTCCTATTCCATGACGATTGCTGTGGCTCCCGATATCTCCACCACGCGGACGTGGTCTCCGGGATCGAACGTTCCCGCACCCTCATATGCTCTGGCCGACCAGATCTCTCCGCCGAGCTTGATCAGCCCACCCTCCAGATCGACCGTCTCGAGGACGACGGCGGGCTCACCGACCAACGCCGCGACGCCCGTACGGATCTTGGGCGGTGTATGCAGATGGCGTTTGGCGATCGGCCTGATGATCGCGAGCGAGGCGATCGACGCGACGATGAACACGATGAGCTGCCCCATCAGCCCCGCGCCGAGCGCCGCCACACCGGCCGTGGCCAGTGCCGCCAGCGCGATTGGCCCCAGGATGAACGCCACCGTCGAGATCTCGCCAACCGCGAGCGCTCCGGAGCCGATCAACCAGATCAACCAGTTAGGCACACCTCAGAGGATAGAGCACTCCCCCGTCTGCGCAGCGGGACTATCCGAAGATCGTCTGCTGCAATAAGAACAGGTTGAGGCCCACGATCAGCGCCACGACGACATAGGCGACGACATTCGTTGCGCGGCGATTGACCAGGTTGCCCATGGCCCGCGGATCGCGACAGATCATGACCAACGGGATCAGCGCGAACGGGATCCCAAACGACAAGAACACCTGGCTCAACACGAGGGCGGCTGACGGGTTGACCCCGATGCCGACGATCAGAAGCGCCGGCGCCAGCGTCACCGCGCGACGCAGGAAGATCGGGACCTGCCGCTTGATGAACCCTTGCATCACGATCTGCCCGGCCAGGGTTCCGACCGACGTCGCCGACAACCCGGATGCGAGCAGCGCGATCCCGAAGAACAACTCGGCGTGGGCTCCGATCAGGTCGCCCAATCCGCTTGCCACTTCGTCGATGTCCGCGATGCCCGTCAGCCCACGACTGTTGAACACACCCGCGGCCATGACGATCATGCTCAGGTTGACCACACCGGCGATCGTCATTGCAATCATCACGTCGATGCGCTCGAACCGGAACAGGCGCAGTCGATCCCGGTCGTCGCGGGGTGTGACCCGTCGCTGCGTCAGCGCCGAATGGAGGTAGATGACGTGGGGCATGACGGTCGCGCCCAAAATGCCGACGGCCAGCAGGATGCTGTCGGTGCCGTCGAACTTGGGCGTGGACAACCCCTTGAGGATCCCCGCTCCCGACGGGCGGGCGGCCACGACCTGCACGACGAATCCCACCAGGATGATTCCGACGAAGCCGACGATGATCGCCTCGAGACGACGAAAGCCGCCATACGTATGCAGCGCGAGAATGCCGAATGAGAACGCGCCCGCGATCAGCGCGGCCGGGAACAGCGAAATGCCGAACAGAAGGTTCAACCCGAGCGCCGCGCCGATGACCTCGGCCAGGTCGGTCGCCATCGCGATGACCTCGGCCTGTACCCACAGCGCCAGCGAGACGGGCCGGCTGAAACGCTCTCGACAGGCCTCGGGCAGGTTGAGCCCCGTCGCGATCCCCAGCTTCGCGCTCATCGACTGGATCAACATCGCCATGAGGTTGGAGACCAGCACAACCCACAACAGCAGGTACCCGTACTTGGCGCCGGCCGCGACGTTGGTTGCGAAGTTCCCCGGATCGATGTAGGCGATGGCGGCGACGAACGCCGGCCCGAGAAACGGCCACAACGCGCGAAGGCCCCTTCGATCGCTGTTGAGCGACCGCTCCGCCGCGGCGAGGACCTGGCGCTCGCCGGGCAGCGCTGCACCGACCGCCTTGGCGATGCGCTCTGGTGACTCCGGCCTGCGGAGGGGTGACGGCGTGGATAATTTAGTCATGCCTAACTTTTAGATTAGCTGAGTCTGGTTCGCCGTGCATTCCGATGACCGAGCGTGCGCCCGGACGGGCGTGACGACCCATTCGGTAGGCTTGGCCGCGTGAGCAAATCGATCTCGTTTGCACGGGGCGCCCCGTGCCCAGAGGCCCTCTCGGGCGAGCTTGTCGGCGCAGCGACCAACGCGGCGCTCGCCGCCGACGCCACCCGGGTCCTCTCGTACGGCACCGGAAACGGTTACCCCCCGCTCAGGGACCTCCTCGGTCAGAAACACGGGGTGTCCGCCGACCGCGTGTTCATCACCAACGGTTCGCTGCAGGGCTTCGTGTTCATGCTCGACAGCATGTTCGGCCCTGGCGACATCCTGGGCGTCGAAGCACCGACCTATGACCGGGCCTTACTGCAGGCCACGTTGCACGGGGTCGACGTGTTGCCCGTACCCGTCGGCGACGACGGCCTGGACGTTGACGTGCTCGCGGCCGCCTGCGCCGCGGGACGTGTGCCCAAGGTGCTCTACACGATCCCCAACTTCCAGAACCCCAGCGGCGCGACGATCAGCCTCGAAAAACGCCAAGCGCTCGTGACCCTGGCGGAGCAATACGACTTTTTGATCCTCGAGGACGACCCTTACGGGCTGTTGCGGTTCGAAGGCGAGCATTTGCCCAGCATCGAGTCGCTCGGCGGGACCGAACGGGTCATCTTCACGTCGTCGTTCTCAAAGACCGTGGCACCCGGCCTCCGCGTCGGGTACATCGTGGCCCCGGCCGCGATCGCCTCGGGTCTCGTCGCAGCCGCGTCGCGCACCTACATCTCGCCGTCACTGCTGGCGCAGGCCGCAATCCACCACATCGTGGCGAGCGGTCAGTTCGAGCCAAACGTCGATCGGGTCACCGGCCTGATGCGCGAACGCCGCGATGCGATGGTCGAGGGCCTGCGGCACATGCCGCCCGGCACCCGCTGCACCCCACCGAACGGTGGTTTCTTTCTCTGGCTCGAACTGCCCGAGTCGCTCTCGGCAGACGATCTCTTCGACACGGCCCAAGCGGCGGGCGTGCAGTACGTCAAGGGCAGCGACTGCTTCCGCGACGGAGGCGAGCGCACGTTGCGCCTGGCCTACAGCGGCGTCAGCCCAGCCGAGATCGCGGAGGGAATGGAGCGCCTGGGGGGCGTGTTCAACGCGGCAGTGGTGGGATAACCAATGACCGATCCCGGCGACGGACTCGACGAACGCCAGAAGCGGCAACTCATCCGCGTCGGCGTGTTGGTCGTCGTGGCGTTGCTTCTGGTCACGTTCATCTTCCGCAACACGCGTGACGTCAAGGTCAGCTTTGTCTTCTTCACGACGACGTCGTCGCTGATCTGGGTCATCGTCTCGTCGCTCATCCTCGGTTTTCTCGCGGGGTGGCTGCTGCCCGGGCAGATCAAGCGCTACCGGGCAAGCCGAAAGGCCAAGCGGGCGGCCTGACGTGGAGGTCGCCGGACGGACCCTCGAGGTCGTCGTCCGCGAGCCGGAGCCACCACGCGCGAGCCTGGGGCGCGCACTGCTGGGACCGCTCGCACGCGTCCCCGCGCGCTACGAGGTCGTCGTGGTCGATCGCACGAGCCGGGCGATCGTGCTGCGCATCGTGGTGGACCGGTCGCGACACGATGCCGATGCACTCGCCGCGCTGATGCGCGACGACCTGGATGTGCTCGATGAGCGGGCATTTCTCAAGCGCCACGGCCGCGCCAACCGGCGCGGGTAGGTCTCACCGGAGGCCGTGGTAAGGTGCCCCGGTGCGTCGCGTTTGCCCCGTTTCTTTCAGGTTCGTCCTCGCCCTCACCGCGCTTCTGACGGTTGGATTGGCCGGCCCGACCCTCGCCGCCCGTCAGCTGACCAAGCTCGATGTGCTCAAGGCGGCGAAGACGGGCAAGAGCGCTCCGCAGATCTTGCGCACGGCATTCCCGGGCACGCACCTGGTCAAAAGCCAAGAGGCGCCCATACGCGTGTTGTTGGTCGACGAGGCCCCGCGGTTCGTCATCGCCGGACAGAGCGATCTGACGCTGCTCGACGCCGCGACCCCCGGCATGGCCCAGGTGCTCCCCACAGGTCACCGTTGGGAGGTCAAACGGGTCGGCACGAAATACGTGGTGGCGGACATCGAGGATACCGCCGTCAAGTACGTGCTGACGGGGCCGATCACCATCGATGCCGGAGCGGCCGAGACCGGGATCCGCGTGGCTGATCCGTTGGACCGCAGGTACCGCGGAGCGCTCGGGTTCTTCGCCGGACGTGAGGGAACCATCAGCGTCTTCAACCAGGTTGACGTTGAGCACTACATCCTGGGAACACTGCCCGGCGACATGCCGCCCAAGTGGGGTGCGGTTGCTCCCGCTGCGCTGCGCGCAGGGGCGATCGCACTTCGCTCACGGGCCTTGACGCAACGCAAACTGCCGACCGCGCCGTTCGACTTCACCGCGAAGGACCCGTTGTACCTCGGCCTCGACGGCGAGCGAACGGCGACCAACACCGCGGTTCTGAAGACCCAGACGTTAACGCTGAAACGCGGTTCGCTGCCGTATCCCGCATCCTTCAAGTACACGAAGGCGATGGGGTCCATCGCGTTCGAGCCACGCCCCGGTAAGCCGATACAGGTCGCCCTCGTCGCCGGCGCAACCAAGGTGACGGGCGCGACTTCCGCGAAGGCAGAGGCAGCCGTGCAGCTCGCGCTCACATACCTCGGCAAGCCGTATCTGTGGGGCGGGTCATCGCCGACGACGGGCTTCGACTGCTCCGGCCTGACGTGGTACGTGTTCGGTCAGCAGGGCATCGCCCTGCCCCGCGTCGCAGCGGACCAAGCGAAGGTCGGCACGCCGATCGCAACCATCGCCGAACTCGTCCGGGGGGACATGGTGTTCTTCGCGGACAGCAGCGGGTACATCCATCACATGGGGCTCTACATGGGTGACGGCAAGATGGTCCACTCACCGCACACGGGTGACGTCGTGAAGATCAGCGACATCACCACCGGCTACTACGCCAGCCAGTTCGCCGGCGGCCGCCGCTACGCCAAGTAGCGCTGGACCGGGCCACCCCTCGCCAAGCGGTGTCCCGGCGATTCCGGCAGCCGACGCGGATCAGTCGTAGACGCCGCGCAGGGCGTTGACCCGGATGCGCAGAATGTCCTTGAGGAACCGGGGCAGGTGTTTGCGGACGTCGAATGTCGAGCCGGCTTGGAACGAGACCTCGACGGGGAACGGGTGCACCTTGGCGCCCATGCGGCGCGCGAGGTAGAGCGCCTCGATGTCGAAGGCGAACGAGTCGATCGTCGCGCGGCGGAAGATCGCTCCCGCGACCTCGCGGCGGAACGCCTTGAATCCACACTGGCTGTCTCTGACGAACGTCAGCCCGAGCACCCGGCGGCTGACCTGCACGGCCGCACCGGCGAGCAACCGGACGATGCTGCGCTCCTCGCCGGCGTAGGTCCGCAGGCTGCGCTCACCCGTCGCGACGTCTGCACCACCGTCGATCGCCGCTAGGGCCGCCGCCGCGAACGCCGCGGGCACGCCCAAATCCGCATCGGCGAACAGGATGACCTGACCCTCGGCGGCCAACACACCCTGTCGCACTGCACCGCCCTTGCCGCGGTTGGGCGTCAGGCGCAGGACGCGCACGCCCGGGTGGGTCGCGGCGAATGCCCCTGCCACACCAGCCGTCCCGTCGCGGCTGCCGTCGTCGGCGACGACGATCTCCCACGTGTACGACTGCGTGGACAAGTAGGACGACCAGGCCGCCATCGTCGCCGGCAACCTGGCCTCCTCGTCGTACGCGGGCAGCACGACCGAGAGGCGCGGGCGCACCGTCTCGGCTGTGCTCATGCGTAGTGCCCTGTCACGGAAGTTCTTTGACGGTTTGGCGAGTGAAAAGCCCGCCGGATATTGGGAGAGGACTCGCAGAGTCCGCTCCCAATACGCCGGGGGACGAGCAACCGGCCCGTCCCCCGGACAAGGACGCAGCCTGTGGCCATATCGTTGGATATGGGTGCAGGCGAGGACACAGCCTCAGGGGCGATTGCTCCTGCTCCCAGCGGATCAAATCCGGCGGAGCTTTGCAGCCGCCAAACCGCAAACGAGACTTCCGTGACAGGGCACTCGCTACCCCAACATCTCGGCGACGGTCTCGCGCTCACCCACCAACTCATCGTTGGTGATCGCGATCTTGCCCTTCGCGAACTCGTCGTGGGCGAAGCTCGTGTCGACTGCGTACGTGCCGACCGCGGTCGTGCGGACCGGCATTGACGCCCAGACACCCTCGGTCAAGCCGTACTGCCCCTCGCAGTGGATCGCGGCCGAGAACAGCGTGTCACCGGGTGTGACGAGCGCCTTGACGTGGTCGATCAACGCGTTGGCCGCTGACGCGGCGCTGGACAGGCCACGCGCGTCGATGATCGCCGCGCCGCGCTTGCCGACCGTCGGAAGGAACTCCTCACGCAACCACGCGTGATCGGTGATCGCCTCGGTGATGGCCTTGCCGCCGACCGTGCCGTTGGTGAAGTCCGCGAACATCGTCGGCGAGTGGTTGCCGAAGATGATCAGGTTGTCCACGTCGGTGACCGTCGCTCCGGCCTTCTGTGCGATCTGCGTGACGGCGCGGTTTTGGTCCAGGCGCGTCATCGCGGTGAACCGCTCAGGCCCGAGTCGCTTGGCCTGCGACGCAGCGATCATGCAGTTGGTGTTGCAGGGGTTGCCGACAACGGCCACCCGGCAGTCGTCCGCGGCAACCTCGTCGATCGCCCGACCCTGTTCGACGAAGATCTTGCCGTTCTCCCGAAGCAGGTCTGCGCGCTCCATGCCCGGGCCGCGTGGCTTGGAGCCGACGAGCAGACACCAGTTGGCGTCCTTGAACGCCACCGTGGGGTCGTCGGCGAGCACCAGGCCGTGCAGCAGCGGGAACGCACAGTCGTCGAGCTCCATCGCGACGCCCCGCATGGCCTTTTGCGGGCCTTCGACCGGGATCTCGAGCAGCTGCAAGATGACGGGCTGATCGGCGCCGAACATCTCGCCGGCGGCGATGCGGGGAAGCAGGCTGTAGCCGATCTGGCCGGCAGCACCGGTGATGGCAACGCGAATCGGGTTCTTCACAGTGTCCTCTGGGGTCGCGCCGGCGGTGGGCTGAGACTCAGCCGCCGAGCTTCTTGATCAGGGCATCGGCGACGCCGCTGGTGCCGACGGCGGTCGGGTCGTTGCGGTCGGCCTTCATGTCGTACGTCACGTCCTTGCCCTCGACGATCAACTCGGCGATCGCCTTCTCGAGGCGGTCGGCCGCGTCGGTCTCCTTGAGGTACTGCAACATCATCATTCCCGAGAGCATCATTGCCATCGGGTTGACCTTGTTCTGACCGGCGTACTTGGGTGCGCTGCCGTGCGTCGGCTCGAACAGTGCGGCGGAGGTGCCGATGTTGGCGCCAGGGGCGACGCCCAGACCGCCGACGAGGCCGGCACCGAGGTCGCTCAGAATGTCGCCGTACAGGTTGGGCAACACGAGGACGTCGTAGAGCTCGGGCTTCTGCACGAGCTGCATGCACATGTTGTCGACGATGCGCTCCTCGAACTCGATGTCCGAGTTCTTCTCGGCGACCTCCATCGCGACCGACAGGAACAAGCCATCGGTGTACTTCATGATGTTGGCCTTGTGGACGGCCGTGACCTTCTTGCGGCCGAACTCGCGGGCGTAGTCGAACGCGTACTGCACGATGCGGCGCGCGCCCTCTTCGGAGATCGGCTTGATCGAGATGCCGGCGTGATCGTTGATGTGCGACCCGGGCAGCAGACGCTCGATCTCCTCTTTGATCCTGATCTGTTCCGGCGTGTCCTTCTCGAACTCGATGCCGGCGTAGAGGTCTTCGGTGTTTTCGCGGACGATGACAAGATCGATGTCCTCGTACCGCGAGCGTACCCCGGGGTAGCTCTTACACGGACGTATGCACGCGAACAGGTCGAGTGCCTTGCGCAGCGCGACGTTGACGCTGCGAAAACCGGTGCCAACGGGCGTCGTGATGGGGCCTTTGATGGCCACCTTGTTCGTTTTGATCGACTCGATGACCGAATCCGGCAGTGGGGTCCCGGCGGTCTCCATGATGTCGATGCCGGCTTCTTCGACGTCCCACACGAAGTCGACACCGGTTGCGTCCAGAACACGTTTGGTGGCTTCGGCGATCTCGGGACCGGTGCCGTCGCCTGGGATGAAGGTGACCTGATGCGCCACGACTGCCTGACTCCTCGGACGTGTTACGGACAGACGGCCGCCCTTGGGACGGCCGCAAAGCTCGTGGAGTATAGCGAGCGAGGGGCTTCGAGCCCCGTCGCCGACCCCTGACGCGGCCCGGGTCCTCCGCATCTGAAGTCTCGTGACGATCTGCGCGCACCCTGTCGGAGGTCTTGTGCCGATCCGGCGCGCGAAGACCGCACAGGAGTGGGCCGGCACAAAGCCGCCCAGAGCGCGTCGGCAAGCTCGTCAGGAAGCCTGCGTTGGCATGCAGACGTCGGCTGGCAAAGCACTTCTTGAGAGGTGCACTCGGGCTCAGACCACGAGGCGCTCGCCCAGCCCGAGGCAGCTGGGACAGGTGCACGCAACGAGTCCCTCCCCGTGGAGGTCTTCGAAGATCGTGCGCTGCCCCCAACACATCGCACAGGGAATCCAGATCGCTCGCCGCTGGTCGGCGTCGGCGACAGCAAATGACCAGAACTGGCTGCTGTCGAACATAGTGAGAAAGATCTTCCCCGTCGACATCTCTGATCCTGCCGCAGCTCGGCACGCGCGCCCCGATCCCGACGGCTGAATACCGCTCCAGGATGCGCCGCGCAGATGGCGTGGTGGTGATGACCACCGTTGGGCGGTCACACTCGCGGGGCAGGCCCAGGCCTGCCCCGCGAGTGACCGCTACGGCGCCGTCACCGTCGTCGTGTACACCTCGGTCGTGTTCTGCGGGCCGTTTGCCTCCACCCAGACGGGGTGGAACCCGTTCCCGATGACCGCCTGCCCGATGTAGTCGCCGACGAAGTGTCCGCGTGCAACCGGGGCCTTCGTCATGTCGAACGGGCCGGACAGGTGCTGCTCCCGCCAAGTCGCGCCACCGTCGGTGGAGGTCACCGTCCACACGTCGGTGTCGAGTGGCGCGGTCGAACTGTCATTGCGGAAGTCGTAGTACGTCACCGCGATCGTCCCCTGGTCGTTCACCGAGATCGCCGGGGTGAACGCCGGCTTGCCGCCGGAGTTCGAGATCCTGACGGGTGCCGTCCAGGTGGTACCACCGTCGCTCGACTTGGAGAATGCGATGGCGTCAGTTGCGCCGCCGTTGAAGCCGGCGTCCTGCCAGACGAAGTACAGGTTCCCTTTCGTCCGGGCCTTCGAACGGTCCACCCCGATCTCGGGGATGATGTCGCCGGTCCGAACCGCAGCGCCGGTTGTCGGGTCGGCCACCCCCACCGATCCCAGCGTCGACACGACCGTCGCATGGGTTTCCCACGTCGCGCCCTTGTCGATCGAGCGGATCAGGGCGACCTTGCTCCCCTGTCGTTGATGCGCGTTGTCGTTGTGGATGAGGTTGAAGCCGTTGACCAGCGTCCCGTTCGGCAGCACGACGATCTGGTTGCCGATCGTTTGGTCGTTGCGTCCCTGCCCCGGACCGTCGAGCGCCGGGTCGTAGATCAGCTTCGCCGGCTCCCAACTCTTACCACCGTTGGTCGTTCGCGCGAACCACGCGGGACCGGTGTAGCCGGCAGCGCGTTCGGCGTGCTGGCCCTTGGCCGTCTCATTCGGGAACACAAGGCGGTCCCACACGCCATAGACGTAGTTCGCGTTGCCCGGATCCGCCGTCATGGAGTTCTTGTCGTTGAGGATCGTGTCACTGAGGTCCTTACGGAGCGTGATCGGATTGCTCCACGTCGATCCACTGTTCGTGGACCGCGCGACGTTGATCTCGTGAACCCCGTCGGTGCTGTTGAACGAGAACCCCATCCAGTAGCCGACACCGTTCGGCGAGAACGTGACCCACGGGTCCGTCGCCCGCTGGTAGTCCTGCCCGTTCTGGGCGTTCCCGCCGGTACAATGCGTGAACGCCGCAAAGGTCGGCGCCCAGCTGGCGCCGCCATTCAAGCTCACGCCGCCGAACAAGCCGTTCGATCCGCCGTTCGACCAGCGGTCCTGCTGCCACACCGCGACGAGGTTGCCGGGAGCGGCTGGGTTCGCCGCCACCCATGGTTCCACCTCGGCACCACGGTAGTTCGTTCCCAGGTCCGGTTGGATGCAGGCGGACGGAAACGCGAATGGAAACGGCGGTGTGGGGTTGATGTTTGTCGTACCGGTGACGGTGGCAGCCGCCGGAGCGGCGCCGATCGCGGCGACCGCAGCCGCCAGCGCGATGAATGATCTCCAACCCAAGAGATGCCTCCTTTTCTTGGAGCAAGGTTGCGACCAGCCGCCCTCTCTCGGCCGCTCAGCGTCGATAACAGCCCCGAGAAGCTACCCCCGCTCTGTCACGTTTTGCAAGACCCACGTGCACGACACCGACCGGAGGACAACGTCACCTGCGAACCTCGCGTAGTCGGCGTCCGAGTGCCGTCAGACCCCAGCGTTCGGCCTGTGCGGCGGCGGCGGGCCAATCGGGGTGAGCATCGGGAAGTGCCGGGATCGGAGCGTCGGCGCGCATCGTCGCGACGCGCTGATAGTCCCGCAGCGCCGAGGCCTCGTGTGCCAAGAGTCCCGCCGCCAGTGCCCGCTCCAGGGTTGTGTGCTCCGTCAGCAGCGCCGCCGCCTTTTTGGGACCGATTCCGCGCGCGCCGGGGATGCGGTCGGACGGGTCACCGCGCAGGGCGATGAAGTCGGGGACCTGCGAGGGGTCGATGCCGTATCGCTCGCGCACTTGCATGACGCCGACGCGCTCGACTTCGAACACGCCTTTGATCGGCCGAACCACGGTGACGGCATCGCTGACGAGTTGGTAGGCATCGCGATCGCTTGTCACGAGTACCGCCGTGCCACCACGGGCCGTCTCGGCGCCTGAGGCGGCGGCAAGGAAGTCGTCGGCCTCGAACCCGGGGCCTTTCGCATTCGCAAACCCGGCCGCGGCGACGAGTGCGGGCAGCCGATCCAACTGGGCGACGAGGTCGTCAGGGAAATCGCGGCCGCCCTGGTAGTCCGGCAGCAGCTCGTGCCGCCAGGTCGGCACCCCGACGGTGTCCCAACATGCGAGCACCGTGCGCGGTCGCTCGGCCTGCCACAAGCCCAGCAGCATGTTGGCGAACCCGACGATCATGTTGGCGGGCGCCCCTGTGGCGTCGCGGACGCTCGACGGCACGGCGTGGTAGGCGCGATGCGCGAGGGAGTCACCGTCCAGTACGAGCAATGAGGGCATGAACGGGAGTATCGCCGCCCGAGCGGGTGCCGTACACCGTGATCCGTAACCTGGGCGAATGGGCATCCCCGCCTACCGACCGATTCTGCGCACGCCAGGCCTCAAGGGCCTGATGGCCGCCTCGGTCGTGGGGCGGATGCCGCTCGGCTTCGAGACACTGGGCATCGTGTTACTGGTCCGCGCGGCGACCGGCTCGTTCGCGATCGCCGGCGCCGCGGCGGCCGCATGCAACCTTGTCGCGGCTCTGACGTCGGCACCCCTGGGGCGACTGGTGGACCGGTTCGGCCAGCGTCGTGTGGTCGTTCCCACGGCGATCTGGAACGCCGTCGCCCTCGCGGGCCTCGCGGCTGCCGGCAACCTCGATGCGCCCGCAGGTGTGCTCATTCCACTCGCCGGCCTGACCGGGATCTTGCCGCCCATCTCATCGTGCCAGCGCGCCATTCTGGCGAACCTCTTTTCGGGATCCCAACTGCAGTCGTCGTACGCCCTCGAGGCGATCGTGCAGGAGGCGGTGTTCACAGGAGGCCCGCTCATCGCAACGACTGCCGCCGCGCTGTCAGGGCCGCCCGCCGCGTTGTACGTCGCCGCGGGTCTGACGGTGTGCGGGGCCTTCTGGTTCACCCAAACCCGGCTCTCACGGGCCTGGCGTGCCCCACACGTGGTGCGGGGTCGCGGCGGGGCGATGGGCGCACCCGGAGTGCGCCTGCTGTTCCTCTTCGCCCTCCTTGCCGCGACCAGCTTTGGCGGCTTCGAGGTCGCGGTGACCGCGTTCGCGCGTGAGCACGGCGCGCCGAACGTCGCGGGGGTGTTTCTGGCGCTGTGGGCGATCGGCAGCGCGATCGGCGGATTGATCTACGGCACACGTGTCTGGCGCCGCACGCCGGACATCCAGATCAGCCGTATCGCGCTCGTCTCCGCCGTCGCATTCCTGCCGGCGGCCGGGACCCCCAACCTCTGGGTGCTTGCACCGATGGCCGCCATCGCCGGTCTTGCGATCGCGCCCCTTCTGAGCTTGCTCTACACCCTCATCGGCCAACTCGCACCCGCGGGAATGGTGACCGAGGCGTTCTCATGGCTCAGCGTTGCGTTCCCGATCGGGTTCGGCATCGGCGCCGCGATCTCAGGCTCCGTCGCGGACGGACCTGGCGCCCGAGCTGCGCTTGCGATCGCATGCATCGGCGTCGGATTGGGTGCGCTCGCCCTCGCCCGCTGGCGCCGGGCGCTCACTCCGCGGTCGACGACCAACGGCGACATCGTCCTTGACGCGCATTAGATTCGTGCTCGCGTCAGGGCAGCACGACCGTCGTCCCTGACCCCGCAGCCTGGTACAAGGCCTCAATCGCGCGCGCCTGTGCCAACGCATCGGCGGGACCGACCAGGAGCGGCGCCCGTCCCTCGATCGCGTCGGTGACGTTCTCGAGTTCGATCCGATATGAGTCGGCAACGGGAATCGCAATGTGCTCGACCCCGTCGTCCCGACGCAACTCGATGCCCGGTTTCCAGCAGTGCCACGGATCGTCCAGAAACAGCGAACCGTCCTCACCGATGACCTCGAGCTCGTCACGATGCTCGGTGATGAACCCACACTCGAACTGACCGAGCACCACGCCGCCCATGCGCATCGTCGCCGCGAAGGCGACGTCCACGCCACTGGGACCGACGATCTGCTCGGCGCTGACGCGCTCGGGCTCGGCACCCGACGCCACGCGAATGCCGCTCAGGCAGTAGCAGCCGATATCCATCATCGCGCCGCCATCGAGCGCGGGGTCGAACCGGGTGTCATCCGCGCCACGCAACGCGGCGAGCGAGAAGGCAAATGCCGCCCGCACGGAGACCAACCGGCCGATGGCCCCATCGCGAATCAGGTCGACGAGTCGTGCGGTCTGCGGGTTGTGGCGCCACATGAACGCCTCGGAGAGGACCAGGCCCTTGGCGTCGGCCAACGCACACGCGCGCTCGACCTGGGCGGCGTGGCGACTGAACGGCTTCTCGACGAGCACGTGTTTGCCGGCCTCGAGCGCGCGCATCGTCAGGTCGACGTGTGACCCGTTGGGCGTCGAGATGTAGATCGCATCGACGTCGGGATCATCGAACATCGCGTCATAGCTGCCATGAGCATGCGCGATGCCGTTGGCCCGCGCATATGCGTCGGCTTTGTCCTTCGTGCGACTCGCAACCGCGGTGATCGAGACACGGTCAGACGCCCGCGCACCCCGCAGGATCAGCTCGTTGATCGCCGCTGTGGAGAGCAGCCCCCATCTCACCCCCATGATTCCTCGATCATGGGCCGCAGGGCCGTCTCGAGGATCCGCATCCCACGCGGGCGCGTGATCACGAACATCACGAGGTCGGCGACGTCTTGCGCCGTCATCATCCCGATCTCGTCTTCGGGCGCCCGGCCCTTCCCGTACGCGAACCCGGTCGCGACGCCGCCGGGGCATACGTTGGTACAGCGCACACCGTGTTCGCGCATCTCGTGGTCCAAGGCCCGGGTGAATCCCACCTGACCGAACTTCGACGCGCAGTACACCGTCTCGTGCGGCAGCCCGCGCCGACCGGCCTCAGACGCGAGCGCGACGAAATCGGCGGCGTCGCTCTTGAGCAGGTGCGGCAGCGCAGCGCGCGCAGCCCACATCGTCCCCTTGAGGTTGACGTCGATCATCGCCTCGATGTCCTCGAGCGACAGGTCGAGGAACGCGCTGTAGCTCCCAACGCCGGCGTTGGCGATGACGATGTCGAGTTGGCCGAAGCGCGCGACGGTCGCATCGACCGCCTGCTGCATCGCCGCGGGATCGCGCACGTCACACGCGATGCCCAACGAGCGGTCCAGCCCCAGGTCGTCACCCGCCCGCGACACCAGCGCGACGCTCGCTCCTGCCGCCACCAACGACGTGGCCAGTGCGGCACCGATTCCCCGGCTGCCACCGGTGATGAACGCCACGCGCCCTTCGAGCACGCTCATCGCCCACCCACAAGCTGATGGCGCACCGTCGGCGTCGCCGCCAGTAGCGGCATTGCGAGATTTGGCGTCGCAACCACGTTGACCTCCTCGAGGATGATGTCGCCCGGACCGGGCATCTTCGTACCGGGGAGCCGACACGCGGCCGTCCCCCACGCGACAGCATGTTGCAAACGCACCGCATCGGGCGCATCTGCCGCCGCGAGGAATCCCGCAAGGAGCGCATCACCCGCGCCGACGTGGCTCTCGACCGCGAGCGGCTCGACGCAGCCATGAAGACACGCGCCATCCTGGGAGATCAACAACGCCCCGTCACGCCCGAGTGAACACAGCACGGCACCGGCACCCCGCTCGACGAGCGCGCGGGCGGCTCGCACCACATCACCCAGCGTCGCCATCGCGAAGCCGATCAACTCCTGCAGCTCCTCGCGGTTCGGTTTGACGAGGTCAGGCCCCGCAGCGATGCCGAGACGCAACGGGACCCCTTCGGTGTCCAACGCCACACGACATCCCCGACGGCGGGCCTCGCCGATGAGCACCGCATAGGTGTTGTCCGGGCAGCCCGGAGGCAAGCTCCCCGACAAGACGACCCAACCGGAGTCATCCATCGCGGTTGCCACCTGTGCCAGCATCGACGCGACGGCCTCCGGTGTGTGCCGCGGACCGGGTCCGTTGATCTTGGTCACCACACCGGCGGGCTCGACGATCGTGACGTTTGTGCGCAACACCCCGGCGACGGAGATCACGCGCAACACACCGTTGGCGTCGAGCAACTCCTCGTACCGCGGCGCGGCGGTCGGGTCGATCGCTGCGACCGCTCGGGTCGCAACGTCATGACCGGCGAGCGCGCGCGACACGTTGACGCCCTTGCCGGCCGCCTCGAGGCGCTCGCTCTCGGCGCGGCTCACACCGCCGACCGTGATTTGATCGACTTCGAGCGTCAAATCGAAACTCGGGTTGAGCGTGATCGTGGTGATCACACCAGCACCGTGGCCAGCCCGGCTGCCTCAAACTCCCCTGCTGTGACGGCGTCGAGACCCACGTCGCTGATCAGCAGGTCGACGTCCGAGGTGCTCCCGAATGACTCGAAGAAGTCACGGTTGATCTTGGTGTGGTCGGTCAGCAGCACGACGCGGCGCGCGGTCTGGATGATCAGGCGTTTGATCTCCGCCTCGACGGGGTTGGGGGTCGTCAATCCACGCGCCAGCGAGAAGCCGTTGGTCGCGACGAACGCAACGTCCGTGTGCATTGTGCGCAGTCGCCCCTCCGCCCACGGGCCGACGGTTGCGAGCGTCGCTCCGCGCAGCTCACCGCCAAGTGTCAGCACCGTGTACCTGCTTCGGCCTGCGAGCGTCAGCGCAATCGAGAGTGAGTGCGTGACGACCGTCAGGTTGCGTCCCGGCGGCAGCAAATCGGCAAGTACGCCCGTCGTCGTTCCGGCGTCCAGGAAGATCGTGCCTGTGGTCGGAACCTCGTCGAGCGCGCGTTTGGCGATGCGACGCTTCTCGCCGACCATCGTCAGGGCGCGTTCCAGGACCTCGGGTTCGAGGCTCTGGCGATCGATCGGCAGCGCCCCGCCGTGGACGCGGCGCAGGAGCCCCGCCTGCTCGAGTTGGCTCAGGTCACGGCGGATCGTCTCGGAGGTCACGGCGAGCGCATGAGCGAGTTCGGTCACGGCGACGCGCCCTGTTCGGCGTGCGCGTGTCACGATCTCCTGACGTCGTTCGTGCGCGAACATCCCGTCAGTTGCGCTCGCCCGAGGATGCCGCGCCACTCCCGTTGGCCGGCTCGTCGACGGTCAGCGCGCCGGTCATGATCGCGACCGCCTCCGACATCGTGTGCGACTTGGGCGTCACCAGCGCGGCCCGACGCCCCAGGCGCTGGATGTGGATGCGATCGGCCAGTTCGAACACGTGGGGCATGTTATGGCTGATCAGGACGATGGGGAGCCCGCGATCGCGCACGTCGTTGATCAGGTCCAACACGCGCCGTGATTCCTTGACACCGAGCGCGGCGGTTGGCTCGTCCATGATGATCACGCGACTGCCGAACGCCGCGGCCCGCGCCACCGCAACGCCTTGACGCTGACCACCCGACAGCGTCTCGACCGCTTGGCTGATGTCTTGCACGGTGAGCAGGCCAAGGTCGGTCATCTGCTTGCGCGCCTCGGCTTGCATCGCACCCTTGTCGAGCATGCGGAACACGCGCCCGAAGACGTCCTTGCGTCGGCGCTCACGACCCAGGAACAGGTTCGTGCCGATGTCCAACGCGGGTGCGACGGCCAACGTTTGATGGACCGTCTCGATGCCCTGGTCGCGCGCATCCAACGGGTCGCGAAACCGCACCGGCTCGCCATCCAGGAACATCTCGCCCTCATCCGGCTGAATCGCCCCGGCAAGGCACTTGATGAGGGTCGACTTGCCTGCGCCGTTGTCTCCGATGACGCCGACGATCTCACCAGGAAACAGGTCGAAGTCCACACCGTCGAGCGCCACGACGTTGCCGTAGAGCTTGATGAGTCCTCGCGCCTCAAGAACAGCTTGCTGATCTGTGGTGCTCATGCCTTGACCCTCCGGATCCAGTGGTCGAGCGCGACGGCGCCCAAGATCAACAGCCCGATTGCGAGCTGCTTCCACAACACGTCGAGTCCGTAGAGCGAGAGGCCGTTGGAGAAGACACCGACCGTGAGCGCGCCGATCAGCGCGCCGAAGACACTGCCGCGCCCGCCGAACAGGCTGACGCCGCCGATGACGGCGGCTGTGATGCTGTCCAGGTTGGAATCCACGAGGCCCTGCGGGGCGACCGACCCGATGCGACCGATGAACACCCACGCGGCGATCGCACAGATCACTCCGGCCACCAGGTACACCGACAGCAACACGCGATTGGTGCGAATCCCGACCAGTCGTGCGGCGGCCGGGTCGTTGCCGACCGCATAGACGTGGCGACCCCACGAGGTCCAGTTGAGCGCGAACCAGACGATCGCGAACAGCGCGATCATCATCACTACCCCGACCGCGATGCGCAACCCGCCGATGTTGAACGATTGGCCCATCCACTGCAGCATCGAGGCCTTGGCCTCAATGTCCTGAGATCGGATCGTGTTGCTCTGTGAGATGTAGAGGTTGAGTGAGAAGAAGACGCTCAGCGTTCCAAGCGTCGCGATGAACGGGGGCAGGTGGAATCGCGTAACGAGCACACCGTTGATGTAGCCGCACGCGACACCGATGCCCAGGCCGGCCAGCAGCGCGATCGGAGCCGGCCACCCGGCATCGATCGCGAGTCGGCCCATCACCACCGACGAGAGGACCATGATCGCACCCACCGACAGGTCGATGCCGGCCGTCAGGATGACCAGGGTCTGCGCGATCGCGAGGATCCCGATGACCATGGTTTGTTGCAGGACGATCGAGATGTTGAACGGATCGACGAACTTGGAGCCGTCCAAAATCGCGAACACAATGCACGCGACCACCAGAACCGCCGCCGACGCACCGATTTCGTAGCGGTGCAGGAAGCCGTGAATGCGATCGAGCGCGGTTCGATCTCGGCTCAGGAAGTGGTCTGCGGCAGAGGTTGTGGAGGCGGCGCCGGCGGTGACCCGCTCGTGCTCAGGAACCCCCGGGGGGCCGGTCGGGCTGGACATTGTTCATCTCCTCGAGCTCGTCGTGCGAGAGGGGTGGGAGCGGCAGACCGGGCCGGCCGCTCCCGTTGGGGGGCTTTAGCTGGAGACTAGCCCCAGCACTGCGTCAGGCCGGCAGCCGAGTCGACTGACTCGACACCTGTTGCGGGCTTGTCGGTGATCAGGGTCACGCCCGTGTTGAAGAAGTCGAGGCCCGGGCTGTTTTCGGGCTTCGTGCCGTCCTTGGCGAACGCGACGACTGCGTCGACGCCGAGCGAGGCCATCTTGAGCGGGAACTGCATCGAGGTCGCTCCGATGACGCCCGCCTTGACGTTCTCAACGCCGGGGCAGCCACCGTCGACCGACACGACCAAGACGTCCTTCTGCTTGCCTGCCGCTTTGAGCGCCTCGTAGGCGCCGGCTGCTGCGGGCTCGTTGATCGTGTACACCAGATTGACCTTGGGGTCCTTCTGCAGCAGGTTCTCCATGGCCTTGCGGCCACCCGCCTCGGATCCGTCGGTCACATCGTTGCCGACGATGCGCGGGTCCTTCTCGTCGCCGATCTTGTTGACGTCGGCGACGTCGACGCCAAAGCCCTTGAGGAAGCCCTGGTCGCGAAGCACGTCCACGCTGACCTGGCTGGCGTTGAGGTCGAGCAACGCGATCTTGGCGTCCTTCGTCTTGTCGCCAAGCGTCGTGGCCGCCCACTGACCGATCAGCTCACCGGCCTTGAAGTTGTCGGTGGCGAACGTCGCGTCGGCGGCCGTTGCCGGCTCAAGCGGTGTGTCGAGCGCGATGACCAGGATGCCTGCGTCGCGGGCCTTCTGGATCGAAGGAACGATCGCCTTGGAGTCGCTCGGCGTGATCAGGATGCCCTTGGCGCCTGCCGAGATCAGCGTCTCGATCGCAGCCACCTGGGTGTCGTTGTCGCCGTCCTTCTTTCCTGCGAAGGCCTGCAGCGTCGCACCGGCCTTTGTCGCCGCCGCCTCGGCGCCTTCCTTCATTTTGACGAAGAACGGGTTGGTGTCGGTCTTGGTGATCAAGCCGATCAGGACTTTGTCTCCTGACCCACTCGCTGCAGTTGAGTCGCCGGCAGCGCTCTTGCTGTCGCTGCCGCAACCTGCGACAACCAACCCGAGTGAGGCCACGGCGACCGCGACTCCGATGAGCTTCCCGCGTCGTTTCATATCGACTAATCCCCTTTCGCCCGGCGATCCGACCCACCGGACCACGTGCGTGACAATGTTGTTTTGTGTCCGTATAATGTTGGACAATGTGTTTCTACGTGAGATTACGTCCGGTGTCAAGTGCCGAGCGCAACAAACTCGCACGCGAGCCGGAATGGGGGCGCGTCACTCGGGGGCTACTGTTCGAGTGCGGCGTGGGCCAACATCGCCGCGCCGCGGGCCGCGGTGTTCTCGTCTGCGAACACGGTCAAGCGCCCACCGATACGGCGTTCCAGCGACTCACGGAGCCCCGCCTGGGCGATCCAACCGCCGGCGGCAACCACCTGTCGCACCGAGGCGCCGATGCGTTCGATGTCGCGCACCAATCGCATCTGGCCGTCGGCCACAGCATCGAAGGCACGGCGCCACAGCGCCGCGGGATCCAGAGCGGCACCGTCACCGGTTGCCATCCCGTCGCCGGAAACCGGCGGACCCAACACGTCGTAGAGCGGTTGCAAGATGAGTCCGCACGGCGTCGCACCGAGCATGACAAGTTGTTGCCCGTCCAACCACCGGTCGAGCGTCAAGTCCATCGCAGCCGAGCGACGCATGTCGTCATCGGAGAGCCAGGCCGGCACGGTCCGGATGGCGGCTCCGGATGTGCCACACGACAGAAACGCCACATCCGGGGCATCGGCGCCGACGCCGACCGCAGACGCGTAGCCGTCGAGACCGGCCACCGTCGCGACGCAGCCTCTGATGGGGGGTGGCCCCGCGGTGACACGGCCGGCGGACACGCCTGCTGCCACGACCTGCCCGAACCAGTCGGGTCGCCCGCCTGCCCACTCGATGACGTCGGGGCTGATCACCCCGTTGCGAACGTCGAGGGCCCCGGTGCGCGACGCGAGCGACCCCTCGGTCTCAGGGCGACCGCCCAACCGGTGGACGACCCACTCGGCCATGCTGTACCAGCGCCGCACGCGGCTCAGATCGAGACCGGAGTCGGCCAGGAACCGCCATTTGACGACCGAGCACAGCGGGCTCGCCACCCGGCCAGAGGACACGGCGAAGTCCCTGAAATCACGTGCCAGGACGTGCGCCTGCGCCAGTCCGCGGAGATCGTGCCACGCAATCGCGGGTGCGACGGGATGATCATCCGCATCGGCCAGGACCCCGGTCTCACCCATCCCCGTCACCCCGATGGCATCGACCTTGACCTTTCCCGCGCGCGCCAGCGCACCTTCGAGCGACTGCAGCACGGCCGCCACGATCGCGTCGGGATCAGCGTCGCCCCCGGACTCGGTCTGGCGCCAGGGAGTGCGCACTTTGTCCTCGCCGAGCGGGTCCATGGCATCGTCGTACACGACGGCCTTGATGAAGGTCGTGCCGATATCGACTCCGACAACCGTCGCGCCGCTCATCCCCCGCCCCACTGCTTGGGCTGCATGTACGCCACCCTCGGAAAGGATAGTTGTATGACGACTTCCCCGCAGACCCCGACCCCGCGGAGGCGGCCATGACCTTGGGCGGCATTGAGGCCGGCGGCACCAAGTTTGTGTGCCTTGTGGCGTCAGACACCGGGGAGGTCATCGAGGAAACCCGCTTCCCGACGACGTTCCCCGACGAGACGATCTCCCAGGCGATCGCCTTTTTCGCGCAGTTCACAGCCGCAGGAGGGGTGATTGACGCGATCGGCATCGCGGCGTTCGGGCCACTGGAGTTGCGGACCGCCGACCCCTGGTTCGGGCACATCGTCTCCACGCCCAAGGCCGGGTGGTCGTTTACGGATCTCGTGGGGCCGGTGCGCGCCGCGTTCGACGTCCCCATCGGGTTCGACACCGATGTCAACGGCGCGGCGGTGGCCGAGGGCAAGTGGGGTGCCGCTCAGGGCCTCGACAACTTCGTCTACATCACCGTCGGAACCGGTATCGGCGGCGGCGGCGTCATCGCGGGCCGACCGGTGCACGGGCTCGTCCATCCCGAGATGGGGCACCTGGCGATCCCGCGCGACCCGGTCGACGACTTCGCCGGCGTCTGCCCGTTCCATGGCGACTGCTTTGAGGGCATGGCGAGTGGCTCGGCCATGGCGGCGCGGTGGGGGCAGGGGGCCGAGACCATGTCCGGTGCCCAACGCGAGAGGGCGACATCACTCGAGGCCACCTATCTGGCCTGGGGCCTGCGCAACATCGTCTACACGCTCGCCCCGCAGCGCATCGTCATCGGCGGCGGTGTGGCCGGACTGCCGGGCCTGTTCCCGATGATCCAGACGCGCCTGAAAGCGTCACTCGGCGCCTATCCCGGATTGGAAGAACACACGGACGCTGCGTTTGTCGTTCCGGCTGGGCTTGGCGGGATGGCCGGCCCACTCGGCGCGGTGGCCCTGGCAGAGCAGGCCGCACATGACGCGACGTCCTTCTCGATCTGACCGGCGTACCGCCAACACGCGGCGCGTGACACTTGGCCCGGGCATGCGGGCCGATCGGGGGTGCGCGATGCTGGCGCGCTCAACTGCGTCCGGTAGAGTCTGGGTGTACCTCAAGCCGGAGGAGAACGCAGCGTGCGGACGCATGACGTCGTGGTGGTGGGAGCAGGGTTGGCCGGGATGCGCGCGGCCATCGCAGCCAAAGAGGCGGGGGCCGATGTCGCCCTTGTGACCAAGGTCCACCCGGTGCGCAGCCACTCGGGTGCCGCTCAGGGTGGCATCAATGCCGCGCTCGGCAACGAGTCGGACGACACCCCCGAGAACCACACATTTGACACGGTCAAGGGCTCGGACTACATCGGCGACCAGGACGCCATCGCGATCCTGTGCGAAGAGGCGCCGCGCGAGATCATCCAGCTCGAGCACTGGGGCGCGATCTTCAGCCGCCACGAGACCACGGGCAAGATCGCCCAGCGCCCGTTCGGCGGCGCCGGGTTCCCGCGGACGTGCTTCGCCGCGGATGTCACCGGCCTGGTGATCCTGCACACGCTCTGGACCGTCTGCGTCAAGATGGACATCACGACGTACGAAGAGCACTTCGTCACCGAACTCGTGCGTGACGGAAACGGCGCCTGCTGCGGCGTCGTGTCCTACGACATGATCCACGGGACGGTCGAGACGATCGGCGCCAAGGCCGTCATCCTCGCGACCGGTGGCGCCGGACGGGTCTACCGCCCGTCCACCAACTCCCACTCGTCCACCGGTGACGGCATGGGGCTGGCCCTCGCTGCCGGCGTGCCGCTCAAGGACATGGAGTTCATGCAGTTCCACCCCACGACGCTCAAGACCAACGGCGTGTTGGTGACCGAGGGCGCACGCGGCGAGGGTGGGTACCTGCTCAACAAGGACGGCGAGCGGTTCATGACCAAGTATGCGCCGAACAAGCTTGAGCTTGCGTCGCGTGACGTGGTCAGCCGCGCCGAGGCAACCGAGATCCTCGAAGGCCGCGGCGACGAAAATGGCTGCGTGTTCATCGACCTGCGCCACCTGGGTGCCGAGCGCATCATGGAGCGCCTGCCGCAGATCCGCGAGCTTGCAATCGCGTTCGCCGGTGTCGATCCCATCGACACACCGATCCCGATCCGTCCCGGCGCCCACTACCACATGGGTGGCGTCCACGTGGACAACTGGGGCGGCGCCCCGCACATGCCCGGCCTCTACGCCGCCGGTGAGTGCGCCTGCGTTTCGGTGCACGGCGCCAACCGCCTTGGCGGCAACTCGCTGCTCGAGACCGTCGTCTTCGGCAAGCGTGCCGGTCATGCCGCCGCCCTGTTCGCCCAGAACGTCAACGGGCGCGGCCATCAGGCCACCCCGGCAGCCGCCCGCGACTACGAGCAGAAGCTGCGCCGCTTGATGGACCGCACCGAGGGCCCGCGTCAGCACGAGTTGCGTGACCTGCTCTCCGACACCATGCAAGAGAAGGTCGGCGTGTTCCGCACCGGGAGCGAACTCGAAGCCGCGAAGACGGTCGTCCACGACCTGCGCGAGCGCTACAAAGACGTCATCGTCACGGACAAGGGCCGCACGTTCAACCAGTCGCTCATCCACACGATCGAGACCGGTTGGTTGCTGGACCTCGCCGCCTGCATGGTCGAGGGCGCCGTCACCCGCACCGAGAGCCGCGGCGCCCACTGGCGTCTGGACCACCCGGAACGCGACGACGAGAACTGGATGAAGCACACGCTCTCGTACCTCGAAGACGACCTGATCCGCTTGGACTACTCTGAGGTGACGATGACCAAGTACCAGCCCCAAGTCCGGACCTACTAAGGGAGCCAAGGGATGCCATCGACGACATTCAAGATCTTCCGCTACCAGCCGGACTCCGCGCGGCCGGAAACCTTTTACCAGGACTTCACGCTCGAGCACGAGCCCCAGAAGACGCTGCTCGACGCGATCCTGGACCTGCAGAACGAGCAGGACGGGTCGCTCGCCGTGCGGTACTCCTGCCGCAGCGCCATCTGTGGCTCGTGTGCGTGCAAGGCTGACGGCCGCACGGTGCTGGCGTGCATGCAGCAGGTCGAGGACCTCAAGGCCTGGTCCGGCAAGGACACGGTGCAGGTGGACCCGATCGGCAACTTCAAGCCGGTCAAGGACCTGGTGGTCGACCTGGACCCGTTCTGGGACAAGGTCAAGTCGGTCAAGCCGTATCTGATCGCGGACGGTCCGCCACCCGAGAAGGAGCGCATCGTCCCCAAGGAGGCCATGCAGCGGCTGGTCAAGGAGTCCAACTGCATCCTGTGCGCCGCGTGTTACTCCGAGTGCAACTCACTCGAGGCCGACCCGGACTTCGTGGGTCCGGCAGCATTCGCATGGGGATACCGGTTCGCCGGTGACGTACGCGACACGCGCCGCGCAGAGCGGGCCAAGCTCTACACCGGCAAGCACGGCGTCTGGGACTGCACACGGTGCATGGCCTGCAACGAGCGCTGCCCCAAGGGCGTCGACCCGCGTAACGCGATCGAGAAGCTCGGTGGCATCGCATTCCAGGAGGGGCGCAGCATGAAGGACGCCGGCGCCCGCCACGCCAAGGCGTTCCTGATCTCGATGCGCACGGGCGGCAAGCTCAACGAAACCCTGCTGGTGCCGTTCACAGATCCGATCAAGGCGCAACTCGACATTCCGTTTGCGCTCAAGATGTTGTCCAAGGGCAAGGCGCCATCGCCCTTCCCGCACAAGGTCAAGCGCCACGACGAGGTCAAGAAGCTCATGAAGAACGTCAAGGAGACGATCTAGTGCCCCGCCAGTTCGCCTACTACCCCGGTTGCATCGCCGAGTTCTCGTCCAAGGAGCTCAACGCGACCACCCAGGCACTCGCGCCGATGCTCGACATCGAGCTGGTGCCGATGCCCGGTGCCACCTGTTGCGGCGCCGGGGACATCGCCGAGGCCAAGCCAAACCTGTATCTGACGCTCAACGTGCGCATCCTCTCGGAGGCCGAGGAGATGGGGCACGACGTGCTGACCATCTGCAACGTCTGCACGCTCAACCTTCGTCGGGCGAACAAGATGGTCAAAGAGGACCCGCGCCTGCTGGAGCAGGTCAACGGTGAGCTGGTCAAGGCCGGCTCCCGCCCGTACTCCGGCACCGTCGAGGTGACCCACCTGCTGTGGTACATCTCGACCGAGGAGGGCCTGGCCCAGCTCGAAAAGCAGGGCCCACGCGGGCTCAACGGCCTGCGCGTCGCGCCGTACTACGGGTGCCAGCTGCTGCGCCCGTCGTCGGTCATGGGCTTTGAGGACCCCGACAGGCCACAGTCGATGGAGCGCCTGATCCGCGCGCTCGGCGGCGAGGTCGCCGACTACGAGGCCAAGTCCAAGTGCTGCGGCTTCCCGATCATCCTTGCCCGCGAGCAAGTCGCGCTCAAGGAGTCACACGTCGCCCTGTCGCAAGCACGTGACGCGGGCGCGGACTGCATGGTCACCCCGTGCCCGCTCTGCCACCTGGCGATGGACGCCTACCAGCGCAAGGCCGAGTTGGCCAACGACACCGAGTACAACATGCCGGTGCTGCACCTTCCGCAGTTGCTCGGGCTCGCGCTCGGCTTGGGTCAGGACGTGCTGCAGTTCAAGCGCCACATGGTGTCGCTGGACCGTGTGTTGGAGACGGTCGGGGCGTAGTGGGTCTGTTTCGCCGCAAGGCGGCCGAGCCGCTCGCCACTCCGGACCGTGCTGCGCGCAAATCCGGTCGCCGCATGCGGATGCTCAAGCGACTCGTGATGTGGTTGGCCCCGTTCGCACTCGAGTCGATCCTGCGTCGACGCAGGGGCGCAGACCGCCGTGGTCCCGGAGGCCCGGCCACCAAGAAGTAGGCCCCCGGCGAACGGCGTGGTGCGGCGTCGGCGAGTGCCACGGACAGCCTGCCCTGCGGCGAGAACGCCCCCTCGGCTGTGTGACGAGCACACGCACCACCAGCGTGACACCTCACGCGCACACTGACATCCGGCCGTGATGGCGGCTTCCACCACGGGTAAGCGCCACCGGCTGTGTCCGTCGTATCATCCTCCGTGTGACGCTGTTGCCGAATGTGGTCGCCCTGACCGGCGCGATCCGACACGAGTTGCCCACCTGCTGCACGCACTGCGTGTTCTGGCAAACCCTGACGAGTGCCACAGATGTCCGGCGAAAGGATCGGTGGGTCAGGGCGTTCGAGGATCGCCACGGAGCGTGGGGCCGCGCTTTGTTCGATGCAGACACCTTTCGGGGCCTGCTGCAATACGGCCCTGCGTCTGCGTTCCCTCGATCACGTTCGCTCCCGGCCGGCCCGCCCGACCCCGACGGAGTGTTGCTGACGTGCTCGTATCTGAGCGCGGGCGACCCCGCAGGGGCGCTCGAGCGTCTGCTCTTGGAGGCCTTGGCGGACGCAAAGACGCGTTCGTTCACGACAGTGGATGCCTTTGCGGTCGGCGACGACGAGACTCCGTTGGCGGACGACGACCTGATCGGACACCACACCCTGTTTCACCGTCCGGCGCTCATGCGCATGGGTTTCCGGGAGGAGCGCACACGTGGTCCGGTCACGTTGATGCGGCTCGAGCTCCGCGGACTCCAAAGCGCCGACAAACCCGGGTATGCAAGCGTGATCGCTCCGCTCGCGGAACCCGCCGGCACTGGCTGATGCCACTCCGTCAAGTCGGCGCGCTGCTGGGTTTGGGCGCCCTCGGAGGGACATGGGCCGTCGCATGGAGCGCTCGCCGCGCCCAACTGCCGCAGCGCACGGCGATGCTGGACGCGCGGACTCAGGTGCAGGTCCGTCTCGACGCGCTCCGTGCGCGTACCGCGACGTTGGCGCGGCGCGACCTCCCCCCCGAGGCGCGGCACCTCGTCGACGAAGTCGTGGAACAGCAGGTGCTGATCGACGCGATCCTGAGTCGCACCGCCACCGTCGAAGATGTCACGGACCTGGATGCCGAAATCGAAGATGCGTTCATGTCAATCGACGAAGCGGCGACCCTGGTCGGAGCGCACATGCCGGCAGACGCCCCGTTCGCGGGACTGTGCGCGATCGACCCCGCGCACGGATCGGCGACCGCCCCCGTCGCACACGCGGACAGCATCGTGATCGTCTGCCGGGACTGCGCCCGGACGGCCACTGGATCTGACGTGCCGCCACGACGTCAGGTCACCGTCGGCGGGCGGCCGGTCGTGTTCGACGACCCTGGGGCTACAACCAGCCGCGGGTAACCAGCGACTCGGCGATCTGCACGGCGTTGGTCGCAGCACCTTTGCGCAGGTTGTCGCTGACGAGCCACAGTGCGATGCCGCGAGGGTGTGACGTGTCCTCGCGGATGCGGCCGACGAACACCTCGTCGCGTCCGGTCGCCTCACGTGCCAGCGGGTAACGGTTGTGGGCCGGGTCATCGACCAGGGCGATACCCGGGGCCGCCATCATCAGCTCACGCAGGTGCTGCGGGCTGATCTTCTCGGACGTCTCGATGTGGATCGCCATCGAGTGCGCCTGGATGACCGGCACGCGAACACAGGTGGCGCTGATCGCGAGATCCGATTGCCCGAGCATCTTGCGCGTCTCAGCGGCGACCTTGCGCTCCTCGCCCGTGTAGCCCGACTCGTCGAACACGTCGATGTGCGGCAACACGTTGAACGCGATCGGGTGTGGGTAGACCGAGGGCTCAGGTTCGTTGCCGTCCAGGTTGCCACGTGTCTGCGCCAGCAATTCCTGAATCGCGGCGGTGCCCGTGCCGCTGACCGACTGGTAGCTCGCGACGATGACGCGTTCCAGCCCAACCGCGTCGGCGATCGGTTTGAGCGCCACGACGAGGGGTGCGGCCACACAGTTGGGGTTGGCGATGATGCCGTTGTGGCCTTCGATGTCGGCCTCGTTGACTTCGGGCACCACCAGCGGCACGTTGGCGTCCATCCGGAATGCCGACGAGTTGTCGATGACCACGGCGCCCGCCTCGACCGCGGCCGGCGCAAAGGTCCGCGAGCGATCCCCACCCGCGGAGAAGAGCGCGATGTCGATGCCGTCGAACGCATCCTCGGTGAGGGTCTGGACGAACACCGGCTGGCCCAGGTAGTCGAGCTCCCGGCCGGCGCTGCGCGAGGACGCGAGCGGACGCAGTTCGGTCACCGGGAAGCCGCGCTCCTCGAGCACGCGCAACATCGTGCCTCCCACCGCACCGGTGGCTCCGACGACGGCGACTCTAAACATTGGCCCTCCGTTGAGCTTCGCCGCCAAGGTCGAACGCGTCGTGCAGCGCACGCACGGCACGCTCCACCTCGCGGCGGTCGATGACGACGGTGATGCGGATTGTCGACGTATCGATCATCTGGATGTTGATCTTCTCGGCAGCGAGCACCCTGAACATCTTGGCCGCGACACCCGGCTCCGATTTCATACCGGCGCCGATGAGCGTCACCTTGCCGATCTGATCGTCGGTCGTGAGTTCGTTGAACTCGAGGGACCCGGTCAGGCCGCTGAGCACATCCTCGGTCTTGCGCAGCTCGGTCAGCGGCACGGTGAACGACACGTCGGTATGGCCTTGATGGCTGACGTTCTGAATGATCGTGTCGACGTTGATCATCGCGTCGGCCAGGGCCGTGAAGATCGTGCCCGCGACACCGGGACTGTCGGCGACGCCCGCGAGCGTGATCTTGGCTTCATCGCTTTTGTGGGCGATGGCGGACACGATGGCCTTTTCCATTCCGGGCGTCTCCTCGGTGATCCAGGTGCCCTCGTCCGGCACGAATGATGAGCGGACGTGCACGGGCACGTTGTGGTTGCGGGCGAACTCGACGGACCGGAGGGCAAGCACTTTGGAACCGTTGGCCGCAGCCTCGAGCATCTCCTCGTGGCTGACCAGGGGCAGCTTGCGCGCATCGGGGACGATACGCGGGTCGGCGGTGAAGACACCGGTCACGTCGGTGTAAATCTCGCAGACCTCGGCGTCGAGGGCGGCGGCGAGCGCAACCGCGGTCGTGTCGCTGCCACCGCGCCCCAGTGTGGTGACGTCGCGCGCGGTCGAGACTCCCTGGAAACCGGCGACCAAGACGATGTGCTCCTCGGCGATGGCCGCGCGCAGCCGGTCGGCCTTGATCTCGACGATCTTGGCCTTGGTGTGGGCGGTGTCGGTGACGATGCCCGCCTGCGACCCGGTGAACGACATCGCCTCGTGGCCCAGGTCCTGCAACGCCATTGCCATCAGCGCACACGAGATCCGCTCGCCGGTCGACAACAACATGTCCATCTCGCGGGGTTCGGGCTGATGCGAGATCTCCTGCGCCATCGCGATCAGCCCGTCGGTGGTCTTGCCACGCGCGGACAGCACGGCGACGACCTGGTGGCCGTCCTCCTTGGCCGCGGCGATGCGTCGCGCCACGATTTTGATCTTGTCAGCGTCGGCGACCGAGCTTCCACCGAATTTCATCACACGCAGGCCGATCGGGTCCTCCTCAAGGCAGGGTCGCGGGGATTGTATCTGCCGTCGGTTCCGGAGCCTCGTCAGGCGTCGGGGAGCGCAGCACGTGTCCTTGTGGCGGGGGCCGTCCCCACGCCGTGCCGAAGATCGTCCACAGGCGCTCCTGCGAGCCCATGACGGCCGAGTAGTCCAGGTCGATGTCGTCGGCGCTGATCGGACGTATGTGATGGCCGGTCGCAAGGGCGACCCGCATCGGCGAGGCGAACGCCTCCGCAAGCCAGGTCGTCATCGCGGGCTCAGTCCTGCGGCGGACGCCGCCGCAGTCGGCGGGCGGCCCGGCGTGCCTCGGTGTCGAGCGCGCCCAACGGTCCATCGGGGCTGGGCAGAGCGGCCACCGCCGCGCTGTCGATCTCGAGATCGACCTGGCGACGACTCATCCCGGCCACCTCAGGGGCGTCGACAAAGCGCCTGCCCGCGTCGGTCTGGACGATCAGACCATCCAAGATCCGCTCCCGTACGTGGTGCTGGACCTTGTGGACCGTGCCGACGGTCACACCATCGCTCGCCACCACCGGCGTGCCCTTGGCAAGCATCAGGTACCCGATGGGCTCGTCCAGGTCGTCGCTCATATCTCCCTCCTTCCCAAGAAGGCCCTGCCCAACGTCAACTCGTCCGCGTGCTCCAAGTCCGCCCCGACCGGCAGTCCGCTCGCCAGGCGGGTCACCCGAACCTTGCCACGCACCAGGTCCGCAAGGTAGAGGGCCGTCGCCTCGCCCGACATCGTCGGGTTGGTGGCGATGACGAGCTCCTGCACCCCGTCCCTGTCGATCCGGGCGATCAGATCGTCCAGACGAAGGTCCTCGGGGTCGATCCCGTCGATCGGCGACAAAGCCCCGCCCAGGACGTGGTAGCGGCCGCGGTACTCGTGCGTCCGCTCGATCGGGACGATCGCCGACGGTTCCTCGACGGCACACAGCAGCGTCGCGTCGCGGCGCGGATCGAGGCAGATCGTGCACCGCTCCTCCTCGGCGTAGCCAAAGCACTCGGCACAGGGCCGCAGACGCTCCTTGACCTCGACCAGCGCCTCGGCGAGCGCATGTGCGCGCTCAGGCGGCGCCTTCATCACGTGGAACGCCAGGCGCTCGGCCGACCGGGGGCCCAGTCCCGGAAGCCGCGCCAGCTCGGCGACCAGCCGCTCGACCGACGAGGGGAGGATCGACGACACGGCCGCTACAGGCCGGGGATGCCCATGTTGCCGAGTGCCCCGGCGACGGACCCCAACCGGCTGTTGGCCAGCTCTTGTGCCTTGCGCATCGCCTCGTTGGTCGCGGCGACGATCGTGTCCTGCAGCAGCTCGACGTCATCCATCGCAGCCGGGTCGATCACCACGTCCAAGACCTCCAAGCCACCCGAGATCGTGACGGTCACCGCGCCACCGCCGGCCGCTGCGCTGACCGTCTCGTTGGCCAGCTCTTCTTGGGCACGCTGCATGTCCTCCTGCAGTTTCTGCATCTGACGCATCATCTTGGCGGGGTTCTGTCCCATCAGCGCGGCTCCTCGGTGGCGTTGAACGTGCGTTTGAGCTCTTCCATCAATGCGGCGTGGTCGAGTGTCGGTTGTGGCTCGGGCGTCCCCGCGTGTGCGGTCGGGGAGATCTCGACGAAGCGCACCGCGAATGCGCGCCCCGCGAAGTCCGCGAGCGCGCCCTCGATCAACGCGCGTTCGTCGGGTTGATCGAGCAACCGCATGAACACGCCGCTGACCGCGATCGCGATGTGGTCGTCCGCGACATGGGTGACCTCGGACCCCTGCAGAAAACCGTGGACGCGGGCGTGTTGCTGCTCGATTTCGGCGACGACCTGCGGCCAGACGCGCGCGACGTGGTCGAGGTCTGCGACGATCGGCTCGCGTTGACGCGGCGAGGGTACGACCGCTTGGGCGGTCGGCGGAGAAACCTCGGGCGCAACAGCCCGTTCCTCCTGCGCGGCCGCACCCACACCCGGTGGGGGGGGCGCCGACGACGGTGATCCCCCCGATGGGGCGTGCCCAAGCTCAAGTGCTTCGACCCGTCCGACCAGGGCTTGGACGCCGGCGTCGAGCGCCGGATGGGCCAACTTCGCGGCGACCAGCTCCAGCTGGATCCGCGGGTCGGCCTGACCGTGCCGGATCCGCACTTGCGCGTCAGCGATCAGGTCGAGCCCGCGTACGACCCGTGCGGGTGGCAGTTGATTGGCCTGTGCCCTGAGCCGATCGAGCTCCTCGGGCGAGTACGCCCAGTCCTCACGGGGGTGTGCGCCCTGTTGCAGCAGGCAGAGGTAGCGCAGATGCGTCACGAGGCCGCGGATGAGCTGCTCGGGATCGGCGCCGCGATCGAGCGTCGCCTCGAGTTGTTCGAATGCCCCTGCCGCGTGACCTGCGGCCAGATGGTCGGCCAACTTGAAGATCTCTTCGCGCTCCACAGCGCCGAACAGTTCGAGGACATCGGGGACCGCGACTTCGCCTCCGCCATACGTCGCCAGTTGATCGAGCAACCCGAGCGCATCGCGATAGCTGCCGTCGGCTGCCCGCGCGACCAGGTCAAGCGCCTCGGGCGAGGTCGTAAACCGCTCGTCGCGCGCGACGCGCTCGAGGACCTTCATCAGATTGGCGACCCCGGGCTTGCGCAACGAAAAGTGCTGCAGCCGCGACCGAATCGTCGGCAGGATGTCCCAGGGGTGGGTCGTGCAGAGGATGACGACGAGGTGCGGCGGAGGCTCTTCGAGCGTCTTGAGGAGGGCGCTGGCGGCGCCCTCCTGAATCTGGTGGGCCTCGTCCATGATCGTGACGCGGTACCGCGACGCGATCGGCGCGTAGCGCACCGACTCGAGCCAGTCGCGCATCTCGTCGATCCGTCGGGCACTGGATGCGGCATCGACCTCGACGACATCCAGCCAATCGTCGTGGCCGATGCGCCGACACGAATCACAGTCCATGCATGGCGTGGCCGTCGGCGCCGGGAAGCTCAAGCAGTTGAGGCATCGCGCCAGGATGCGCGCAGTCGTCGTCTTGCCGGTTCCACGCGGGCCTGAGAACAGATACCCAAGTGCCGGGCGGCCCGATGTCAACGCGTTGCCGAGCGCGCGCGCGACATGCTCCTGCCCGACGAGGTCATCGAACCGCACCGGGCGGTAGCGGTTGTAGAGGCTGCCGCGAGGCTCCTGGCGGGGTTCGGTCACGTGTCTCGTTTGGTGTTCGGAGTTAGTGGGTCCCGGGCGAGCGCTTCGGCGAGGTGACCCCATTGCGCCTGAGTGGATCCACTTAAGGCTGCTTCCTCTCGGACCTGACCTGGTTCGCGGTCACCCACCGAATGGGACCTCGCCGAAGCGCTCGCCCGGATCCCGCCCCCGAGAATAGCCAGTCCAGCCGTCTCGCGTGTGACCGAGCGTTCGTCAGCGACGACGGAAGCGCGGCGAAATACGTTCGCCGCCCTTCCGGGCCCCGCTCGCCCCGAACACCGCGGCGATACCGCCCCCGATCATCGCCATCGAGAGCGCGATGTAGAGCCAGCCACGCACCCCACCGGTGTGTTGTCCGAATGCGGACGCGAGCAACCACATCAGGCTGCCCCAGGCGAATCCCAGCAGGACCCCCATCCCAAGCGTCATCCAACGAGATGCCTGGCGTCGTTCGGTCGCGCGGCCAGTTTCTGCCGGCAACGCCGGACCGTCGGAACGTTTCGCCATGCGCACCAGTCTACCGCACCCATTGAGGCCACGGGAACCGGAGCGCCAGAACGGACCGGGAAAAGGGGGACGGCAAGGAATGGGCAGTACTGGGATTGAACCAGTGACCTCCCGCGTGTGAGGCGGGCGCTCTCCCGCTGAGCTAACTGCCCGGAGGCCGCGGAGAATATCACCGGCCGCCGACCACCCGTCCCCAGCAGTACACGGCTCGGCCCAGACCATTAGGATGCCGCGGCATGCGCCTGAAATTGATCCTTTCCGTGGCACTCGCGTGTGTCGCCACGGTCGTGATGGCCCCGGCGTCGGCTCTGGGTCGAGAGCCCGCCAACCAGAACGATCCGTGCTCCAGCGCCGGCCGCAACAGTTGCGACACCAACGGCGTCGGGGTCTACAAGAACTACCGGTACGGCATCCGGTGGTTCGGTGACTTCCGTGGCGCCGTGCCGGACGCCGGCCCCACGTTCTGCATCGACCTGCGCTGGTGGTACCCGGCCAAGCGGTACGGCTTCACTGAGATCCCGGCTGCGGGCCTCCGCAACAGCAACGGTGCGGCGATCTCGGTCGCAAAGCAGGAGCAGATGGCCTACGCGCTGTGGAACTACGGGCGCAGCAGGAGTGCCAACCAGCAGGCAGCCGTCATGTTGTACGTTCACTCGCTGATGGGCGACGGGGCGCCGGGCGAGGTCGATCCGTCTGCGGTCGGCCCGCAGACCGTGGCCCTGTTTCGGACGATCGGGCGCAACGCCGCCCGCTACCGCGGCCCCTACCGGATCGTGACGTCGGTGTCCGGCGGTTTGTCGGTCGGCTCGCCTGGTACCGCGATCATCCGGGTGCTGTCGGCGACCGGTGCCGCCGTGCCAGGCGTCTCGCTCGGGCTTGTGACGGAGGGGGCCACGGGCATCCCGGCGCGCATCAGCACCAACCGGTCGGGCATCGCACGGGTCACCTTCACGGCCGGCGCTGTCACGGGCCTCAAGGTCGCCATCGAAACCGAGCAGATCGCGTCGACGCTCCCCCGCATCTTCCGTGCGACCACACCCGTCGCAGCGCGACGCAACGGCCAGCGCATGGCCGCGGCCGATGCGCAGCAACTGACCGCGGCGATCGCCGCGCCGATCGCCAAGGGCGCGCTCAAGGTCACCACCACGGCCACTCCCGCCAACCTGCTGCTGACCGAGGCGAGCACCGACAAGGTCGTGATCGCGGGCGCCGCCGCGACGCCGGCGCAGACGGTCCAGGTCAATGTGTTCGGTCCGTTCCCGACCGCCGCCGCGATCGTCTGCACCGGGGCCCCTGCCGTCACCAGCACGCTGGCGGCGAACGGTTCAGGGACGTTCACGACGCAACCATTCACCCCGACCACACCCGGTTGGTACACGTACCAACTCACGTTGCCCGGCAACGAGAACGTGGCTGGGCTCACCACGCCGTGTGCCGAACCCACCGAGAGGTTCCGTGTCCAGGTGCAGCCACGCGTGCGCACCATCGTCAGCACGGCGGCACTGCGTCCGTCGCAGACGGTGTTCGACCGTGTGCTGGTCGAGGCGCTGGGTGGCCAGACCGTGATCATCAAGGCGGCGCTCTACGGCCCGTTCCCCAGCCGCGAGACGATCAAATGCGACACCACGCCCGTGTGGAGCGGCACCCTCACCGTCGCCGCCAACGGCGAGTTCCCGACCGAGGCGGTCACCCTGACCGCCCCGGGGTACTACACGTACCGCGAGAGCATCGCCGAGAGTGAGCTTGTCCGGGCGGTCGACACGACCTGCGCGGACGCCGCCGAGACCCCGGTCGTCATCGGGACCCCGGCGGTCGTGACGCAGGTCAGCGCGACCGAGACCAAGCCCGGTGGGCAGCTCACGGACAAGGTCGTCGTGACCGGTCTCGGTGTCGTCGCCGCCCCGGTGCAGGTGGAGTTGTGGGGTCCGTTCGACACCGTCGCCGCGATCTCGTGCTCCGGGACGCCGTTCGCCACGCAGACGTTCACCGCCAACGGCGATGGCACGTACACCACCGAGCCGATCACGATCGACCGGGCCGGGTACTTCACGTACCGCGAGTCCATGGCCGGCGGCCCCGCCAACGACGCAGCATCGACGGCGTGCGCCGAGGCGGCTGAGACGACGCTCTCAAAGCCGGCCCCACTGGTGACGACCCTCGCATCCTCTGAAGTCGTCACGCCCGGCGCCAAGATCTTTGACCACATCGAGGTTGTCGGCCTGGGCAAGACACCGGCGACCGTCGAGCTGGAGCTCTTCGGGCCGTTCGCGGTCCGGTCGGGCATCCGGTGCAACGGGACACCGGTCGCGACGCTGCAGGTGCCGGTCACCGGTGACGGCTCGTTCACGTCACCCAAGGTCACGGTGCCCAAGGTCGGGTTCTACGCGTTCCGCGAGCACATCGCCGCCGCAGGCCTGGTGCCCGCGTTCCAAGGTGCCTGCGCCTTGGTCGCCGAGACATCGCTGGTCGCGCCCCTGATCCTGACCGGCAAGGGCGATCCCGTCGCCGATCAGAACTTTGCGCACTTGGACGGCGTGGGTGGCGCGACGCCAACCCGTGTCGCCATCGCTCCACTTCGGATCAATGCGCGGGTCAATCCCGTCGGGATCGACACGACCCTGGGCGCGCTGGCCGTGCCGATCGACATCCAACGACTGGGCTGGTGGCGTGACGGTCAGGCACCCGGTGCCGCAAACGGTGCGGTCCTGATCGCCGGACACGTCGACAGCGCACGGCGGGGTGGCGGGGCGTTCGTCAACCTCAAGAACGCCAAGGCCGGGCAACGCGTCAACGTGACGACCTCGGACGGCAAGGTCCACGCCTACCGGGTCACAACGGTCCGACGTGTCCTCAAATCGGCGCTCCCGGGCAGCATCTTCTCGGCGCGCGGAAAGCCACGTTTGGCCCTCGTCACCTGCGGCGGGCCGTTCCAGCGCAACATCGGCCACTACCGGGACAACATCATCGTCACGGCAGTGCCGGTCTAACTCACCCAACAGGCGAACGCAACGCGGACTGGCACCCTCGGGCGCCGCCCCGCGTGGCGTCGTGCGAGCGGAGAGGGGGGGATTTGAACCCCCGTCGGACCGAAGGCCCGAAACGGTTTTCGAGACCGCCGCATTCGACCGCTCTGCCACCTCTCCGCGCGCGAATCTAGCAGAGGCCTTCGAGCGGTCGTCCGGCTCGGCATCGCCTCACGAGGGTCAGGCAATCCCACCCGACACGCCGACGCAGCACACGCGGTCCGGTACGATCGCGGGTGGAGAGGTGTCCGAGTGGTCTAAGGAGCGCGACTGGAAATCGCGTAGGCGGGTTCTCTCGCCTCGGGGGTTCAAATCCCCCTCTCTCCGCCATAAGTAGAACGTTCGAACCCTGGGGTCGCAAAGCGACCTTGGGGTTCTTTCGTTGTGCCCCTGCTGCAAGGACCTGGACTTCTCGCTCAGCCAAGACCCTGGCGATGTTCTGCCGGATGTCCCGCGTATCCCACCCACTGCGTCCGTCGGTCCGTAGGTATTGAGCCAGGCTGGGTTTCGCGGAGTCCTGGTTTGGTGGTTTCCTCTCCTCATTGGTGGGAGAGAACTGCAGCGTAGACGGCGTGGTGGGCTTCGTGTTCGTCGGGTGGGATGTCTCCGAGGCTTCCGTGGAGTCGGGTGGTGTTGAACCATGCGACGTACGCGACGATCGCGAGCTCGAGTTGGGTGCGGGTCTGCCAGACGCGGTCGCGGATCAACTCGGTCTTGAACGAGTCGACGAAGCTCTCCGCCAACGCATTGTCGTAGGCATCGCCGACGCTTCCGATCGACGCCAGGACGTCGTGGTCGTCGAGGGTCTGGGTGTAGTCGTAGCTTCGGTATTGGCTGCCGGCATCGCTGTGATGGACGAGCTGGAGGTCCGCTCCCGCGCCTCGGCGGGTGAGTGCCATCCTGAGGGCGTCGAGGACGAGGGTGGTGCGCATGTGTGAGGCGAACTGCCAGCCGACGATCCGGCGGCTGAACACGTCGATGACGAAGCTGAAGAACACCACGCCCTCCCAGCAGCGCAGGTACGTGAAGTCAGCGACCCAAAGCTCGTCGGGTCGTGTCGCGGTGAAGTCCCGTTCGACGAGATCGCCTGGTCGTTGTGCGATCGGGTCGCTCACTGTTGTGCGCCATGGTTTGCCGCGGCGTTTCGCGCCTTGGATCTGCGTGGTTCGCATCAACCGTTTGACCCGATCACGGCCGACGTCGAGGCCTTCGCGCAAAAGCGCCTTCCACATCCTGCGGTATCCGTAGGCGCAGTAGTTCGCCTCGTGAAGCTCCACGATCCGGCCGGTCAACCACTCATCCTCGACGGAGCGGACGCTCCGGTGGCCGGTCGCTCGTTGGTAGTACGCGGACGCCGACACGTCCAGGACCCTGCAGATGGGCTCGACGCCGAGGCGACCGCGATGCTCGTCGATGAACGCGGTCACCTCGTTCGGTCTGCGTCGAGCTCCGTCGCGAAAAACACGCTCGCGGCCTTCAAGATCTCGTTCGCACGGCGAAGCTCGAACACCTCTTTGCGAAGGCCCCGGATCTCCTCCCGCTCAGACGCGGTCGGCAGATCCGGACGCAGCCCCTCATTCGCTTCGACCTGCCGCACGTACCTGCGCAGCGACTCCGCCGCCACCCCGAGATCCCGCGCGACACTCGCGATCGGACGACCGGACTCCAGCACCAACCTGGCGCCGCGTTCTAACAGCTCTTGTGGGTACTTCCTGGGACGTGACATGAAAGAGACCTTCCTTCTCCGAGGGACAAACCCTCGAAACTCGGTCTCCGCGAAACCCAGCCTGGCTCACCGGCAATCGGTCTTGAGGAGGGCCATGACCTTCATCCCCGGCTGCAGGGCAGCGAACTCGACAGCCGTGTCGTTGCGGAACACGCGCGTGTCCGGCGTGACAGCCCCAACGATGTGTTGACCGTTGATCCCCGTCGACAGCGTCTCGGTCGTGCTGCCGTCCAGCCGGTCGTGCGCCTCTTGTACGTCGAACTCCACGGTCGTGCCGGTTTCGACGGGTGTGACGGCGACGACTGTCGCGTACGCCTTGACCAACACGATCGGTGCAGCCGGCGGGGCCGGCGGCGGTGCGTCCACCGCCGCCGCGACAGCCGGGATGAGCCCCAGCGTCAACACGGCGAGCAGTCCTACAAACCGCTTTCTCATTGCATCCTCCTTGAAGGGAACACCCGCGCATCGTGCGCAGATCCACAAAAAGCTCTAAATCTTTATCGGCAGGAACCTGGGATTCCACAGGGCTGAGCGAGCGGCAGTCGATGCGCAACTGTGGTCGGTCCTTGCGACGGACGTCCGCGGGGCGCCGTTGGGCGACCCGCGTATCGCGGCTTGACCTCGGGCGGACACTCGGGCGCGAGCGCCCCCGTCACGCGCCCGCAGTCAGCAACCCGGCACCGATCAACAGCGTCGCCGTGTCCCAGTAGACGTTCTCCAACGTGATGAGTCCATCCGACAGTTCGACCACGCTGGTCCCGTTCAGATGGACCTCCTGCCCGTGACCCGGCAGGTCTCCCAGGTCGTTCTCGATGTTGCCGTCCCACGCCCATTGGATGGCCTGGCGGTTGCCCGCGCTGATGAATGAACGCTCGGTCAACGCGAAATTGGGTGTCGAGTGCATCAGGGCCGCCACCATCTGCCCGATGGCGTCGTGACCATCCAGGTGTGTCTCGGGGTAGGCGAACTGGTGACGCACGCCATCGGGTGCGTAGAGCGCGACGACGCGCGCCGGGTCCTTGGTGTTCCAGGCGTCGATGAGTCGAGAGGTCGGCATTGGCATGTCCCTTCACATGTGAACGTTGCAGTGTGGGTGCGGGCCGTCCGACGACGCCATCGCCAGCCGAAGATCCCGGCAATCGTGAACGAGACAGGAGGCCACGAAACGAGACAGGAGTGGACAATGGAGACCGATGACGTTCGCGAGTGGAGTGGACTCAGCTCACCACCCCGTGTCAGACATCGTGTGGTGAGCGACACCCGAACTGTCAGGGCGGCGTCCTCTATCTGCCGTGCCTCCCCGTGCGGGTCATGACACAGATCTCACTCAGGTCGACCAGCTGGACGCTGCCCGCCGAGAGCTGGGACGACTCACCCACGACCACGGCCCACTGGGCGCGATCGCCCCGGTGGACCGCGTAGATCGCCTCCCCGATGACCCGAATGTGTCGGTCGCCGACCCAAATCTCGGCTGTGACCGGAACCGCAGGCAGGGGCATCAAAGCAGGCGCCGTGATGTCGGGCACGACGCGACGTGCGACATCGGCCGCAAGCTCAACCACCGCAGAGGGTTCCATCATGCCTCCTCGACTTGACACCGAACCCCGACTCTGGCCCCACCCCGCCCCGGTGTCAACTCGTCACCCGCCGGGACGGATCTCCTGCGAAACGGCGAGGGTCGATGCCGGACAGCGGGCGGGTGATCCAGCTCGCCCGCCATCCTTGCCTCAACCCTGCATCGAAGTCCCGGTCTCGAGGAGCGTCTTGAGATCGCTCAGGATCCAGGCCCAACCACCACCTGCGTTCGGATCCCCGCCGGCGACGGTCAGCGCCGTCTTGGGAGCACCGTCCAGCTCGTGGGTGACGGTCAACGTCGTGACGCCGCCCTGGCCCTCCTCGATCTCCCACGTCAGGCGCTTGGCCGACTCGGCCGCCATCTCCGGGTCCCACAGGGCATGCCACGTTTGCACCAACCGCCGGGGTGGGTCGGCTTCGATCACCTCGCCGTCCAAGATGACGTCCGGTGCTCCGAACTCCTTCATCGCATCGGTCGGCAAACCTCGGAAGTCTCCCCCGGGTCGCAGGTCGTACGCGGTGGCCGCCCGGTAGCCGTACTTCACCTGCCACTCG
>JANLOO010000053.1:0-2142 GCA_031366605.1 Actinomycetota bacterium | reverse complement strand
GAAGGAGCCGTGTGTCCGACCTGAGCTATCTCGACAGCGTCGTCTTGGGGATCGTCGAGGGACTGACCGAGTTTCTGCCGGTCTCGTCCACCGGTCACCTGACGATCAGCGAGAAGATGCTTGGGCTCACCGTCGACGCTCCCGAGGTGACGGCCTACACGGCGATCATCCAGCTTGGGGCGATCGCGGCGACGCTCCTGTACTTCGGCAAGGACATCGTCCGGTTCTTGGGGGCGTGGGTCGGGGGCCTGCGCACCCCCGCGCGGCGGGCCAACCCCGACTACGGGCTCGCTTGGGCGGTCATCATCGGCTCGATCCCCGTCGCCCTGGTCGGCTACGCGCTCAAGGACCTGATCTCGGGAGGGTTTCGCAGCCTGTGGGTGGTCGCCGCCGCACTCATCGTGTGGGGCGTCGCGATGCTCGTCGCCGAACGCATCTACGCCACCCGGCTCGAACGCGGCGACACCCGCGGCGAGTCGACCGTGACGGTGCGAGACGGCATCATCATCGGGCTCGTCCAGTGCCTGTCGCTGGTTCCCGGGGTATCACGCTCCGGGGCGACCATCTCCGCCGGCATCGTGCGCGGCATCGACCGGGTCACCGCCACCCGCCTGTCGTTCTTCCTCGCGATCCCCGCGCTGACCGCAGCCGGGCTGTACGAGGCGGCCAAGGAGCGCGACGCGCTGTCGGGCCTCGGGTTCGGCCCCATGGCGCTGGGCGTCGTAATCGCGTTCGTCGTCGCCTACGCCTCCATCGCGTGGCTCCTCAAGTTCGTGTCAGGGCACACCCTGCGGCCGTTCGTCTGGTACCGGTTCGCACTCGGAGCCGGCCTGCTCGTCGCCCTCGCCGCGGGGTGGACCTCGGCGACCTGAGCGGTCGGGTGCCGGCGCGGATGTCGGGGGGCCCCCAAGGTTGACGGGGCGGCTCGCGATCTGGTGAGGTTCCGGGACCCGATGCCGAGAGGGGGCACAATGGGTCAGACGCCCAAGGATCCGTGGCACGACGCGCTCGACCGCTGGACCACGCAGGACCTCAGCGCGCTCACCCAGCCGCTCGACGGCGCCCCTGCGGGACTCACTCAGGCGCCTCCTGGTGCCCCTGGGCCGCGCATGGTCGCGCTGACGACGGCCCGGGGCGTCGCCCTTTCTGCATGGTCGCCGTGCTCTTGGGCGCGGTCGCGGCAGGCGGGGTGTTGACGTACACCAACAGGCAACGCGCTGACGATTGGCGCGACCGGTCTGTCACCCCGCAAGACCTCGTCGCCGAGCGCACCAAGGCCTCAACAGCCAGACCGCCCGGTCGAACGTCGCGTCCACCACCCTGCGCAAAGCACGCGGGTCGATCACCCGCTCCGAGAAGGACGTCGCGCAGCTCGAGGTCAACACCGCCGATGGACGGACGCTCGACGTCAGCACGGCCCAGGTCGGCGTGCTCGGCGACGTCGCGTTCGTCACGGTCGACGGCACCCTGCCGGTCAGCGAACCTGGAGGGGCAAGCTCCTGAGGGAGCCGATGTCGCCGGGGTCGTCTACGCGATCGAGATCGCAACGGGACTGGGCCTAGCGATCCCGATGGACACGGTGAACGCGCTGATCGACGACGGAGGTTTGGAGGCGGTCCCGGCCTGCGGCCAGGAGTGACCTGCGAGCGAGCCGGGAGTGTCACGCCGATCGGTACACCTCGTGCGCGGATTGGCACAGAGACGTGACACATCTGTGACACATGGTCGCCTACCCTCGATGCATGGTTGTGCCACATGCGAGCGAGAGCGAGGTAGTCTGGTGGCGATGGCAGTGGAGTCACCCACCGCCCCTGAGACCCGGCGTTTCACGGCGGACGAGGTCTGGCGCATGCTCGACGCCGGGATCATCCACGAGGACGAGCCGGTCGAGCTCATCGACGGGCAGTTGCTGATCGTGAGTCCTCAGGGCTGGTCACACGAGAAGTCCATCGGGCACTTCACCCGGATCCTGACCCTGACCTACGGCGAGCATTACACGCTGCGTGTACATATGTCGCTCGGTGGTCTGTACGACCACATTCCTGAGCCGGACGTCTCGGTCGGATTGACCGACGGTCCTTGGGACGCAGAGCGCCGCCACCCACGCGGCGACGAGCTGCTTGTCGTCATCGAGGTCGCGGT
>JANLOO010000020.1:0-18734 GCA_031366605.1 Actinomycetota bacterium | reverse complement strand
TGTGCAGGGAGCGCCGTTTCGGACGGCGCGGGCCCGAGCCGGCCTGATTGCACTCGGGATATTCGGCGCCGCGCTCTTCTACGGCGACGGGATGATCACCCCGGCGACGTCCGTGCTGTCGGCAGTCGAAGGGCTCGGTGTCGCGGCGCCGACCCTCGACCGGCTGATCATCCCGATCACTCTTGTGGTCATCGTCGGTCTGTTCGCGATCCAACGCTTCGGAACCGGCACCGTGGGCAAACTGTTCGGCCCGGTGATGGTGGTGTGGTTCGGGATTCTGGCGACGACCGGCGTGATCGAGACGGCGCAGCATCCGGGGATCCTGCGAGCGCTCTCGCCGATTCCCGGCCTACGGTTCCTGTTCAACGAGCCGGGGCGGGGGTTCGTCGCTCTGGGCTCCGTCGTGCTCGTGGTCACGGGCGCCGAGGCGCTCTACGCCGACATGGGGCATTTCGGCCGACCTGCGATCGCGCGCGCTTGGGTGTTCGCCGTGTTGCCCGCACTGCTCCTGCAGTACATGGGCCAGGGGGCACTCATCCTCGCCGAGCCGGACGCGGTCGTCAGCCCGTTCTATCGACTCTTCCCTGGATGGGCGCAGCTGCCGATGGTGTTGCTGGCGACCATGGCTGCGGTCATCGCCTCACAAGCCGTCATCTCTGGAGCGTTTTCGGTGACACGCCAAGCGGTGCAGTTGGGCTTTCTGCCGCGCATGCGCATCCGCCACACATCCTCGACCGAGGTGGGCCAGGTCTACGTACCCGCTGTCAACTGGGGACTCATGGTCGCGGTGGTGGGGCTTGTCATCGGATTCCGCTCATCGTCGCACCTGGCCTCCGCGTACGGAATCGCCGTCACCGGGACGCTCGCCGTGGACACGCTCCTCGCGTTCATCGTGGTGCGGCTGCTGTGGCACAAGCCACTGTGGCTCGTCATCGCGGGCGCGACGGCGTTCCTGACCGTCGACCTGACGTTCTTCGCGGCCAACACCATCAAGATCGTGCACGGCGGCTGGTTCCCGCTTGCGATCGCAGCCCTCGTGTTCACGGCGCTCACGACCTGGCGGCGGGGACGCGGCCTGATGAGGGAACGGATCCAGGAGAAGGAAATTCCGTTGGCAAACTTCGTCAGGACGCTGAGCACGAGCCCGCCGGTCCGCGTGCCGGGGTGCGCCGTATTTCTCACAGCCGTCGAGGGCGGCACGCCGCGGGCACTCATCCACAATCTCGAGCACAACCACGTGTTGCATCAGAAGGTCGTCATCTTCACCGCTCGGACGCTCAACGTCCCGATCGCGCCGGACGACGCACGATTGAAGGTCGAGCATCTGTGGCACGGGCTTCGGCGCGTCACCGCAAGCTACGGCTTCCAAGAGCTTCCCGACGTGCCGCGGACGCTGCGCAATGCAGAAGCGCTGGGACTCGATATCGACCCGGACTCGGCCACCTACTTCCTCAACCGGGTGAGCTTCGTGTCGACCGCCAAGCCGGGGATGGCACGCTGGCGTGAACGCCTGTTCGCGACGATGAGCCGCAACAGCACCAGCGCGGCGCAGTTCTTCAACATCCCGTCCGAACAGATCGCCGAACTCGGAATGCAGATCGACTTGTAGCGTGCGCGGCGAGGTACCCTGAGGCCGGTGAGAGCGCGACGCATCCACTACGGCTGGGTCATCGCGGCGGTCACGTTCTTCGTCTTGCTGGCGGCCGCGGGGTTCAGGTCGACGGTCGGGGTGTTCGTCGTCCCGCTCCAGGACGAATTCGGTTGGGGTCGCGACGATGTGTCGCTGGCGATCGCCGTCAACCTCGTCTTCTACGGTCTGGCGGCGCCGTTCGCCGCTGCGTTCGTCGAGCGCATGGGTGCGCGCCGCGTCATGGTGGCGGGGCTCATCGCCGTGGCCGGAGGGGCTGCGTTGACGATCGCGATGACCTCGTTGTGGCAGCTGGACATCCTGTGGGGCATCGTGATCGGGACCGCCACCGGCGCGATCTCGATCCCGCTGTCGGCGATCGTGGCCACGCGATGGTTCGTCCGGCGCCGGGGCCTCGTGACCGGCCTGCTCGCGGCGAGCTTCGCGACCGGCAACCTGGTGTTCCTCCCGCTGCTCGCATGGATCACGGACGGGCACGGGTGGCGGTGGGCGGTCGCCATCGTGGCGATCACCGCGACCGCGATCGTCCCCGTCGTCTTGGTGTTGATGCGCGAACACCCCGCGGACATGGGACTCTCACCCTACGGGTCGCGGACCGACACCCCGCTCCCCGCGCCGCCGCGCCCCACCGGCGGTGTGTTCGCGACACCGTTCAGGGTCCTGCGCCAGGCGATCCACGTCCGCGACTTCTGGCTTCTCGCCGGCACGTTCTTCATCTGCGGATGGACGACGAACGGCGCGGTGCAGTCACACTTCATTCCGGCGGCGCACGACCACGGCATCCCGCAGGTGACCGCAGCCGGCTTGCTCGCGGTGATCGGCGTCTTCGACATCGTGGGCAGCACCGCATCGGGCTGGTTGACCGACCGCACCGACCCGCGCCGGCTGTTGTTTCTCTACTACTGCTTGCGCGGCACGTCCCTCGCCGCCCTGCCGTTCTTGCTGCAGGGCTCGCGGCTTCCGCTCGTCGCGTTCGCGATCGTCTACGGATTGGACTGGGTCGCGACCGTCCCGCCTACGGTCGCATTGACCAACCAGGCATTCGGCCAGGAGCAGGCATCCGTCGTGTTCGGGTGGGTGTTCTGCGCCCACATGTTTGGCGGGGCGATGGCGGCATGGCTCGCCGGCGCGTTCCGTGAAGCGTTCGGGGACTACCTGATCGCGTTCACCGGTGCGGGTTTTCTCGGGTTGCTCGCCGGGTTCGCTGCACTTGGCATCGCGCGGACGGCCCGACCGGAGCCGCAGACCGCTTGAGGGCACGGTGCTGCCTGCACCGGTCAACGTGATGTCTCGGTGGCAGGGCGCAGCGGGGCTCGTTCCGAGGTCCCGCGACCGCGATCGAGACGGCTTTGATCGACGAAACACCAGGTCGAGAGGTTCTTCCCGACGTCCTCGCGAACGTGTCAGGACAGCAGGTCCCGCACCCGTTCTTTGGGTCGTCCGATGATGGCCACATCGCCACGCACGACGACCGGCCGTTGCATCAGCATCTTGTGTTTGACGATGATGGCGACGATCTGCTCAGGCGTCTGGAAGTCCGCCGGGTCAAGCCCGAGCTTCTTGAACTGACTGTCCTTGCGTACGAGGTCCGCCGGCGGGTCCTCGAGGTGGGCGACCACCCAGGTCAGCTCCTCCCGATCGGGCGGCGTCTTCTGGTACAGGATGATCTCGGCGTCGACGCCAAGCTCGTCGGCAATGCGCACGGCATTGCTGGACGACCCTCAGTTGGGATTGTGGTAGATCCTGATCGGCTTCATGCCACAAGCCTACCGAGGTCGACCGCACGTCTGCTCGGATGTATCCGGCGTAGCCACCGAGCCACGATGTGTGTCGTCTCTGTGTCGTCTTTGTGACACGTCATGTAACGATTGGCCGCACCGAAGTCGCCAAATGGTCGTCCACGGTCTCGGGGTCTGGGCTCGCACGTCGGCGACTGCGCGGTCCGATCAACCTCCACCGATGTGTGTCGTCTCTGTGTCGAATGTGTCACAGATCGTGTAACGATTGGCCGCGGCGAATCCGACCAAATGGCCATGTCAGGTCCGTGGGGGGCCATTCACGAAGCACGTTCGAACCGGGGCGTCTGCCACTGCTTTGGGCAGGGCCGACAAAGTCTTTCTCGGAAGGGCAACGGGGAGCGCTCCCCATGCGCCCACACAGCCCGTCCGGCTATTCGACGGTGACGGTCTTCGCCAGGTTGCGGGGCTGGTCGACGTTGAGGCCCTTCGCACGGGCGATCGCGTAGGCGAACAGCTGCAACGGGATGTTGGCGGCGATCGGCGACAGGAGCGGCGGGGTCTTGGGGACCCACAACACGTCATCCGCGTGCTCGCCGATCAGGCTGTTGCCCTCGGTCGCGACCGCGATGACGCGGGCACCGCGGGCCTTGACCTCTTGGATGTTCGAGACGACCTTGTCGAACACATGCCCGTCCGTCGCGACGACGACGACCGGGGAGCCCTCGTCCAGCAAGGCGATCGGACCGTGCTTCATCTCGCCCGCCGGGTAGGCCTCGGTCGGGATGTAGCTGATCTCCTTGAGCTTCAACGCGCCTTCGAAGCAGACCGGAACGCCGACGTGACGACCGAGGTACAGGAAGAACGGACGGTCGAAGTAGCGGCCCGCGACCTCATAGACCTGGGCCGGCGCCGCCGACTCGAGGTAGGTCTTGACCAGCTCGGGGAGTCGTCGCAGATCAGTCGCGATCTCGACGGCGCCGTTGGACGTGAGCGCCCACTTGAGGCGACCCAACTTGAGGGCCAACAACGCGAGGGCCATGATCTGGGCCGTGTGGGTCTTGGTGGCGGCGACGCCGATCTCGAGTCCGGCGCGCGTGAAGATGACCCCGTCGCTGTCGCGCGTTGCCTGCGACCCGATGATGTTCGTCAGGGCGATGACATGCGCACCGCGCTCGCGGGCGACACGCATCGCAGCCAGGGTGTCGGCGGTCTCGCCGCTCTGTGTGATGCCGATCACGACGTCACCCGGGCCTGCCAAGCAGGTGCGGTAGCGATACTCGCTGGCAACCTCGATGTTGACGGGAACGCGTGCCCAGTCCTCGATCATGTACCGACCGACGAGGCCCGCGTGGAACGACGTGCCACACGCCACGATGTGGATCCGCTCGACCCGCGCCAACTCCGCGTCGTCAAGGCCCAGGTCGGGAAGGTCGACGGTTCCGTCGGGGTTGAGGCGATCGCCGATGGTGTCCCACAGCGCTGCGGGCTGCTCGTGGATCTCCTTGAGCATGAACGTCTCGTGGCCGCCCTTCTCGGCGGCATCCTCGTCCATCTCGACCCGGGTGATGTCACGGATGATGGGCGTCGCCGAGCCATTCCACACTGTCGTCGAGTCCGCCTCGAGCACCACGATCTCGCCGGACTCGATGATCTGGATGTCTTTGGTCTCACGCAGAAACGCCGGGATCGCCGATGCGAAAAACCGCTCGCCGTCTCCGACACCGACCACCAGCGGGCATTCCTTACGCGCCCCGACCAGGCGTCCGGGTTCGTCTGCGTGCATCGCGACAAAGGCGTAGTGGCCCTCGAGTTGCGCGACGGTGTCCCGTACGGCCTGCACGAGGTCGCCGCGGTAGGCCTGGGCGATCAAGTGCGGGATGACCTCGGTGTCCGTCTCACTCGTGAACGCAACGCCGGTGCCTGCAAGCGCGGAGCGCAACTCGACGTAGTTCTCGACGATGCCGTTCATGACGACGGCAACCGTGCCCGACTGGTCGGAATGCGGATGTGCGTTCTGCTCGGTCACCCGGCCATGGGTGGCCCAGCGGGTGTGACCCAACCCTGTCGTCGCGGTCGACTGATTGACCCCAGCGGCTTCGCGGAGCTTGGCGAGGTTGCCCACCGCGTGGACCTGGGCGAACCGCTCACCGGTCTGCTCCAGGAGCGCAAAACCCGCGGAATCATATCCGCGGTACTCCAGACGCTCGAGACCATCCAAGATGAGGTCTTTGCAGGCGCGAGGCCCGACGTAACCGATGATGCCGCACATACGAGCAACCCCTTTAAAGGTGACTCCGCCGTATCGGCACGATGTGCCGCCGGATCAACCCTTTTCGCCGCCTGACGTGGACATCCCTCCGAGGGCGTGCCGCGCGATTTCGGCGATCGTAGCGCACCACTTCTCGCAGGCCTCGTCCGTCGGGGCCTCCACCATGACCCGCACGAGCTGCTCGGTGCCTGACGCGCGAACGACGACCCGCCCGTCGTCGCCCAACTCGCGTTCGCAGTCGGCGACCGCGCTCCAGACGTCAACCGCCTCCGCGAGGCCTTCCTTGTCGGCGACCGGGAAGCTGACCAGCTTCTGTGGCATGCGCTGCACGACCGCCGCCAACTCCGACAGCGGCCGGCCCGCCTCGACCACGGCATGCAGCAACTGGAGCCCCGCTGCCAACCCGTCCCCAGTCGGCCCCGACCGCAGGTTGATCAGGTGGCCGCTCTGCTCGCCTCCGATGACGAACCCACCCGAGCGCATCTCTTCGAGCACGTAGCGGTCGCCCACGTCCGTCCAGCGAACCTCGATGCCGTTGGCGCGCATCGCCGTGCGAAACCCGAGGTTGGTCATGGTCGTGGTCACGACCGCACCGCCGTCCAGCTCATCCCGGGCCTTCAGCCGCAATGCCAGGATGGCCAGGATCTGGTCACCGTCGACCTTGCCACCCGCGTGGTCGATGGCCAGCAGGCGATCGCCGTCACCGTCGAACGCCACGCCGACGTCGGCGCCGGTACGCACCACGGCCTGCGCCAACGTGTCAAGGTGCGTGGACCCGCATGCCACGTTGATGTTGACGCCGTCGGGCGCTGCGCCGATGACCTGCACGATCTGGGCGCCGAGCCCGCGCAACACATCCGTCGCGCTGACAACCGTTGCGCCGTGGGCGCAGTCGACCACGATGCGAATGCTTGAAAGGTCGATCGGGAAACGCTCAATGAGGGCCTGGACGTAGCGGTCACGCCCCTCCGGCCACGCGTCGATCGAACCCAACCCCTCCGCCTCGGGCCGCGGTCCCGCCTCGCCAACTGCCTGCTCGATTGAGGCCTCCTGCGCGTCCGGGAGTTTGAACCCATCCGAACCGAACAGTTTGATCCCGTTGTCGGGGAACGGATTGTGCGAGGCGCTGATGACCGCGCCCGCTGCGAAGTCACCCCGGGCGACCAGTTCGGCGACGGCGGGGGTGGGCAGGATCCCTCCCAGCCGCGCATGCACGCCGACGCTTGCGAGCCCGGCAGCGAGCGCGGCCTCGAGCATCGGGCCGCTGCGCCTGGTGTCGCGGCCCACCAGAACACCGGCGCCGGAGCCCAGGCGCGCGCCGAGGCCCCGACCGATCGCCATCGCCAACTCGGGCGTCAGATCACGGTTGGCAACCCCGCGCACACCATCGGTGCCGAACAGCGACCGGGTCGCCTTTCCGGACGCCATGAAGGGTTTAGCGCTTGGAGAACTGCGGACGCTTACGAGCGCCGCGAAGACCGGCCTTCTTGCGCTCCTTGATGCGAGCGTCACGGGCCAACATGCCTTCCTTCTTGAGCTGCGGGCGCAGGTTCTCGTCCAACTCGATCAGCGCCTTGGCGATCCCGTGGCGCAGCGCGCCGGCCTGGCCGGTGACACCGCCACCGTTGAGGCGCGCGACGATGGACAGCTGACCTTCGAGGCCGGCGATCGCCAGTGGGGACCGTGCCGTGCGCACCAGCGCCGCGCGCGGGAAGTACTCCTCGATGGGACGGCCGTTGCATGTGATCGATCCGTCACCACCGCGGTTGACGATGACGCGCGCGATCGAGGTCTTGCGCTTGCCGGTCGCCCGGGGACGCTCGGCGCCAGGCTTTGGCGCGGCGACCACCAGGGCCGGAATCGCGAGCTCCTCGGCTGCCGGTGCCGCCTCTTGGGCAGCCTCCTGCACCTCCGTGGAGGGCGTCTCGATCGTCTCGTCCGTCATACCTCAGCCTTTCTGGTCAGCCGGAGCGGCTCCGGCTTCTGCGCCGCATGTGGGTGTTCTGCGGCAGCGTAGATCTTGAGCTTGAGAAGCTGCTGGCGCCCAAGGCGATTCTTGGGGAGCATGCCGCGTACCGCCATGCGCAGCACTTCTTCGGGTCGCCGGTCGAGCTGTTCGGCCAGCGTTCGCGACTTGAGCCCGCCCGGATAACCGGAGTGGCGATAGTAGCGCTTCTCCTGGAGTTTCTTGCCCGTGACCGTGATCTTCTCGGCATTGACGACGACGATGAAGTCGCCGGTGTCCGCGTGGCGGGTGTACCACGGCGAGCGCTTACCGGCGAGTGTCTCCGCGATGACCGTCGCCAAGCGACCCAGATTCTGGCCCTCGGCGTCGACGATCCACCAGCGGCGGTCGACGGTTCCTGCTTTTGCGCTCTGTGTGCTCATTGTGCCCTTCAGCGAAAAATCGTTCCAACAGCGAAAGCGGCGCCCATGCGCCGCGGTGCAGCCGGGGAATGCTAGGAAATAGCGCGGCCCATCGCAACCGTAGGGGATGCGCGAGGTCGTCCCGACAGGATATAACGACTGTGGCACGTCCGGCCGTACAACCCAACAAGGAAAGTCCGGACACCGACGAGGTGGTGTACAGATGTCATCAAGCCCGGTAACCCGGTGTATCGCAGTCGCAGGTCATGGAAAGCGGTGCCAGCAGAGCCCCTTCCGTGGCAGCCCATACTGCTGGCATCACCTGCAAAGTCGCAAGGTTCCGGCGCCGAGTCGCCCATTTCGCGTCACATCCGGCCGGCCGACTGACATCTCGGGCGAACCCGCGACGCTGGCGGTGGTCGACCGGATGGCCCTCGCGGTCCGCCTCGCGCACGGCCTCGGCGCCGCTGAGCTTGCCGAGTTGGTGCGGTTCGTCGAGGACCGCCGAGATGGGACACTCGTCATGCTCAAAGAATCCGGCAACGTGACCGACATTCAACTCCACCGCCGCCCGCGGGTGAGCGAAGCGCGCTAGCAACCCGCCTATGGCGAGCTCGGGACGTAGGTGCTGTCGCAGTCGCGCAGAGGCGGTAGGCCGAGCGCGCGGGCGTTGTCGTCGACAAACGCACCGGTGCGGAGCAGACAGCTGACGTCGCGGCTCTGTTGATCGGCCGTCCTCGAACGGAACTCCGACACCCCCTGCCAGGTCCCGTTGATCTCGGTGAGGAGCTGACGCGCCTGCTCGCTGCGACTGGCGATGGCCCCGCTCGGGTTCCAACTGCGCCACACCAGGCGAAGGGCCGCGCCAACCGTTGGATCCACGTCCGCCGGCACGGCGATCATCGAGATGTACATCTGCCAGAAAAACGTACCTGACGCCGAGAGGCGGTCTTCGGTGGCGAGGTTGGCGACACCGACGAATGGCTTCCCACCGATCTTGAAGTCGTAGACCATCATCCCCGAGGACCGAAACGAGGGGAGCGTCGCGTCGCCGATGAGCTGTCGGACCTGGACGTCCGTCATGTTGATCCCCAGGGCTTGGTTGATGAGCGGCCAGACAGTTGTGAGGGCATCCGCTGCGTTGACGAACGAATGCTCCACATTGCCCGCTGGGATTGGCCCGGGCGCAAAAACCCCCGGATAGAAAACGTCGAAGGTCGTTCCGAGCAGGAAGTTGCCGCGGGGACTCGAACCCTCGAGCCGGCCTTGGGTGCCGCCGATGATCCAATCCGGCTCGGAGGGCACCCATCCCGTCGCCCCGCCGTCGGCCGTGCGATACGGGGTCAGCGGCATCAGGCGCCCGGTCGCGGTCCCGCCCCGCACCGACGCTGCGATTCGGTTCGCCACCGGCACAAGATCGGCTCGACGCTTGGCGAACACCGCTGTCGTGACGACGAGGTCCGCCGTTCTCCGAACCACCAGGGTGATGGTGCGTTTGACTCCTCGATTGGTCACCAGACGGAATCGGGCGGCGTCGCCGCCTTGCGTCACCAACGTGTCGCCGGCTCCGCGGAGAGCCTTGCCGAATTCGCCGGCCCCTTGCGACGTACGGACGATCCGCACGGTCATCGTCAACGACGCACTCTGGACACGGTAGAGGCCGCTCGTGAAACGCAGTTTGAATCCGCTTGGCACCCGGACGCTGAAGCCCGTGGGCGGGTGACGAAGCGTGACGAGGCTCGCATGCTCGCTCGATCCAGTCGATGGCACCGATCCGACCGCACGATCGGCCACCTGCGCCGCGACGACACCGATCGCCAGCATGAGCAACGCACAGGCCAGTCGCATTTTCGAGGAGTAACGGTTGTCCGGTTGCGCAGATACACGGGCCATTAGAGATCTCCTCGACGATACGAATGAACGGTCGGAGCCGAGCCGGGATACTAGCCGATTTTGGGGTTTCTCCGTTGGCCTGGTCGACGCAAACATGACACGCTGAGCACTACTCCCACTCGATCGTGCCCGGCGGCTTGGAGGTGACGTCCAGGACGACTCGGTTGACGCCGGGGACCTCGGCGATGATGCGGTTTGAGAGCTGCTCGACGAGTTCATACGGCAGGCGCGCCCAGTCGGCGGTCATCGCGTCGTCGCTTGTGACCGCGCGGATGACGATCGGGTAAGCGTACGTGCGGCTGTCACCCTGGACGCCCACACTGCGGATCGCAGGCAACACCGCGAAGCTCTGCCACAGGTCACGGTAGAGCCCTGCCCGGCGCACCTCCTCCTGCAGCACATGGTCGGCGCGGCGCAGGATGTCGAGGCGCTCCTCGGTGACCTCGCCGATGATGCGGATCGCAAGACCAGGCCCCGGGAACGGCTGTCGCCACACCATCGGGTCGGGCAGACCGAGTTCCTCGCCGACGGCGCGCACCTCGTCCTTGAACAGCTGACGCAGCGGCTCGACCAGTTCGACCGCCATGTCCTCGGGCAGCCCGCCCACGTTGTGATGGCTCTTGATGACGGCGGCGCCATCCCGCCCGCCGGACTCGATCACGTCCGAGTAGAGCGTGCCCTGCACCAAGAACGGCGCCTCGCCGAGCTTGCCGGCCTCCTCCTCGAAGATCCGGATGAACTCGGCGCCGATGGCCTTGCGCTTCTGCTCGGGGTCGCTGACCCCACGGAGCTTGTCGAGGAAGCGGTCCTGCGCACGCACGTGGACGAGCGGCACCCCAAAATGGTGGCCGAACGCCTGCTCGACCTGCTCGGCCTCGTTGTGACGCATGAACCCGTGATCGACGAACACACAGGTCAGACGATCGCCGATGGCCTTGTAGACCAAGAGCGCCGCAACCGCACTGTCGACACCACCTGACAGGCCACAGATGGCCCGCTGGTCGCCGACCTGCGCGCGAATCCGCTCGACCTGTTCATCGATGACGTGCGCCGCGGTCCAGGTCGGCATGCAGTCGCAGACATCGAACAGGAAGCTCTTGAGAAGGTCCGTGCCGAAGGGCGTGTGCATGACCTCAGGATGGAACTGCACGCCGTACATCCGACGTGTGGGGTCCTCCATCGCCGCCACGGGCGACCCATCCGTCTCGGCCGTCACCGCGAATCCGTCCGGTGGACGGGCGATCGCGTCACCATGACTCATCCAGCACACTTCCGCCGGCAGATCGCCGAACAGCCCCGCCCGGGAGGTCACCCTGAGCGCCGTGCGCCCGTATTCACCGCCGCCCGTGTGCGCGACCTCACCGCCGAGTGTCTGTGCCATGGCCTGCATGCCGTAACAGATGCCCAACACCGGGATGCCGAGTTCGAGGAGCCCCGGCTGCAGGGCCGGTGCGCCATCCTCGTAAACCGATGCCGGTCCGCCCGACAACACGAGCCCGGCGGGTTCGAGCGCAGCCACCTCGGCCGGGGAGACGTCGTGCCGGACGACCGCCGAGAACACCCGGCATTCACGAATCCGTCGGGCAATCAGCTGGCTGTACTGGGCGCCGTAGTCGACGACCAGCACGCCGCCCGGGGCGGCCTTGGCGAGCGCGGGATCAAGCGCGCCGCCCGTGCTCACCCCATCCCCACGGCCTGCGCCGTCTGCAGTTTCTTGCCCTCGGTCTTGATCGCGGGCGCCACCATGACCTCGACCTTCTGGAAGCTCTGGATCGACTCATACCCACAGGTCGCCATCGCGTTGCGCAGACCGCCCATCAGGTTGAGCGAACCATCGTTTTCGGCAGCGGGCCCGGTCAGGATCTCCTCGAGCGTGCCGATCGTCTTGGTCTGGACGCGCGCGCCGCGCGGCAGCTCGGGGTGGAACGTCGCCATACCCCAGTGAAAGCCCTTGCCCGGCGCCTCTTTGGCCTTGGCCAGCGGTGAGCCGATCATGCACGCATCCGCGCCGCAGGCGATGGCCTTGGCCAAGTCCCCGCCGTAGCTCATGCCGCCGTCCGCGATGACGTGGACGTAGCGGCCCGTCTCGAGCAGATGCTGCATGCGGGCACCGGCCGCGTCGGCGATGGCGGTGGCCTGGGGCACACCGACGCCGATGACCTGACGGGTGGTGCAGGCGGCACCGGGACCGACGCCGACCAGGACCCCGACCGCCCCGGTGCGCATCAAGTGAAGCGCGGTCGAGTACGACGCGCACCCGCCGACGATCACAGGAACCGGAAGCTCCGCGATGAATCGCTTGAGGTTGAGCGGTTCATGTTGTGACGACACGTGCTCAGCTGAGACCACAGTGCCCTGAATGACGAGGATGTCCAGACCGGCGTCGAGCGCCACGTCGATGTACTCGGTGACCTTCTGCGGAGTGAACGACCCCGCGACGACGACGCCCTGGTCCTTGACGTCGCGGATGCGCTGGCGGATCAGTTCCTTGTCGATCGGTTTGCGGTAGATCTCCTGCAGACCGCGGGTGGCCTCGGCGGGCGGGTACCCGGCGATTTGCTCGAGTTCTGCCTCGGGCTCCTCGTACCGAACCTGGATGCCTTCCAGGTTGAGCACGGCAAGGCCACCGATCTTGCCGATGATCCCGGCCGTGAACGGGTTGACGACCCCGTCCATCGCGGACGCGAGCAGCGGGTAGTCGAACGTGAACGACCCGAGCTGCCACGTCATATCGACGTCTTCCGGATCGCGTGTCCGCCTGCTCGGCACGATTGCGATCTCGTCGAGGCCATAGGCGCGCCTGCCGCGCTTGCCCATTCCGATCTCGATCTCCATCCCCATCAGACCTCCAGCTCGTCGGTTCGGCGTCGCACGTGAACGGGTACGAAAAAACCCAGACCGGATGTCGCCGATCTGGGTCTCCTTGGTGCTTCGAGCTCGATATCCGTCACGTGCTGTCTAGCGCAGGAGGGTACCAGTCGGCCCGTTGCGCCTGCAACGGACGTTTCACGCAAGGAGCACGCGTTTCGTCAGTGAAATGGGAACGAGACCCCCCGACCGCGGCGGATGATTTAGTCGATTTCGGTGATCTCCACCCGGCGGGCGAACGCCTCGGCGTCGTCCGGGTCAAGTGCACCTGCGCCGAGCCGAAGGGCATTGGCCGCGCCACAGGCGACCGCACGTCGCAACGCACGCTCCTGATCCTGGTGGGCCAGCCACGATGACACGAACCCGGCGAGAAATGCGTCGCCCGATCCGACGGTGGCGACGATGTCGCTGACAGGTGCCAGGCGCGCCCTGAACGTGCGTCCCTCCTTACCCGCACCAAACCGGGCGACGCACCCGTCGTCGTCGTGGATCAAGACGATCCGTGCACCCATCTGCGCCAACGTCTCAGCGCCGCTCGCCACATCGGCGTCGTCCTGGAATTCGTACCCCACGACCTCTTCGGCCTCCCGGCTGTTGGGGCTGATGATCATGGGCTCACCGACAAGACCGGCGCGCAGGTTGGCGCCAAATGCGTCGAGCGCCACCGGAATCGACGACGCGTTGAGGTCGCGCAGCATCGTCGCGTACACGTCCTCCGGAACTTCCCGCGGCAGCGATCCCGCCAGTACCACCAGGTCCGCTCCCTTGGACAGGTACCGCAACTTGTCGAACAAGACGGCGATCTCGTCCGCGCCGACGGCGGGGCCGACCTCGTTGATCTCGGTCTGCTCGCCGCTCATGGGGTCGACAACCGCGGTCGACGCGCGTGACTCCTCACGGATGCGTACGAAGTCGTTGAGAATGCCTTCGGCGGTCAGTTCCTCGATGATCGTGGTGCCGGTGCGCCCACCCGCCAGACCGGTCGCGATCACGGGCTCGCCCAGGCATTTGAGCGCGCGAGCGATGTTGACGCCCTTACCGCCGGGCAGTGCGATCGCGCCGGTGGCGCGGTGACGATGCCCGGACGAGAAGCTCGGCACGGTCAGGGTACGATCGAGGGCGGCGTTGAGGGTCACGGTCAGGATCACACGAGCCTCCCAATTCCGGAGCGGATGCGTTCGGCGACACTCGGTCCATCGATCGCCTGGACAACGATGAGCTTACGGACACCGACGAGACGAGCCCCGTCGGTGACGCGCACCTCGCCCACGACCGCCCCTGCGGCCACCGGGGCGATGAGTTCAGCGGGCGCGACGATCGTCCGCTTGAGCGCGTGTCCGGCCTTGATCGTGGCGGCCAACTCGGTGTCGACGGTCAGGGGCGCGACGACGCCGGGGCGGTCCCGCACGGGGACCGACATGATCACCTGCCCCTTGCGCAGCGGCACGACCCGGACGTACTGGGTGAAGCCCCAGTCCAGAAGCCGCTTGGCGTCGCGCGCCCGCTGCCCGCGGCCGGGAGAACCGATGATTGCGACGTACAGCTCGATCCCGATGCGCTTGCGGCGAGCGTGGGCGACGACCGAGTAGCCGGATCCACCGGTGTGGCCGGTCTTGATGCCATCCGCGTCGCGGTCGATCGAGAGCAGATCGTTCTCGGATTCGAGTCGCCTGCTGCCGTGCCCTCCCGGTCCCGGGATGCGCGCGACACGGTGCGCAACGACCTGCCGAAGGAAGGGTCGTTGCAGCGTCTGCTGCCCCAACGCCACAAGATCGCGAACCGTCGAGTAGTGGCCGGCGTGATCGAGTCCATGTGGATTCGCGAAATGGGTATTTGTCAGGCCCATCGCGACGGCCTCGGCATTCATCAGCTTGACGAAGCGCTGCTCGGATCCGCGACCCACGTACGTCGCGAGTGTGACTGACGCGTCGTTGCCGCTGCCGACCATCAAGCCGGTCAGCAGCGCGCGGACCGAGAGCCGCTCGCCCGGAACCAGCCCGGACGTCGACCCGCCGGCAGCGGCCGCCGTTCGCGGGACGACGACCATGTTGCCAAGCTTCGTGCGCTCCAGCGTCACGATCGCGGTCATCATCTTGGTCGTGCTCGCCATCGGCAAACGGGTGTCCGCGGCGTGTTCGACGAGCACGTCCTCAGTCGCGGGGTTGACCAGGATGTAGGCGCGAGCCGTGACCGGCGGTGGCGCGGCGGCAGCGGTCACCGCGACTGCCACTGCGACGACACCTGACGCGAGTACCTGCCAGGGGCGCATCACGTTGCCGACTGGGATGCCGTCCACACCAATTGCCGCAGTTCGCCGGCGGCACGGGCGGGGTCATCCGCGTAGATGATCGACCGGCTCGCCGAGACGAGCGCACCCGCAGCCCTGCCTCCGAACGCGGGACCGAGCTGGTCGGGTCGACCGCCCTGAGCACCCACCCCTGGCAGCAAAAACGCCTGGTGTGGCATCAACGCACGCAGCGCCGCCAGGCGTTGGGGGACGGTCGCGCCCACCACGGCCCCCACGGCCGAGAGCCCTGAGGCTCCGATGCTCCGCGCGCCCCACTGGGCCACCAGCCGCGCCACCGCCTCGTGCCACAGACCACCTTGCGCCAGCGGCAGGTCCTGCAGGTCGGCGGCACCGGGATTGGATGTCCGAACCAGGACGAAGAGCCCGCGCCCAGATTGCTCTGCCGCCGTCCTGAACGGATCCACCGCGTCCCCGCCCAACATCGGGTTGACGGTCAGCGCGTCAATGGGATCGCGCAGAAACGCCTCGGCATACGCCCGCGCCGTGGCATCGATGTCGCCACGCTTGGCGTCGGCGATGACCAACAGCCCGGCCTGCCCGGCGGCCACCGCGACGGTCTCGAAGGCTTTCCAACCATCGGCACCAAACCGCTCAAAGCAGGCAAGCTGCGGCTTGGCGGCCACGCACTGCTCCGCCGTTGCCGCGATGACGTCGAGGCAGAATCGCTCGGCACCGGCAGCACCCCCTGCAACCCGTGCCGGGTCGGGGTCGAGTCCCAGCACGATCTGGGATTCCCGCTCTCCGACAGCCCCGGCCAGCCTGTCGCCGAACCCCGTCACAACAGCGCCCTGATCAACGGCAGCACGAGCGTCGCCAGCAGGGTCGTCGCGACGACCGCCCCCGCGATCACATCGGTCTTGAGTTTGAACCAGCCACCGATCACAAGCGACATCATGGCGGTTGGCATGGCTGCCATCAGCACCACGGTGCGCAGCACGTCACCGTCCAAGCCGATCGCCCACGCAAATACGAGGCAAATGAGCGGGCTGATCGCCAGACGAATCACCACAACCGTGCTGACATCCCGCCAGGCCCGCCGGATGCCGTCCCACTCGATCACGAGTCCCGCGTAGATCAGGACCAGCGGCAGCACGGCTCCGCCGAGAATCCCGAGCGGACGGTCGATGATGTCAGGAAGGCTGCGGACCCCGGCCAGGTTGAGGCCGAGTCCCAGCGCCATCGCCCAGGTCGGCGGCAACAGCAGGTTGCGCCAGACGTCCCTGGCCGCCGCTGCGTCGCCGGATGAGTCTCCGAACCGACCGCTGATCCACACTGTGCTGGTCCACGTCAGGATCCCGGTGCAGAACGTGTCGAACATGACGGCCGCAGCGACCGAGAGATGTGGCCCGGACGCGGCGATCAGCGGCACACCGAAGAACCCGGTGTTGCCGACCGCGCTCGCCACGATGAGCGCCCCGGTCGACGGACGGTCGAGCTTCGACAAACGCGCCGCGCCCAGCGCGACGGCGACCAACACGCCGTGGACCGCGAAGCCCACCAGTGGCACCAGGATGAGCGCCGGCTGCAGGTCGCTCGTGACCATGATGTGCAACACCAGGGCCGGCAGCGCCAGGTAGATGACGACCTGGACCAGCATGGGTCCGTCCTTGGGGCGCATCACCCCGAGCCGCCGGACAAGCCAGCCGAGCAGGATGATCGCGAGTGCCCCGACCGCCGTTGCGGTCACGGGTGGGTCACCGAGGTCTCCAGGCGCCGGACGACGGCACCGACCAGGCGAACGAGCGCCGGTGGGTGTTGGAGGAGATACAGCGATGGTTCGATCAGCTCCACCTCCATCACTAGCGGCGCCCCGGCGTCGTCACGCGCGACATCGACGCGGGCGTACAGCAGATCCGCAGCCATCGGCGCGAGCACACGCTCCCCGAGGGCGAGCTCATCCGGTGCAATCGCGATCGCCGCCGAGACGTGCTCATCCCCGTCACTGAACCGGGGAGTCTTGCGCACGGCGTGTGTGAACTCCCCGTCGATCCAGATCAACGCGCGCTCACCGGAGGCGTCGACCGAGCGCAGGTACGGCTGCACCAGGGCATCGGTGCGCTCCAGGAGCCATTCCAGGTGCAGCTGCCCATCGACCAGCTGTTCGCGTTGGTAGCGATGCGTCCCAAACGAACTCGCCCCGACAGCCGGCTTGACGACCACGTCTTCCCATCCCTGCGCCGCCGAGATCGCACCGAGATCGCCCGTGGCGTGGCGTTCCACCAGCACGGTCGAGGCGACCGGGATCCCCGCGGCGGCCAGGTCCAGGAGATAGCGCTTGTGCACGTTGCCGGTGATCACATCGACGCCGTTCCAGAACGGCGCTGCCTCGGCCGCACGACCGACCCATGTGAGGAACCCGTCGACATCGTGGATGTAGTCCCATGTCGATCGGACCAGCGTCGGGATCGGCTCGTCCCAGCGCTCGCCGTCGTCATGCCATGGTGCCATGCGCACCGACACCCCGGCGCGCGTCAGGGCCCTGAGCAGCAGCGCCTCGTCCGGATCTGGTTCGGGCAGGGGGCGGCATGTGGCGATCCGAAGTTCCACGGCCAGCGACGGTAGCAAGACCGTCGAATCAACGTACTCCGGGCATTGAAGGGCAGGCCCGCAGCACAGTCGCATCCGACGGAGACAACTCACCGGTGGAGCACGCCTGGGATGTCCCAGACAGTCGTCGCTCGTGTGCCAGACCGTGCCAGCGCCCGCTCGTCGCCTGAAATGACGACGGGGGCCACCTGGGCCCCCGTCGGGTACAGCCTGAATCGGCGTGAGCCGAGTTACATCATCCCGCCGCCGGGCATACCGCCGCCGGGCATCCCGCCCATGCCGCCCATCGAGTCGTCGCCGGGCTTGTCGACCACGACGCACTCGGTGGTGATGATGTTCTTGGCGATCGACGCTGCGTTCTGCAGCGCCGAGCGCGTCACCATCGCCGGGTCGATGATGCCTGCCTTGACCAGGTCGACATACTCACCGGTCTCGACGTTGAGGCCCATTCCTGCCTTCAACTCCTTGACCTTGCCGACCACAACGCTGCCTTCGAGGCCGGCGTTGTCGGCGAGCTGACGAAGGGGCTCCTCGAGTGCGCGACGCACGATCAACGCGCCGGTCGCCTCGTCACCCGTCAGCGTGAGCTTGTCGAGTGCCTTCATCGCGTTGACGAGCACGACGCCGCCACCGGCGACGATGCCCTCCTCAAGCGCTGCGCGGGTCGCCTGCAAGGCGTCCTCCACACGGTGCTTCTTCTCCTTCATCTCCGTCTCGGTCGCAGCGCCCACCTTGACGACGGCCACGCCACCGGCGAGCTTCGCCAAGCGCTCCTGCAACTTCTCACGATCGAAGTCCGAGTCGGTGTTGTCGAGTTCGGCCTTGATCGTGCGGATGCGCGCCTTGATCTCGTTGGGGTCGCCGCCACCGTCGATGATGGTGGTGAAGTCCTTGCCGACCACGACCTTGCGGGCCGTGCCGAGCTGGCTGAGCTGGGTGTTCTCGAGCTTGAGACCCATCTCCTCGCTGATCTGCTCACCACCGGTCAGGATGGCGATGTCCTCGAGCATGCGCTTGCGACGATCACCGAAGCCCGGGGCCTTGACCACGATGCCGGTGAACGTGCCACGCAGCTTGTTGACGATGAGCGTGGCG
>JANLOO010000006.1:0-168645 GCA_031366605.1 Actinomycetota bacterium | reverse complement strand
GCGGCTACCTCAAGCTGTTCGCGAACCACGACGATCGCATCCTTGTTCACCTCGTGGCTTCGGGCCTTGAGAAGGAAATGTCGACGAAGAACGCTGGCGTCCGGAAGGATTTCTACACGGCGAGGGCTCCTGACGGGCAGCGTTCGACTGAGCTGGAGCAGCGCTTGGGGCTGATCGAGGACCCCGCCATACCGGTGCTGCGGGACATCGACGCCCGCTGGCCGCTTTCCGAGGAAGAGGAGTGGCTCGTCGCCGAGTTCGTCGCCGTGCAGGTCGCTCGAAGCCCAGCTTGGCGGACGTTCTTCGATGACTTCACGGATGACTGGCTCACGGAGAACGTCCGCCAAGCGCCCAACGTCGCGGTCGAAGTGGCCGCCGAACTCGAGCGCGAAATCGGTAGCGACCACACACGTATGGTCCGCCTCATCCGAAACGTCGTACAGATGGCGACCCTTTTCGGGAGCATGCAGCTGACCCTGCTGACCTTCGGGCCGGGTCGGCTCGTGGCCTCAGACCATCCCGTCGTCTGCGTCCCCCTCGACGCGAACGAGAGGATCGGGGCCATACCCAAGGAGTCAGGGCTCGCAGGATTGGCCGAGGTGTGGTTCCCCGTTTGCCACGACCGGGCGCTCCTCTTTGCCTGGCACGATGCTGAACACGAGGCAACACCGCGTAGATGCCATCCTCCAGTAGCTCGGCAGATCAACCACCGCGTCATCGAGCAGGCTGAAGAGCAGTGGTTCCGCCTGCCCGGCACATCTCCCTCGCAACTCGGAGGCAACCCCCGACGACTGGGACCGACGCTCTACCCGCACATAGACCTGTCCAACTACCACTCCAGCCAACGACGGCAGAACGCCCTCCGCATAGTTGAGCAGATTCCCGACGACATCCCGATGGACGGAAGCTTCGGGTTCCCGCGGGTACGGTGGAGACCCGAATAAGGCGAGACGACAGAGGCCCGCGAGGGCGTTCTCGCTGAACGCACGCAAGCGCGGTTATGTCCGGCCGCAACGCCGCCTAGAATCTTGTCACGATCAAACGTACCCAAGGACAATATTCTGCCGCCCAGCACACGGGCGATCTCTCGTGAATGCCACGGCAGTCGATGTGATGACCCGAGCCCAATGGATCATGAGGCTCGGCCCGGAGGTAAGCGCGGATGGCTGATTGGAACTTGATCGTCACCGTCGGATCTGGAGTGGTATCGGTCATCGCGGCCGGCGTAACCTTGTGGGCCGCGCGTATCACGAAACGAGCCGCGGACGACAGCTCCCGGACACTCGCGACGGCCGATACGACCTTGGACGTGGCAGTCCACCTCGAGCGACTCCAGCGGCTCAGCGCGGCCGGCCACGTCTTGTCGGAGGTCAACGACACGACGGCGCCATCGACCCTGCAGGTTTCAGCCATGTACTACGCCGCGAACCTGGTGAGTGACCTCCGGAAGCCCCACTGTACGGATCTGCGGCGATCGCTGTCCCCACTGGGAATGCCACCGCCCGCCGATGCTCCCCTCAAGCTGTATCAGGACGATGGTCTCCTTGACCAGGACGCGGTCTGGAAAGCGGTCGATCCGGCGCTTGAGGAAATCGTCGATGAAATCACGCGTCTCGTTCAGGAGAATCCCGCTTCCGGGTGATCGCCCGGCAACAGCCGAGTCCGCAACGAGTTCCTGCAACGTGTTCGGGTCGAACCAAATCGCGGCTTGTCCCCTGGTATCGCGATCTACCGTGCTTCGTCTCTGCCCTTGTCCGAACGCCTCACCGCCGAAAACCGGTGACAAGCACCGTGCCGAAACGGTCGAACGCATCGTGTCTGGCACGTTGATTTCGCCCACGAGTTCTGCACGTACCGGAGGGCTATTCCGAGTACCTCCTGACCCCAGTGCCACCAACGGTCGTATTGGCGCGGCTCGGTGGGTGGGGTTCAACACCTGGGCGGCTGCGCCGACGTGTCGTCCTACGTCCGGCGTAGGACCATCAGGGAGTGGGGCTCGACGCTGATCGCGGTTCGGGCGGGGTAGGAGCGGCCGTAGTCGGCGTCGGGTTCGGTTGTCGACAGCGCGAGGTCCCACCGGGTGCCGAACCGTCTCGGCGGGAGGGTGAACAGGACCCGGTCCGAAGCGGTGTTCGCGATCACCACGAACGAGTCGCCGGTCAGACGCTCGCCGCGGTCGGTCGGCGTCGGGATCTCGTCGCCGTTCAGGAACACCGCGAGGGTGCGGAACTCCGGGTCGCGCCAGTTGCGTTCGGCCATCGGGCGGCCGTCGGGGCGAAACCACGCGGCGTCGGGCAGGCCGGAGTCCATCGTCTGGCGACCGGTCAGGAATGCGCGGCGGTGGAACACCGGGTTGTCACGGCGCAGGGCGATCACCCTGCGCGTGAAGTTCAACAGGCGCTCGTGCTCGGGATCCAACGACCAGTCGTACCAGCTGATCGCGTTGTCCTGGCAATAGGCGTTGTTGTTGCCCGACTGCGTGCGCCCCAGCTCGTCGCCGCCCGACAGCATGGGCACGCCTTCCGACAGCAGCAGCGCCGCGAGCATGTTGCGCTGCCGGCGGGCGCGGAGCGCGACGATCGCCGGATCGTCGGTCGGCCCCTCGGCCCCGCAGTTCCAGCTGCGGTTGTCGTCGGTGCCGTCGCGGTTGTCCTCGCCGTTGGCCTCGTTGTGCTTGTGGTCGTAGGCGACGAGGTCCGCGAGGGTGAAGCCGTCATGGGCGGTGATGAAGTTGATCGACGAGGACGGGTGGCGCCCGTCGTCCTGGTAGAGGTCGCTCGATCCCGCGTACCGTGACGCGAAGTCGGCGACGCCACCCGCGCCACGCCAGAAATCACGCATCGTGTCGCGGTACTTGCCGTTCCACTCCGCCCACAACACCGGGAAGTTGCCCACCTGGTAGCCGCCCTCGCCCAGGTCCCACGGCTCGGCGATGAGCTTGACCTGACTCAAAACGGGGTCCTGATGGATCGTGTCGAAGAACGTCGAGAGCCGGTCGACGTCCCAGAGTTCACGGGCCAGCGCGGACGCCAGGTCGAACCGGAACCCGTCCACGTGCATCTCGAGCACCCAGTAGCGCAGCGAGTCCATGATCAGTCGCAGCACGCTGGGATGGACGGGGTTGAGGCTGTTGCCCGTCCCGGTGAAGTCCACGTACTGGCTGGGATCATCGGGATGCGCCCGGTAGTACGACCGGTTGTCGATGCCCTTGAAGCTCAACATGGGTCCGGTGACAGGGCCCTCGGCGGTGTGGTTGTAGACCACGTCGAGGATGACCTCGAGGCCGACTGCATGCAGTGCCCGGACCATCTCCTTGAATTCGTGGACCTGCTGTCCCAGCGTGCCCGCGGCGGCGTAGCGGGCGTTCGGCGCCAGATAGCCGATCGAGCTGTAGCCCCAGTAGTTGCACATTCCGCCGTGGCGCAGAGGCGGTTCGTCGGCGATGTGATGCACCGGCAACAGCTCGACCGCCGTCACGCCCAGGTCGGTCAGATGGGCGATGGCAGCCGGATGCGCCAGGCCCGCGTAGGTCCCACGGATCTCGGCTGGGATCTGGGGGTGGGTGACGGTGAAGCCTCGGACGTGGGTCTCGTAGATGATGGTCTCGTGCCACGGAACACGTGGCGCGCGATCGTCGCCCCAGTCGAAGCCCGGGTCCGTGACGACGCTCTTGGGGACCACCGGCGCGGAGTCGGTCTCGTCGCGCCCGCCGTCGGCGGTGACGGGCAACAGGCGCGGATCGCCGGTCTGACCGTCCCCGTCGATCGCCTTGGCGTAGGGGTCGATCAGGAGTTTGGCGGGGTTGAACAGGTGGCCCTCAGCGGGAGCCCACGGGCCGTACACGCGAAAACCGTATCGCCGGCCCGGCCCGACGCCCGGCAGGTAGCCATGCCAGATGTGTGCGGTGCGTTCGACCAACGGCACCCGCGTCTCGGCGCCGGTCTCATCGAACAGGCACAGCTCGACGCCGGTCGCATGTTCTGAGAAGAGGGAGACGTTGGTTCCGTCTCCATCCCACGTCGCGCCGAGTGGGAACGGCCGTCCCGGCCACACATGCGGCGTCACCCGGACTCCGGGGTCAACCACACGACGGCGAGGGGTGGCAGCGTCACCTCGGCGCTGAACGCGAATCCCTCACACGGCTCGGCGACCCCCACCGTCTGGCCCAGGTTGCCCATGCCGGACCCGCCGTAGGCCGCAGCATCCGAGTTGAGCACCTCACTCCACGCGCCGCCCTGCGGGAGTCCCAGCTGGTATGCCTCGCGCGGCACGGGGGAGAGGTTGGCCACACACATCAGCGGTGGCCCGTCGTCGGCGTACCGGCAGAACGCCAGGACGTTGGCCGCGGCGTCCTCGGCTGCGACCCACGCAAACCCCGCCGGGTCGGCATCGCGCTCCCACAAGGCCGGGATCTCACGGTAGATGTGGTTGAGATCACGAACCAGACGGTGTACTCCGGCGTGTGCCGGGTCGTCCAGAAGGTGCCAGTCGAGGCTGCCGTCGTGATCCCACTCGCGGTCCTGAGCCAACTCGGCGCCCATGAACAGGAGCTTCTTGCCGGGGTGGGCCCACATCCATGCGTAGAGCGCCCGCAGGTTGGCGAACTGCTGCCAACGGTCGCCCGGCATCTTGCTGAGGAGCGACCCTTTGCCGTGAACGACCTCGTCATGCGACAGGGGCAGCAGGTACTGCTCGCTGAATGCGTACAACAACCCGAACGTCAGATCCTCGTGGTGATGGGAGCGATGGATGGGGTCACGCTCGAAGTACCGCAGCGTGTCGTGCATCCAGCCCATGTTCCACTTGAGGTCGAACCCGAGTCCACCCTGCGAGGTCGGCCGTGACACGCCCGGCCACGCGGTCGACTCCTCGGCGGCCACCATCGCACCCGGCGTGCGGGCGTGGGTGCGCTCGTTGAGTTGACGCAAGAAGACGATCGCGTCCAGGTCCTCGCGACCGCCCTGCGGGTTGGGCACCCACTGGCCTTCCTTGCGGGAGTAGTCGAGGTAGAGCATCGACGCGACGGCATCGACGCGCAGGCCGTCGGCGTGCATCTCCTCGAGCCAGAATGAGGCGCTCGCCAACAGGAAGTTGCGGACCTCGTTGCGCCCGTAGTTGAAGATCAGGGTGCCCCAGTCGGGGTGCGCGCCGCGCCGCGGGTCGGCGTGCTCGTACAGGGCGGTCCCGTCGAAGTTGGCCAACGCATGGTCGTCGCGCGGAAAATGCGCCGGCACCCAGTCCAGGATGACCCCGAGGCCGGCGGCGTGGCACGCGTCCACCAACGCACGAAACGCATCGGGGTCGCCAAAGCGCGCCGTCGGCGAGAAGTAGCCGGTCGACTGGTAGCCCCACGACCCGGCGAACGGGTGCTCCATCACCGGCATCAGTTCGATATGGGTGAAGCCCATGTCGACGACGTACGCCACGAGCTCCACCGCGTGTTCGCGGTACGTCAGCGAACGGTTGCCCTGCAGCGGGTTGCGACGCCATGAGCCCAGGTGGACCTCGTAGGTCGAGACCGGTTCGCGCCACGGCTGTCGGTCCTTGCGCGCCTGCATCCACGCGTCGTCCTGCCACTGATACGAACTGCTGGTGACGATCGACGCCGTGCGCGGCGGCGCTTCGGACGCCCCGGCCATCGGGTCGGTCTTGGCCCTGGTGACGCCGTCGGGTCCGTGGATCTCAAACTTGTAGTGCGCGCCGTCGGAGATTCCCGGTACGAACAGCTCCCAGACCCCGGCGCCGCCCAACGAGCGCATGGGCTGGGCCGCCCCGTCCCACCCGTTCCAGTCCCCGACGACGCTTACCGAGCGTGCCGAGGGCGCCCAGACTGCGAACGCGACACCCTCGACGCCGTCGATCTCGCGGGGATGGGCTCCGAGCGCGCGCCACAGCTCCTCGTGGCGGCCCTCGGTGATCAGGTGCAGGTCCAGCTCGCCCACGCTGGGAGCGAAGGTGTATGGATCGGCCGCACGGTGGGTCGACCCGTCGGGATAGACGGTCTCGATCTCGTAGCGGCCGGGTGGCTGCGGCACCGACGCGGCGAAGAGCGCGGACGCCAGGTGAACCAGCTCGATCACCGTGCCGTCGTCGGTGTACGCCCGCACCCGCTTGGCCAGCGGGCGCCACGCCCGGATCGCCCACGCGTCGCCTGCGGGGTGGACGCCCAGGATCGTGTGGGGGTCGTGATGCGCGCGGCGCTCCAGGAGTTGCGCTGCGCCTTGCGCGTCAGTCATTCCGGTCTTCCCAGCAGGGATTCGATCGCCGCGGCAGGAATCGCCACCCAGTCAGGACGGTGGGCGAGCTCGTACCGCAGCTCGTACACGGCTTTTTCGAGTTCATACAGCCCCAGCACCTCGTCGGTCATCGCAGACGTCGGCGGCAGCAGCCCGGTCGGCTCCACCACGGCGAAGTATCCATCCAGCACGGCCGCGCGTGCGGCAGGCAGCCACGTATCGGGGACGTGGACGTCATGGTGCAGGCGTGCCGCCCCGACCGCGTAGTCCAGCGACCGCACAAGACCTGCGACGTCACGGAGTGGGGAGCGCTTGCGTCGACGTTCGTTGGCGGGACGCGCCGGCTCACCCTCAAAGTCGATCAGGTGCCACTCGTCGTCGCCGAACAACGCCTGGCCCAGGTGCAGATCGCCATGGACGCGGATCTTGCGGCCAAGGCCCGTGCTCTTGGACACCCCGCGCAGACGCTCGCGGATGTCGTCGGCTCGGCCGGCGATCGGCGCCAAGGCCGGATCGTCGGGCAGACCGGCGAAGACCTCGGTCGTCAGCTCGTCGAGTGCGGCGGACATCAATGCCAACCCCTCCGGGCTGACCTCTTCGGGCACGAACGCGGGATCAGTCCGCTCGGCGGCCAGCGTCGCATGGAGCTGCCCCGTGACCGCGCCGAGGCGCCCCAACGCGGACAGCACCTCGTCGCCGCGGCCGTCGCGGAGCGCCGCCGACACGAACTCCCAACCATCGTGCGCATCCGCCAGATAGTGCTGCACCACGCCAAGCGTGGTGTCGAGTGGCGGCCCCTTGTGCGCGAACCACCCGAGCAGCGGGGGGGTGTGCGCAAAGTCGTGTGCGGCGAGGAAGCGCAGCACCTCGAGCTCGGGGTTGATGCCGGGTTCGAGCCGGCGGTAACACTTGAGGATCATCCGATCGTCGAACACCACCGAGGTGTTGGTCTGCTCGCGGCCTGCGGGGCGGGGATACCCGGGCAGGGGATCGAACCGGTCTGCGCCGACCGCGCTCCGGAACTCCACGCCGGACTCGTCGCCGAACGTCGTCGAGCCGCGGATGTGCACCAAGACGACCTGCAGGTCACGCGGGTCATCGAACGCCTCGTAGATCTCCTCGTCACCAACGGACCAGACCGTGGTGTCGACCGAGTCGTCGGGTCTGCGCAGCCCAAGCATGATTTGGTACACCTCGTGTACACCACTGTGAAAGCCGACCTCGACGAGTGCGATCGCAAGCGGTGGATCGTCGCTGATCGGCACCGTGGTGACCACGCGTGCGTGTGCGACGGCCTGCTGGCGAGAGCCATACCAGCGGCGCTCGGCGACGAACGCGGCGAGCGCGTCCTCGTCGAGCGAACTCAGGTCGCCCGCGGCGATCAGTGTCCGAGGATCAATCATCGCCATGGTCCAAGAGGAACCAGAAGAACCCGCGCGGGGCGAGCGTGAGCAGATAGGGCAGCTCGCCGATCGGCGGAAAGTGCGAGCCGCCAAGCATTTCGGTGGGTGTCATTCCCGCAAAGCGTGACAGGTCGAGTTCGACCGCCTGGGCCGAGCGGGCCAGGTTGTGGACGCACAGGATCGTGTCGTCGGCATGGCGGCGCACATGCGCGAAGATACGCGGGTTGCTGGTGTGGAGCGCCTCGTAGCTTCCCAATCCGAACACGGGATGTGCTTTGCGCAAGGCGATGAACCGTTGCGTCCAGCGCAACAGCGATCCGGGTGAGCGCAGCTGGGCCTCGACATTGACGGCTTGAAACCCGTGCACCGGGTCCATCAGCGGCGGCAGGTAGAGCGCGGCGAAGTCGGCGCGCGAGAACCCGCCGTTGCGGTCGCTCGTCCAGTGCATCGGTGTGCGGACGCCGTCGCGGTCGCCCAGGTAGATGTTGTCGCCCATCCCGATCTCGTCGCCGTAGTACAAGACCGGGCTTCCCGGCAGCGAGAACATGATCGCGGTCAACAGTTCGATCTCGTCACGACTGTTGTCCAAGAGTGGAGCCAGGCGTCGGCGGATGCCCAGGTTGAGCTTCATGCGCGGGTCGTTGGCGTACTCCGCGTACATGTAGTCGCGCTCGTCGTCGGTGACCATCTCAAGCGTCAGCTCATCGTGGTTGCGCAGAAACAGCCCCCATTGGCACGTGTCGGGAATCTCCGGGGTTTGGTCCAGGATCTCGATGATGGGGGCGGCGTCCTCGCGCCGCAGTGCCATGAACATGCGTGGCATGACAGGAAAGTGAAACGCCATGTGGCACTCGTCGCCCACGCCGAAGTAGTGCACCACGTCCGCCGGCCACTGGTTGGCCTCGGCCAAAAGGACGCGGTCGGGGTAGCGTTCGTCGATCTCGCGGCGTACGCGCTTGAGGTACGCATGGGTCTCGAGCAGGTTCTCGCAGTTGGTGCCCTCGCGCTCGAACAGGTACGGCACGGCGTCCAGGCGAAACCCGTCAAGGCCCAAATCGAGCCAGAAGCGCAGGGCTTCGAGCATCGCCTCCTGCACCTCGGGGTTGTCGTAGTTGAGGTCCGGCTGGTGGTGAAAGAACCGGTGCCAGTAGTAGGCGCCCGCGTCCTCGTCCCACGTCCAGTTGGACGTCTCGGTGTCGATGAAGATGATCCGCACATCCTCATACCGGTGCTTGGTGTCCGACCACACGTACCAGTCGTGCTTCGGGTTGTCAGGCGACGAGCGGGCCTCTTGAAACCATGGGTGATCGCTTGAGGTGTGGTTCATGACCAGGTCTGCGACGACTCGGATGCCGCGTTGGTGGGCCGAGTCGATCAGGGCCTTCAGGTCCTCGACGTCACCGTAGTCGGGGTGGACGCTGTAGAAGTCGGCGATGTCGTAGCCACCATCGCGCATGGGGGACGGGTAGACCGGCAGCAGCCACAGGCAGTCGATCCCCAACCACTCCAGGTAGTCGAGCTTCTCGATCAAGCCGCGGATGTCGCCGTGGCCATCGCCGTTGGAGTCGTGGAAGCCGCGGACGTAGACCTCGTAGAACACGGCGGTCTTGAACCACAGCGGCTGCGATGCGAACCAGCCCGGATGCTCGCCCGGCGTCAGGGCGCTCATCGGCGGATCGCCATGACATGGGCCGCACCGGGATCCAGCGCGACGTAATTGCCGCCGACACGCCAATCGTAGATGGCGGAGCTCAGCAGATCGGTCACGGCGAACCGCTCGGTCATTCCGGTCTCGACGGGCAGGTGGACCAGTCCGACCTGCCGCGCCTGTGGATCCAGGTTGACCATGCACACCACCGTCTGCGCACCCGTGCCTTTGGCGTAGGCGAGCAGGTATGCGTTCTCGGTCTCGAGAAACCGCAGTGGTCCGATGCGATGCAGCGCCGGCTGAGCCCTGCGGATCGCGTTGAGCCTGCCGACCATCTCGAGCAGTGGGCCGTCCAGACGACGGCGCTTGGTCTCGTATTTCTCGGAGTCCAGGTACTCCTCGCTGCCCTGGCGGACCGGTGTCGCTTCGAAGTGCTCGAACCCGGAGTAGATCCCGTAGCTCGGCCCGAGCGTCGCGGCCAGAACAAGCCGCGCGCGAAATGCCGCAGGACCACCGGTCTGCAGGGATTCGTGGAGGATGTCGGGAGTGTTGACAAAGAAGTTGGGGCGGAAGAACGCGGCCACGTCGGGGCGCGCGAGTTCGGTCAGATATTCGGTGAGCTCGTGTATACCCGTGCGCCACGTGAAGTACGTGTACGACTGGCTGAAGCCGACCTTGCCGAGTTCGTACATCACGGCGGGGCGGGTGAAGGCCTCGGCCAGGAAGATCGTCTCGGGGTGCTCGGCCCGCACCGTTCCGATCAGCCATTGCCAGAAGCCCAGCGGTTTGGTGTGGGGGTTGTCGACGCGGAAGATGCGCACGCCGTGCGCGCACCAATGTAACACGACCGCGCGGATCTCCTCCCACAGTGCCCGCCAGTGGGGCGTGTCGAAGTTGACGTTGTAGATGTCCTGGTACTTCTTGGGTGGGTTCTCCGCGTACTTGAGGGTGCCGTCGGGGCGGCGGTAGAACCACTCGGGATGCTCGGTCAGCCACGGGTGATCGGGCGAGCATTGGACCGCCAGGTCGAGCGCGAGTTCGATGCCATGCGTCGCCGCCGCGGCGACGAGCCGGTCGAAGTCCGCGAACGTTCCGAGCTCAGCGTGAATCGCGGTGTGCCCACCCTCGGCCGCGCCGATGGCCCACGGGCTGCCGGGCTCGCCCGACTTGGCGGTCAACCCGTTGTTCTTGCCCTTGCGGTGGGTCGTGCCGATCGGGTGGATCGGGGTCAGGTAGAGGACGTCGAAGCCGAGCTTCGCAAACGTCGGCAGTTCTTTTTCGATTCCGGCGAAGCCACCCCACGAACGTGGGAACAACTCGTACCACGCGCCAAACGTCGCGCGCTCGCGGTCGACGTCGAGGCGGTGGATCGCGCTGCGCGCCTTGTCGGGGCGATCCGGGCTCTGCGTCATCGTGACGGACAGCCCGTCGCCGAGTGCGGCGGCTACGCGCTCGGCCTGCGGGGCCTCGGACGCCAGGAACTGCGCGGCGTCGCGGGCAGAGGTCTTGGCGTCCCCCCGAAGGCGGCGGATCGCGGCTTGAACCAAGGCCGCGCCCTCGAGCAACTCGCTGGTCAGATCCTCCTGCCCGCCATCGACGCGCCGGCGCATCTCTCCACGCCACGAGGCGAATACGTCGACCCAGGCCTCGACCGCGAACTCGTGGATGCCGAGCTCCTGTGGGTTCAGGTCGGCGTGCCACCGGTCTGTGCCCGGGGCGTCGGTCATCGGGATCTCGATCCACCCGCTCCCGGGTGGGCGATGGCGCACCACCGCACGCATGACCTCGTGCCCGTCCCGCAGGATCGTCGCCGAAACCGCCGTCGTGTCGCCCACGGTGATCTTGGGCGCGTGGGCGCCAGCGTCCAGCACCGGCTGCACGTCGTGAATCACGATGCGCCCAGGACGGGACGTCGGAGCCGGCGGGATCACCCCGTCAGCATGCCGGATTTACCCCGGAGCGGCTGACGCGCGCTACAAGTGGAAGTCGAAGAACGCGGTCGAGGCCCCGCCGATCGTGGTGAACGCCATCGTGTGACACGGGGGCAGCGACTGCGCGATGTTGTCGTTGGCAGCCGGGGTCTGGTCGCCTGGCTTGCTCATGATCAGCTGCGTGATGACATCCTGGCTGCCATCGGCCGAGGTCGCCCGGATGTGGATGTGGCGCGCGCGGCCCTCGTACTCACCTGGGTAGATCGTCGTGAACCGGTAGTACCCCTTGGCGTCGGTCACCACGTGTCCGCGCAGTCGCAGCTGGTCGTCCGTATACCCATTGGCCGGCCCGTTTGACGGTGGGTGGTACGCCCCGCCGTCGTCGGCGTGCCAGATGTCGACAACGGCGTTGGCGAGGGGAGTCGTCTTGCCGGTCCCGCTGTAGACGTAGCCCGCGATCGTGATCGGGTCGCCGGGAAGCTTTGCGGCGTTGAGGTTGCCGTCCGTGAGTTCGGCGGTCCCGGTCACGTAGTACGGGCCTTCGGTTGTACTCGTCGTGGTTGTCGCGCACGTCGACGTCGAGACCAAGCGGCTGGTCTCCGCAGGTGTCTGGGTGCCCGTCGTCGTCGTCGCGGCCAGTGTCGTGGCCTGCGTGCTCGCGCCGGCCTCCGTCCCGGTTGTCGCTCGTGTACTGCCTCCGCAACCGCCGGCTCCAGTGACAAGCATGACTCCCGCAAGTACGCCAATCGCCCTTTTCACGTCGTTTCCCCGTGTCGTTGTGTGGTGCCGTGCGGGAGGATCCTCCACCGTCCGGAGCAGATTTACGCGTGAACGAGCTGTGTGTTTGCTGTGAATCGCGGCGCGCGCGAACGGGTTGCCGGTTACGCGGTCGCGGGGCGGCGGGTTCGGTTGGACCGGGTCCACAGCAGGACGCCTCCCAGAATGACGAGGCCGACCGAGAACAGTTGCGCGGTCGTCAGGCCGAGGGCGACGGCGTCGTTCCGGCGGACGAACTCGACGAGGAACCGCTCCACGCCGGCAAAGACGCACCACACGCCGAACAGTGCCCAGGGGCGGTCGAACCGGCTGCGCCAACGCCACAACACGTAGAACGCGACGAGCATCGCGGTCGTCTCGTAGATCGGAGTCGGGTGGACGAGCTCGGTGGTTGGGACCGTGCCGTCCGGGTAGCTCATCGCCCAGGGGAGTGAGCTGGCCGAACCGTAGTCGCCGTCGCCCGACAGCTGGCACCCCAGGCGGCCGATCGCGTACCCCAACGCCAATGCCGGCGCCATGACGTTGGCGACGACGCCGATGGGGACCTTGCGCCACGCACTGACCACCCACACGGCGACCGCCCCGCCGATGACGCCGCCGTACCAGACCAACCCGATGCTCGAGAACAGGCCACTCCCACCGTTTTGGATCAGGTAGTCGACGCGCGCGCCGATGAACCCGCCAACGCCTGCCGCGACGGCCAGCTCCCACGCCAGGGCCGGGTCCCGTCCCCGGCCCGCGAGATCACGCGACAAGAAGTATGCGGCCACGATCAGCCCTGAGGCGACCATCAATCCGAAGCTGTGCAACGTGAACGGGCCGATCGAAAACAGGTCGGGGATCACTCGGCCGTCTCCCGACATGTCGTCATTCGTGCCATCGCCGAGGCACGATAGCTCGCAGACGAGTGCCTCGCCTATCATCACGGGCGTGGACACGAGCGCCGCCCTCACCGATCGTGGCCTGCGCAGGACCCCGCAGCGAATGGCGGTGCTGCGCGCGTTGGACGATGGTCACGCGCTCAGTGCTCAGGAGGTTTTCTCGCGAGCGCGCGCGACCTGCCCCGAGTTGGGGCTCTCGACGGTCTACCGCACCCTGGTGGCGCTGACCGAGGCAGGCCTGCTCGATGCGATCGGTCAGCATGACGGTGAGGCCACATACCGCCTCTGTGGGGGCGCGCATCACCATCACCTCGTGTGCTCCGAGTGCCGCCGTGTCGAGGAACTCTCCGAGTGTGACTTGACCCCGATCGAGCAGGGCATCGCGACCGACACGGGGTTTCGCGTCGACGGGCACACGCTGACCTTTCACGGAGTGTGCCGGGAGTGTCAGAAGCAATAGTCGCGCTGAGCGCCGACGAGGCCCGCATGCTCGCGTTGTGGAGCCAGGGGTTTCTGGGGACGCGTGATCGTCAGGGCGGTCCCGGTGCCATGCTCAGGCGGCTCGGTGCGGTGCAGCTCGACACGATCTCGGTGCTCGCCCGCTCACACGAGTTGGTCGCCTACGCCCGTCTGGGACCGGTGTCTCGGGAAGGGGTGGAGGCGGCCTATTGGTCGGCAACGGAGGCGTTCGAGTACTGGTCACACGCAGCCAGCGTCCTGCCGATCGCGGACTGGCCGTGGTACGCGATGCGCCGTGCCCGGTACCGGGGCGATTTGACCGGGCCGGACGGGCCCCGCAAGGCCATCCTCGACGCGCTCCGCGCGAGCGGCCCGCAGACGGCCCGCCAACTGGGAGGCGCCAGGCAAGGCGGCGATTGGTGGGACTGGTCGCCACTCAAGCGCGCAGCCGAGCAACTGTTGGCCGCAGGAGACGTCGTCTGCGTGACGCGACGCAGTTGGCAGCGGGTGTACGACCTGCCCGAACGCGCGATCCCCGCGGCGCTCCGCGAGCACCAGCCATCCGATCGCGACTGCAAGATCGCGCTCGTCCAACGTGCGGCGGCCGCGCTGGGCGTCGGCACGCTCAAGGATCTGGCGGACTACCATCGCCAGCGCCCATCGCGACTGCGGGCCGTCATCGACGAAGCCGGTCTCGTGCCGGTCACGGTCGCTGGGTGGGATCAACCCGCGTGGGCCGATTGCGACGCGCTGCGGGTCCTCGACGCGGGGTTGCCCCGCACGCACCGCACAACCCTGCTCTCGCCGTTTGACTCATTGATTTGGGATCGCGCCCGCACCGAACGGGTCTTCGGCCTGGCACACCGACTCGAGGCGTATGTGCCTGCGCACAAACGGGTGTACGGCTATTTCGCGATGCCGGTCCTCGCGGGCGGTCGCATCGTCGCCCGCGTGGATCCCGTGCGTCGAGATGGCGCGCTCGTCGGTCGGACCGTGACATTCGAACGTCCGCGCGCGGTCGCCTCGGTTGCGCGCGCCATGGTCGAGGCCGCCGCGTGGGTCGGTTGCACGGACGTCACCGTGGAGCGGGTCGTGCCACTCGAATCCGCCGCACCGCTGCGGGCGGCCCTGACCGCGGCGATGCGAGCCAGGTGAGCGCGAACAGCCCGGTCGCCACCAACACGACGGCACCGCCGGCAGCGACGTCGGCGTGGAACGAGAGGTACAGGCCACCGACCCCGGACGCCACGCCGTAGGCGATCGCCGCCCCCACGGTTGTCCGGATGCGACGGGCCACGAGACGGGCTGACGCGGCGGGGGTGACAAAGAGTGCGAGGACCAGGACCGTGCCGACCGCGCGGATCGCGACGACGACGGCGAGCGCCAGCAGGCACAGCAGGACCATGTCGATCAGACCGGGTCGCAGACCCGCCGCCGCCGCGGCATCCCGGTCGAACGAACCTGCGATGAGCGGGCGGCGCAGCGCCAGCAGCGCTCCGAGCACCAGGATCGCAAGGCCGAGCGACGCCACGAGGTCGCTGCGCGAGACCCCGAGCAGGTCACCGAACAGGAACGACGAGATGTCGTGATCCAGCGGCCCCAGGGCGGACGCCAGTATCGCGCCCAGCGCGAACATCCCGGTGAACACCACGCCAACCGCGGTCTCGTCGCTCGTGCGGGCTGCCCGTGACGCGAACGCGATGCCGATCGCTGCCGCGAGCCCTGCCGCCAAACCACCCAGAACGATCGATCCGCCCAACGCGGATGCCAGCACTGCACCCGGGAAGACGGTGTGGGAGAACGCCTCCACCGTGAACGGCAGTCCGCGGACCACCACGAACACGCCCAGCGCGCCACCCAGGACGCCGACCAGGATCAGCTCGAGGCCCGCGCGGGTGACGAGTTCGGTCGACCACGGGTCGGTCAGCCAACTCACCGGTCGCCATGGTCGTGGTCGTGGGAGTGCTCGTGGTCGTGCCCATGGTCGTGCCCATGGTCGTGGTGGGCCCCCTCGTCGAGCACACGGATCGTGCCTCCCGTCGCGTCGCTGACGACCAGGATGCCCTGGTAGGTGCGGCCGAGGGTCTCGGCGGTGTACGTCTGGTCCGGGGGGCCGTAGGCGATGACGCGCCGGTTGAGAAACAGCAGCCGATCACACGCTGCGGCCGCGTCGTTGAGGTCGTGGGTGGCGACCAGCAGCGTGGCGCCCCGGTCGCGCAGGCGCGCCATGGACTCCTGAAGGATGCGTCCGCTGGTCGCATCGACTCCGGTCAGCGGCTCGTCCAGCAACATCACCCGTCCACCATGCGCCAGGGCGCGGGCCATGATGACGCGCTGGCGTTGTCCGCCCGACAGCTCACCGAATGTGCAGTTGCGATGTTCGCTCATGCCGACCTCATCCAGCGCCTGCTCGGCCGCGGTTCTGGCGGCGCGCCCGAGCGGGCGCCACCATGGCGTCGCCGAGTACCGGCCCATCAACGCAACATCCAGGGCCGTGGCCGGGAAGTCGGCGGACGTGGCGTCGCCTTGTGGGACGTAGGCGGGGGTGTCCGCGATGTGGACGGTACCGGAGTGGGGCAGCAGACCCAGCATCGCGCGAAACAGGGTGGACTTACCCGCGCCGTTGGGGCCGATCACGCCGATGATGCAACCGGCCGGTGCCGCAAACGTGATGTCGTCCAACGCCGGTTTGCCGCCGAATGCGACACTCAGGTGCGTGACCTGCAGCGGAGGCCGGCTCATCAGGCGCCGATTCCGGCGATGATCGCGTCCATGTCAGCTCGCATCATGCCCAGGTAGGTGCCTGCGGGGGTGTCCACCGCGCCCAATGCATCTCCGTACAGCGGTGCGCCGAGCGTCACGCCTGCCTCGTCGGCCAATGCGCGTTGGAGCCGCGGATTGATCGATGCTTCCGAGAAGACCACGCGGACGCCCTGCCGGCGAATCGTTGCCGCGAGCGTCGTGAGCTGCTTGGTCGACGGCTCTGACGCTGTTGAGAGTGACGGCAGCGTCGTCCCGACGATGTCGATCCCGTAGTGGCGCGCGAAGTATCCGAACGCGTCGTGGTCGGTGACGATCTTGCGTCGGGCCGCGGGGACCGCAGCGATCCGCGCCATCAGTTCGGTGTCGAGCGCGGTGATCCGAGTGACAAACCTTCGGGCGTTGGCGTGGTAGGTCGTCGCGCCCGCGGGGTCGGCGGATGCCAGGGCGCGCTCGACCGAACCCACCATCTGGATGGCGTTGCCAGGGTCGAGCCAGACGTGTGGGTCGCCGTCGGGCAGCAGCGCGATGCCCGTGGTTGTGACGACCCGCGTTGCGGAGCCACCCGCGTTGGCGACGAGCTGATCCAGCCAGTCGTCCAGGCCAAGGCCGTGTTCGAGGACCACCGTTGCGTCGGCAACCGCCTCGGCGTCCTTGGGCGTCGGCTCGAACTCGTGCGGATCGGTGTTGGGCCGCAGCAGTTGTGCGACCGAAACCCGGGCTCCGCCGACGGCGCGTGCGAAGTCCCCCAGTTGGGTGGTGGTGGCGACGACCGCCAGGCGTCCGTTGGGTGTACCCGACTGTCGGCCACACCCGGTCAGCACCGTGAGCCCGGCGGCGAAAATTGCAGCCAGGACGAGGAGACGATGGCATGGCCGCATCTGGTGAACCGTACCTACATGAGAATCAATGTCAAATAGGAATCGCTGCCAGTTGGCGGCTGCGCCATGCCCACAGCCCCCGGAACGCGGCGACGTTGACGAACACCGCTGATGAGACGACCGCGATCCCGGCTCCCGGGGGGGCGTCCAGTTGGTAGGCGAGCCACAAACCGACGACGCCCTCGACCGCAGCGAACCCGATGCCCGCCAGGTGCATCGTGACGATCCGGCGCGTGACCAGGCGCGCCGCCGCGGACGGCACCAACAGCAGGCTGGCGACGAGCAGGCTGCCAACCGCGCGCACGGCGACCGCGACGGTGGCGGCCAGCAGCACCATCAGCACGACGTCGAGCGTCCGGACGCGTCGCCCGTCGGCCACGGCCAGGTCACGCTGGAACGTCGCGGCGGTCAGGTCCCGTCCGGCGACGATGGTCAGGCAGATCGCCAGGGCCCCGACGATCGCCGTGCGGATGATCTCGGTCCAACCGATCCCAAGCAAGCTGCCGAACAAGAGCCCGTTGGCGCGTATCCCGGGGTCGGAGATGTCACTGACCAGGACCGCGCCGAGCGCGAGGGCTGCGGACAGCACGATCGCGACGGCCACGCCGTTGGCCAGTTCCGGACGCCTCGACATCCACGCCAACCCCAGCGCCAGCCCGACCGCGGCGACCAGCGATGTGCCGAACAGGCTCCAACCCGCCAGGGCGGCGATGACGAGCGCGGGGAAGGTGGCATGCCCGACCGCGTGGGTCACGAACGCGAGTTTGCGGGTGACGACCCACGTGCCCAGCAACCCCGCGGGGATCGCCAGCAGCAACACCTCGACCAAGGCCCGCTGCATGAACGCCGGCTGGAAGGGTTCCAAGATGAGGTCGGTCAGGGACATCGTCGGGGTTCATACCCGATTTGGCGGAGTGGGGTTGCGCGGGCCACGTTAACACTCCCTTTACCGAAGTCCCAGGTGGGGCAGAGGTTGGCGGCTTACTGTGCGTGACAGGTGGTTCGGGCAAACGACTCTCTGGAGGTGGGAATGAAACGACCGACCAACCGCACGCTGATGGTACTCGCGGGTGCAGTTGCGCTCGGCGCCGGCGGGGCGACGATCGGCGTTGCGGCATCGGGGGGCGGATCGAGCCCGGCCAAGGATCTGGCGGACGCGCTCAACCAGACCAAGGGCACGCACCTGACCGAGGCGGACATCCAGGCGGCAATGCAGGCGGCGTTCAAGGCGCGTCTCGACGCGGCGGTCACCGCCGGACGTCTGACGCAGGCACAGGCGGATCAGATGTTGACGCGCGCGAAGGATGCTCCTCAGCGTCGCGCCCGGCATGAGGCCGCGCACGCCGCTCGGATCGCGCCTGTGGCCAAGCTGCTCGGCATGACCGAAGACGAGATCCACACCGAACTCCAAGGCGGCACGACCCTGGCGAAGCTCGCCGAGTCCAAGGGCGTGTCGCGGGCGAAGCTCCTGGACGCGATCAAGGAGGGCCTCCGTGCCGAGGCGACCGCTGAGGGGGAGACGTTGACCGACGCCCGTCTCAACGAGATGGCGACGCGCATGGCCGACGGCACTGGCGGTCCCGGTCGCGGCGGTCATGGCGGGCCCGGTGGCCGCCACGGCGGTCCCGGTCACGACGGCTTCGGTCCGGATGGCTTCGGCGGCCCTGGTGGCCTGCCCCCGTTCGGCCCCTAGCTGACGTCACACCACTCGACAACCTCGCAAACCGGCGCGCGGTTCCCCTCCTCCCCCCGCGGGGAACCCGGCCCGACCTGGGCCTCCTGACGACATCCGGGTTGTGTCCAGGTCACGGCTGCGTCAAAGGGTCCGCTCACCCCACCAGTGGGCGTGAGCGGGCCCCGCAGCGTCGGTCAGATCCAGAGGCCGCCTCGGACGAGGTTGCATCCGGGCTCTGTAACCGAGGAGCTGCGATGGCCGAGCAGGTGCCGCAACGGTTGGTAGGCGTCGATCGGTTGGTCGGCGGCCGGGGTGGTCCCACGCCACCCGTTGACCACGGCCGGCCGGACGTCTGCGCGTTGACACGGTCAACGTGCAAATCGTCATGTTGCCGGCCAGGGAACGTCCGACGCGGGACGCTAGTACCGGCGGGCGCCGGCGTATTGCGAGGCGTAGTACGGCTCGGCGAGCGCGGAGATCTTGATGACGTCGCCGGTGTGCGGGGAGTGCAGGAAGTAGCCGTTGCCGATGTACATCCCCTCATGGTGGATATAGCCGGTGCGGTCGGCGAAGAACAGCGCGTCACCTGGTGCCAGTTGGTCGGGCGGGATCGGAGTGCCGACGGCAGCCTGAGCCTCGGCGACCCTGGGGAGGGTGACGCCCTGCTGCTTGTAGACGTACTGGACGAGGCCGGAGCAGTCGAACCCGGTCTTGGGGCTCGCGCCACCCCACAGGTACGGCATGCCCAGGTACTTCTGCGCGAGCTGGAGCGCCGCGGGGCCCCTGCCCTGGCCACCACCGGCAACGGCGACCGCCGGTCCGTAGGCCACGGGCGCCGAGACGGTGGCCTGGATGCCTGGCGCGACTCCCGGCGCGACGGGGATGGCGATCTGCGACGCGGTGCGGTCGGTGAACACCGTGCCGTTGGGGTCGCCGCCGAGCTCGCCGTAGTAGCGGCTGACGTTCTTGTACCAGTTGCTGTTGAGGTTGCTCGGATCGTTGACCGCGCCATTCGGCGCCCAGCGATGCTGGATCTGCGAGATCGTGACCAGGCCGGACCCCTTGTACAGCTGTCCACCCAGGTTTCGGGCGGCTCCTGCGATCGCGTCATCCCATGAGGGGTAGACGATGCCGGGGCCCATCCCGAAGGGATTGTGGATTCCCTGCGACGGTCCGTAGGTGCCGAAGCTCGTCTCGGCGCCGGAGATGGCGACCAGCAGTCGCGGGTCCAGGCCGACGGAGGTCGCCTGATAGACGAATGCGGCGCCGTGTCCGGCCAGGGGGCTGCCCTTGCCGACCAGATAGTTGTCCAGGTTGCCGGCGAGGGTTGCGTCGATCGTGGGGACGGTCGATGACACCGGGGCGAACGACAGGCCTGGAAGCGATGCGAACGGGCTCGCGGCCTGCGCTTGTGCTGCCTTGTCGGCGGCTTCCTGGCGCAGTTTGTCCACTGCGGGCCGAAGCTCGTCGACGCGGCCGGCCGATGCGTTCTTCTGCGTCTCGAGCTGGGCCTCTTGCGCGGTCAGGGCAGCGATCTCGGCGTCATCCGATGCCAGCTCGAGTTGCGAGCGCACATCGGCGAGATCCGCGTTGATGCGTTCGAGTTCGGCTTCGGCTGCTGCGAGGGCAACGACCTCAGGGGCGTTCTGGTCGATCGCGACGATGGGTGCGTCGGCAGCGGCGACCGCGCTCGGTGGAAGCGGCGGCGCCGAGATGCCGGTGGTCGAATTGGCGACGAACTCATCCAGGATCTGCCCTGGCGTGGGCGGTGCCGTGGTCTTCTGGGGTGCGGAGGCCACGGTCCACGAACCACCGGCGGGAACGACCTGCCACGTGTTGCCTTGCGCGCTCTGCGCTGCCGGCGTGGCGTTGACACTCCATTCGCCGGCTGCCGTCGCCTGCCCTGCGCTCAGAGCGGCAGCGATCAACGCCGCGGCCATCGCGCGTGTGATTGGGAGGCGGCGTCCTGCCACTCGTATGAGGCGTCCTGCCATTCTGTGGATAGGGATCGGCCGCTGGGGCCGAACCTTTAGGTTTTCGTCGCCGATCAGTGGCGATCGGGATACGAGCCGGGCGTGATACGCCACGCCGTGAGCCCGAAGCGCGCTCGCGGGTTACGGGCGGACGGCTCCGACGTAGCCACTACGTCCCGCCAGGGCGGTGACCCTGACGACGTCGCCGGTGTGCGGTGCGTGCACCATTTGTCCGCCGCCGATGTAGATCCCCATGTGCCCCAAATTGTGGTAGAAGACCAGATCCCCCGGTTGGAGCGGACCGGTGACCTTGGGGAACGCCGCCCAGATCGCACCCGTGAAATGCGGGACGGACTTGCCCACCTTGGCGAAGACGTAGCTGGCCAGGCCGCTGCAGTCGAATCCGGACGGCGTGGCGCCACCCCAGACGTACGGCACACCCAGATACTGCAAGGCGATAGTGGCGGCCTGCGCGTTGGACGAGCTGCCAGGGCCGCTGACGACGCCTGCGCTGCCGGCGAGTGGGTTGGAAGCGGCTGTGCCACCCGGGCCCTGGGTCGCACGGACGCGCTCGAGGGCCTGCTTGCGCGCGGCGGCAGCTGCGGCACGCTCACGGGCGCGTTGCGCCTCGAGCAGTTTGCCCAGGCGACCCTTCGCCCCAGACAACACCGCCTGCCGCTGACTGAGCAGCGCGGTTACGACGTCACGCTGCCGTTGGCGGCCGGCGACCTCGTCGTTTGCCCGGTTCTGGTCCGCCAGCAGCTCGCGCCGCGCGACGACCGTACGCCGGCGCAACGCCTGAACGCCGCGCACGATTGCGGCATCCTGGCCGCTGGCGCGCTCCAATGCCTCGGCGCCACCCAAAAACGACGACACGCTTCTACTCGACAGGATGAGTTGGATGCGTGACGGTGGTGGCTGCATGTACGCGGCTCGCAACCTCGCGCCCAGAATCTCGCGTGCCCTCGCGAGGTCCCGCTTTGCTCTGCGCAGCGCCTCACCGTTGGACCTGATCCGCGATTGGATCTGGTCGAGCCTGTAGACCGCACCGTTGTACGCCTCCGCGGCGGCCTCGACCTGGGTGTCGATCCCCGCCACTTCTGCCTGAATTCGGGTCACCTGAGCGCGTAGCTCACCGATCGATGGCGCCGAAGACGCTGCCGAGGGTGCCATCGCAATCGAGATGGCGATCACCAGGAGCGCCCAGGCGGCGCGCGTATGTGTCAGGCGAATTCGGTGCAGAGCTGCCTTTCGACGAATGTCCGGACGTCGGTCCCAGACGAGCGGGCCACGGTACCAAAATCACAATATTTGTCCAATTAGCGAGGTTTTGAAATTCTCGTTGCAGCTACGAGGTGACGATTTGGCAAACGCGTGCCAGTTGCGATTGACCCGGTCCCCGGGCATCTAGACAATGGGCGGGTGAACCTCCGTCCGGCCTGTCCCCGAGCGCTGCTCGTCATCGCCGCAACGCTGATTGCGGGAGCGTGCGCGCTCGGTGCGCAATCGACGACGGTTGCAACGACCGGGCAGCGTGCCACGTTGCCTCCGGTTGTCGCGATCCCTCAGGTTGCGTCCACACGTGCCGCCCCATCGGCCGCGACACCGTATGTGTTTCCCGTGTTCGGCTCGGGCGCGGCGTTCTCGAGTGACTACGGCGCGCCACGTGGGGGCACGGGGTGGCACCACGGCAACGACATCTTTGCGCCGATCGGCGTGCCCGTCTTGGCGGTCGCCGACGGGGTGCTCTCCAAGGTGGGCGTCAACACACTGGGCGGCAACCGGTTGTGGTTGACCGATGACCTGGGCAACGCCTACTACTACGCGCACCTCTCAGGGTACGCAAACGGTGTCACCGACGGCGTCCGGGTGCGCGGCGGCGAGATCATCGGCTTCGTCGGCAACACCGGGCAGGCCATCACCACGCCGCCGCACCTGCACTTTGAGATCCATCCCGGCGACGGCGCGAGCGTCGACCCGTACCCCTACCTGCTGGCGTGGAAGCGCGGCACCAGCGTCTCGCTCGGGTTCAGCGCCGCGGTGGTCGCACATGGTCAGGCACCGGCCGTCGGCGCGGTCCTGGTCGGTGAGGAGTCACGAATCGAGACCCCCGCAGGCACCGGCGACGGCATGGCGCAGGCGGTTCCGTAGGTTCAGCCGGGTCCAATCACCCTGCGACGTCGTCCATCGGGTCGTGGAAGAACGCGAACGCGACGGTGCCTGGGCCGGCGTGGGTTCCGACTGTTGGGCCGATCTCGGTCACCATCTCGATGATCGCATTGGGGCGTGCCTCACGGACCATGGCGTCGAGTGCGGGGATCGCATCGGACGCGCGGGCGTGGCCCAGTGCGACGCGCAGCGGTCGGGCCGGATCGGAGCGCGCCTCCAGGTACTCGCGCATCGCTGGAAGGACGCGGTCGGCTCCACGGACGCGGCGCACTGGTACCACCTCGCCGTCGGCGAGCTCCAGCAGCGGGCGCAGCCCGAGCAGATTGCCGACGAGTGCCTTGGCGCGTCCGATCCGCCCACCGCGGCGTAGGAACTCGAGGGTCTCGAGGGTGAACACGGTTCCCTGGGTGCGGCGAAACTGGTCGACCAGATCCTCGATCTCCCCAAGGGTTGTCCCTTGCGCCAACCGTGCCTGTGCTCGCCGGACCAGCAGCCCCAGCTGAAAAGAGACGGACTCGGTCTCGATCACGATGATCCGATCGGGGTCGACCTCCAGCCCGGCGCGGCGTGCGACCTCGACGGTCGCGGACATCTTGCGGTTCATCAGCAGCGAGATCACCGTCTCGTACCGCTCCAGCGCCTTGGTGTAGGTCTCGACGAACTCGCCGACGGACGGAGATGCGGTCGTCGGTGTCTCACCGCCGGCACTGAGTCGCGCGTAGAATTCCTCGGCATCCAGGTCGATCCCGGGGCGGAACGTCTCGGTGCCGAAGTTGACCGGGATCGGCACGACGAAGGTGTTGTCGGTCAGCGTGTCCGGCGGCAAGTCCGCCGCGGAGTCGGTCACGATGGCGGTGGTCGTGGCCGTGAGCGCGAGCGTCGGGTCCACTGCGCCGGTTGCCGCGGAGCGCTCTGACCGTGTGCGGCGGGCGATCCGCGCGGCCCGGTCTTGCTCCTGCCGGCGCATGTCATCGACGTTGACGCCGCTCACAATTCCGGCGGCTTCTCCAAGTGCGATCGCGCGTTGTGGTTCGTCGGTGTGGACGTGAATCTTGGCTTGTCGGCGGTCGCCGATGACCAGCAGGCTGTCGCCCAGCGGGCCGAGGGCTGTCTCGAGCTCCGCGAGTTCCTGGTTGGCGTCGTCAAGGACGTACGACGTGCAAAAACGGAATGCCGATGGTTCGTGGTCGGTGGCCATCACGGTCGGTGCGCTGACTTGGATGGACGGACCAACCTTGTGGCCGGTCAGACCCGCCGCAAGGCCTTCGACGATCAGCAAGACCCCATAGGCGCCCGAGTCCACCACACCGGCCTCGCGCAACTGGGGCAACATCGCCTCGGTGGCGGCCAGGCTCGTGCGCCCCGCGGTCAGGGCGTCGGCCAGGACTTGCTCGACGGTGCCGCCGCCGTCGCCGCCGTCGGCCATGCCCCGAATGACCGTCAGCATCGTCCCCTCGACGGGGTTCGGCACCGTGGCATACGCGCGATCGCTGGCGCCGCGAAGCGCCTGCGCGATCGTCGGGCCGTTCAGGATGGGGGCGTCGGCGATGACATCGGCCGCCCCCCGCACCATCTGCGAAAGAATGAACCCGCTGTTGCCGCGCGCTCCGAGCACCGCTGCCCGGGCCAGCGCCTCGCACCGGTCGGCGGTCGACGTTCCGGTCAGGCCTGCGGCGGCCGCCTCGACGGCCTGGACGGTCAGCAGCATGTTGGTCCCCGTGTCGCCGTCGGCGACGGGGAACACGTTGAGGTCGTTGATCTCGCGGGCATGCGACTCGAGGGCCGCACGGGCGGCGCTCACAATGCTCAAGAGCGTGCCGTTGCTCACGCCGTCCGTATCAATGTCACTCATCGGATCGAAAGCATGTCAGGGAGCGATGACGATGGGAACGTTTGCGCTTACGGCAGATGGAATGCACCGGATGCCACGACGATGGCCATTCCTGCGACTTCGACGCGTGTGATGGCATCGCGCGATCCGTGGGCCGTGGCGTAGAGCGTGCTGGGGCGTCCGATCTCGGCGCCTTGGCAGATCACGATCTCGTCACCGAATGCGATACGGTCGTGTCGGGCCAGATGGCAGGCCAGGGGTCCCGCGGCGGATCCGGTGGCTGCGTCCTCCGGTACGCCATCCGCTGGGGCGAACATGCGGGTCGTCCAGCGGTGGCCTGCGCCCGCGAAGCAGTTGATTCCGACGATCGGCATGCCGCGCGTGCGGGCAAGGTCGGCGAGGGCACCGTAGTCGGGTGCGACGGCCGCCACCGAGGTCAGATCACGGAGCGCGACGTAGACGTGCGGAATCCCGTTGTCATAGATCTCAACGGGCAGCTCGGATCCGGTGACGCGCAGGGCGGCGAACAGCGCTTGGGGATCGGGCAGCGTGCCGACGGTCGGTATCGGTTGCCGCATGCGGCCGAACGCGCCTGTGGCCGTCCGGTCGGTGATCTCGAGCGGGACCGACCCCTGCGGGGTCACCAGTTCGACCCTGTCGAGCCCATCCGCGATCGCAAGCGCGACGGCGGTGCCCAGGACGGGGTGTCCCGCGAACGGGACCTCGCTGGTGGGGGTGAAGATCCGAATCCGGGCGGTCTCCTGTTCGAGCGGCGGCAAGACGAACACCGTTTCGCTGAATCCCATCTCGAGGGCGAGCGGTTGCAGCCGCTCCTGCGGGATCGTGTGACCCTTCGTGAAGACGGCGAGTTGGTTGCCTGCGAGGGCCTCGCTCGTGAACACATCGACGATCAGGTACGGATATCCGGCCATCGTAGAACCGTACCGTCCACCGGCGACCCCTATTGTCTGCCGCCCATGGAACGACCCAAACGTGATGACGAACTCGAAGTCGCAGTTGACGACCTGGCGTTCGGCGGGCAGGGCGTTGCGCGCGCGGATGGGTTTGTGGTGTTCTGCTCGGACACCGCTCCGGGCGACCGCGCGAAAGTACGGGTGCGCAAGGCGCGACGCAGGTTCGCCGAGGCGGACCTGGTCGAAGTTCTCGAGTCCGGTCCCGATCGCATCGTCCCGCCATGCCAGTACGTGCCGCGCTGTGGCGGTTGCCGCCTGCAGCACATCGCCTACGAAGCGACGCTGCAGGCCAAGCGCGATCAGATTGTCGATCATCTGACACGGATCGCGCACCTTCCCGACGTCCCGGTTCTCGAGGCGGACGGGGCGGTCGAGCATTTCGGCTATCGCAACAAGATGGAGTACTCCGCGGCCCCGGGGCCAAACGGCGAGTTGACGCTGGGTTTTCACATGCGTGGCCGCTGGGACCAGGTCGTCGACATCTCCGAGTGCATGCTCGCGACTCCTCTCGGCAACGCGCTGCGCGAGACCGTCCGCGCCTGGGCCGTGGACGAGGGAATGGTTGCGTACGATCAGCGCCTCGCGGCGCAAGATCCAGCTGACGCGCAGCGCGGGACGCTGCGTCACGTCGTCGTCCGAGTTGGGATCAACACCGGGCAGGGGCTCGTCACGATCGTGACGGCTCCGGGAGCGGAGAAGGCGGTGGATGCCTTGGCGCCGCGCTTGACCGCGGCCCATCCCGAACTCGTCGGTCTGGTGCATTCGGTCAACGACGGGGTCGCCGAGGTGACCGGGGGCCTGCCGTCGCGGGTCGCCTGGGGCAAGGATTGGCTCGAAGAGCGCGTCCACGGCGTCAAGCTGCGACTGTCGTCGGGGGCGTTCTTCCAGACAAACACCAAGATGGCCGAGCGCTTGTACGAACGTGCCGCAGAGGCGGCAGGCCTGACGGGCAAGGAGGTGCTGTACGACCTCTACGCCGGCGCCGGCAGCGTCGGGCTCGTGTTGGCGCCCAAGGCCTCTGAGGTCGTCGCGATCGAGATCATCAAGGAGGCCGTGCGCGATGCCCGGGCGAACGCAAAGGCCAACGGGTTTGCGCGCTACCAGGCGATCTGCGGGGACGTGCGTGTCGTGCTGCGAGAGCAGCGGGACCAGCTGCGGCCTCCCGACGTCGCGATCGTTGATCCGCCGAGAGCGGGGCTCTCTGGCGGAGCAGTGCGCCGGATCCTGGAGCTGGCGCCGCCGGTCTTGGTGTACGTCTCATGTCATCCCGCGACGTTCGCGGACAACGCCCGGCGGTTCGTCGACGGTGGATACCACCTGGAATGGGTGCGTCCCGTCGATATGTTTCCCCAGACCCCCCATATCGAGGCGGTCGCGCGGTTTGTTCGGGAGACGACGCCGGATGTCGGGGCGACGTCGGACTGACGCCCGTACCGCCTGCGTGTTCGCGCCAGCGGCCCTCGTGGAACCAGCGCTGAAATGTCCTGACTGACGGAGGGTGGGCGAGTGATCCGGTCAGGCGACGGTGTATGTCCGCCATGACCACTTGGAGCGATTCGCCGGCGGCGAAGCGGGCTTCAGCTTCTGTTCGACACTCCGGCCAGGCGTACGAGCCGGGAAGCGGCGGCGCCGGCTTCGGCCGGATCGATGCGAGAAACGATTGCAGCGCCTGGCGACGCGTCTTCGTCATGCACCCTGCCGCATCCCACACGTAGCTCAGACTGACGACCAGGTCCCTCCCCGCACGCCGAGTGACGAACTCGTGGCTACGATGCAATGCGCAGAGCCACACCGTCACCCCGAACGGCAGGTGCAACTGCTCCCGTGCCCCGTGCCCAGGCCCAGCACAGATCGCGCACGGAGGCTTCTTCCCGAGGCGCTCGCCCTTGTAGTAGCTGATCGGCACACTCCCAAGGATGCACCTTCAAGTGTGTCACCACAGCCACCAAACGTGTCAATTCTCACTCGTCTCTGTGACATTTTCCGACACACATGTCGCCTCCAATGGCGACTACGTGATCAACACGCCATTTGGCGTCAGCCGTGCCACGCCAAATGGCGCGCCCCCAACGCCGCCCCTGCACGGCGGGCCTGCGCTGCCTCTCGTGCAGAAGCCGCCGATTGCCGTGGGTGATTGACGCCAAGTGGCGGGCAATCGGAGACCCGCGTGAGGCCGCGTTGTGTTGGTACACGACGGATCGTCGGTTGGTTCGGTTGTCTTGGCGTGGCGGGTGTATTGCTGTTGCGACGACGGCCAGCGCTCCCTGAAGAGCTGGCGGGACGTCGTCGCCCGGCCCGCAGGGCCGGTCCGCGCGGCAGCGATCAGCAGTTCAAGCGCGGCGCCCCGAGCATGCAGATGTTCGGGCGGCCCTACGGGCCGACGCGACGGCAGGCAGTCAGCTTGTCGGGAGCGCTGCCTTCCGTCGCGGTCCGGGTTGCGAGGCGATCCAGGCCAAGACTTCCCAGGAGCCCGCCGGTTGCCGTGGGTGATGGACGCCAATTGGCGGGCTCTCGGAGGCCGGGTGCCACGGTGTTCAGCGTCGGCCGCAGAGCGGCCAGTGGCGGGCCATGCCGCGTTTGAAGGCCCATGCTGCCGCTGCCGCTGCGGCGTACGGGTCGGTGCGGGAGAAGCGGCCGTATGGGGTGGCGTTCCAGAGGGGAGTGCCGAACTGGAAGAGGCCGACGTAGCGTCCGTTCGTCGCCTTGGGGTTGAGGGTCGACTCGCATGTCGCGACGCGGCGGAGCTTTGCGACCGGGACACCATAGGTCGCGGCCGCGAGGGCCAGGGCGTGGTTGACGCTCGGGACCGACCGTGACGTGCGTCGCAGCTGTGTCAGGTTCGTCGGATGGCGCCGTCGTTCTGCAATGAGTTGGGCGCGAAGAGCGGAGATCTGTGCCTCGGCACGGGCCAGTTTGGTCCGTTGGCCGGCGTCGGCATCTGGCGTGCGGGTGAAGAACAGGGCGGTGGCCGTGAACGCCACGGCGACGAGCATCGTTGCAAGAGTGATGGTTCGACGGGTCAGAGGAGTCTCCCTATCGGAGTGATCCCCACCCTCGCGGGGCCACATCCGTTCAATGGAGTGGCGCGGCGGAGTGAGGTTGGACCGCCCGCCGATGGCGGTGGACGGCAATCGCGGCATGGTGCCATCCAATTGGCGAATCGCGAAGTACTCCGGTCAACTGCACGCGGCCGGGTCAGCTGCCGATGAGCCAGCTCAGTACGGAGGTTGCGCCTCGTGCCAATCGCCGATGGCGCGGAAGGCCGCCCAGAATGCGCGTTTGGCACCCTGCTCGTCGAGGGAGTCATCGATGTCCGGGACGTAGAGCGCCTCGATGGTCGGGGTCCACCGTTGGACGACACCGGTCGCGGCCCGCAGCTGTTCGGCCAGGGGGTAGTCGAGTCGGTTGATGGCATCCAGTGCGTGCTCACCCATTGCCACCACGAGCTTGGGCATGACGATGGCAATCTCCTGAGCGAGCCATGGCGGGCACAGCGCCGCCGCGTCGCGTTCAGCGAGGTGGCTGCATTTGATCGCGAGCGTTCCGTACATCGTGGCCGGGTTGATGCCGAGCCGTTCGACGCTCTTCAAGATCGCGGTACCGGCCCTGCCAAAGAATGCGACGCCCTCTTGGCGCTCGGCCAGGCTCGCTGACCACTTGACCATCAGGATCTCGGCCTGCGGCGAGCCTGATGCGAGTACCGGCAGCTCGTCCTTGGGCACGCAGTGCGTACACGCCAGGATCTCGCGATTGAGCGACTCGATCTCGACGATCGAGCGGCGCAGGTACGCGTCTTGCAATTCGGTCGGTGATCCGCCGCCTGTTACGCCTGAGCTGCGGCGCGGCCGTTCTGCACGGGTGTCGTTGCCTGGTGTGTCGGACGTCATCAGCGACGCATCTATTGGCCCTCTTGTGGCGGATCTCCTGCGTGAAACGCGTTTCAGTTCGCGGGGTCGGCTGGACGGCGTCTCTCACGTTGCATGCGCGGACGCAATCCACGGCGGCGCTGTACCGGCTCCGCGTCGACGAGTGCGTCCAAAAATTCACGGGCGGATGTGAACGGACGCATCCGAAGGTGTGCAGCCCCGATGTCCTCGACGGTGGTGGCGCCACTGCCCGCCACGGCGAGCATGCCGAACCGCTGCGTCAGGCGAGCGGCCTCTTCGCCCAAGCCCGCGCGCGCGGTCGACGCGGGGCCGCTCAGCATCTCGAGACAGTCGATGAGGCTGCGGTAGCGACGCAGCAGATCCCTGCTGGGCGGCTCGGACCACCCGGGGTGGGGGGCCATGACGATCCCTCCCTGTGCGTGGATCAGCTCTGTGGTGTCCTCGAGACCCAATCCATGGGGGATCGCAGTGCGCAGGAACAACCCGACAAGGCGTCCTTCTGAGGTCGTGATGTGCTGACCGGCGATGACCGTCACTCGGCCTCCGGCCACTGCTGCGGCTTCGATCCCCGGTTCGGGACCGATGTCGGCGACCACCGCCACGGCGCCGACGTCGCGAGCAATGCAGGCGTCAACGATCGCGCGCGGCGGCAACTCGGGTCCCGCGTGCACCCGTACATCCACGACTATTCGGTCGCGGGGTGCTGATGCCATCGGGTCGATGCTCGCCGCGCGGGCATACCCATCCTCGAGTTCAGCCGCGACTGTGTCCCACGTGCGCGCCGACGCACGGTGAGCGGCGTGCGTGCCCAGCTCGGCACGCCGGTGTGGCTCGCCAACGAGGTCGGTGATCGTCGCGGCCCACACATCACGCGAGAACGGCGCCAACGCCAACCCGTCGCGTCCGTGGGTGATCAGGGCGTCGCCTTCGCCCGTGCGCGGGATGATCGGCGTCAACCCGCAGGCCATGGCCTCGGCGGCCGCCGATCCCAACAGGTCGTCAGGTGCGCTGATCAGCGCGATTCGTCCGGTCGCGTATGCCTGAGCGCGTGCCTGGGCACCGGTGTCCGGGATGACGGCGACGCGTTCGCGAAGCGCCTTGGGGACCGAGGCTCGAGTGCGCCACGGGGCCTCCTGAGGGCCAAGGATCGTGATGGTCCCCAGAGCGTCGAGGTCCAGCGTCTTGACGACATGCAGCGCGAATCGCAATCCGGCGCGGTCGGTTCCCCGGGCGACGACGACGAGGCCAGGAGGCCCGACGGGCTCGTCAATGGGCGGGTGGAACGTCTCCGGGTCAATGCCGCCCGGGATGACATCGCAGTCACGCGCGAACAATTCGGCGACCGCCCGTCGCGCGCTGTCGCTCGTCGCGACCCACAGATCCAGACGCGCCATTGCGCGTTCCAACAACGGCTGCACAAATGCCACCCCGGCGAGCTGCTCGGGCCGGTAAAACGTTGCGGCCGTGATGCCGCGGGCGTGTCGCAAGGCCGCGAGCGCCGGGCTCGGTGCCAACGGTTCGTGGACGTGCACGACGTCGAACGCGACTCGTGAGAGGACGTCCTCGAGCGCCGCGGACAGGTCGAGCGGCCCACCGATACGTCGCCTGGGCCCCGTCGGCAGGGACCGCCCGAGGGGCACGACAACGACCTGGCCCGGCGCGCCGATCACCAGGGTGCTGTCGCCGTCGCGCAGCGCGCGCAAGCGACGCCGGCTGTCAGCCAGAAGCTCAGGCCCGGTGGCCGGCGTCAGGATGCTGACGCGGTGTCCGCGCCGGGCGAGTGCCCGGGCCTCCTGCTCGATGCGCCACGTCAGATCATCGTGCGCCGGCCAGGCGTGCGGCGAGATGAGCGCGATCGAACGTGATTCAGCCATGGGCGACTGCGACGGTAGCACTCGGTCGAGGGCCGCGTGCTACCTGACGTGGCGTCGCCACGGGCCGGGGTGACTCAGTCGTAGTACTCGGACCCGAGGTGGGTGATCGGCTCGTCGCCCATCAAGAATCGCATCGTGTTCTTGAGCTTTGTGAGCTGGATGAACAGGTCGTGCTCGGGGTAGACGTTGTCCTGCACGGGCTGCGGGCTCTTCCAGTAGAAGCTGAGCCACTCCTGCACGCCGCTCATGCCGGCACGCTGGGCGAGATCGACCAGCAGGGCCAGGTCCAGGACGATTGGCGCGGCGAGGATCGAGTCGCGGCACAGGAAGTCGATCTTGATCTGCATGGGGTAGCCGAGCCACCCGAAGATGTCGATGTTGTCCCACCCCTCCTTGTTGTCACCGCGCGGGGGGTAAGAGTTGATGCGCACGACGTGGTGAAGATCCCCGTACAGATCCGGGTGGCGCTTCGGCTCGAAGATCGTGTCGAGCACACCGAGCTTCGACACCTCCTTCGACTTGAACGAGTCGGGGTCGTCCAGCACTTCGCCGTCGCGGTTGCCCAGGATGTTGGTGGAGTACCAGCCGGCAACACCGAGCATGCGTGCCTTGAGCCCCGGCGCCAGGATCGTCTTCATCAGGGTCTGTCCGGTCTTGAAGTCCTTGCCGGTGACCGCGACCTTGTTCTTGCGCGCGAGTTCCATCATGGCGGGGAAGTCCAGCGTCAGGTTCGGTGCCCCGTTGGCCAACGGGATACCGAGCGACAGGAACGCATAGGCGTAGATCTGGCTCGGGGCGATGTTGGGGTGGCTGTCGCGAAGCCCCTGCTCGAACGCCTCCAGCGTCGCGTGGACCTCCGACGGCTGCTCGTAGATCTCCGTCGAGCCGCACCAGATGCCGACCAGGCGGTCGCAACCGTGCTGCTCCTTGAAGGCCAGGATGTCGGCCTTGAGCGCCTCGGCCCATTCCATCTTGCTCGCCGGCGGCTTGACGTTGTCGCCGTGAAGATTGCGGACGAACCTCTGCTCGAACACGGCGGGCATCGGGGTAATCGCCTCGAGCTCGTCGCGCAACTGGTCGAGCAGCTTCTCCTCCAGCACACCCGCCCGCTTGGCCGCCTCGTAGACATTGTCGGCGATGACGTCCCAGCCGCCGAACGTCAGATCATCGAGGCCCGCCAGCGGGAGGTAGGTCGAGAGGGGCCGCACGTCGTTGTCGGTACGCTTGCCGATCCGGATGGTGCCCATCTGGGTCAGGCTGCCGATCGGCTTCGCGAGTCCCTGCCGGATCGCGATGACGCCCGAGATGAACGTCGTGCCGACCGCGCCCATTCCCGGGAGGAGGACCCCCAGCTTGCCTTTGGCAGGGGCGATCTCGACGTTCTTGTTCAGTGCGGCCACAGTTGACTCTCCAGGCAGGGGGGTTGCGGACGCTGCCCGGCCCCGGATCGAGGCTGCTCGGTGCACACCGTCCGATTGGTGCATTATTTAGTGTACACGATCAGCTGCGCGAGGCCGTGCGGCCCGATCGACCGTCACCCGGGCCCTTGAGCCCCGCGAGTCAGCCCGGTGGGTGAGGTTGTTCGTGCCGGCGGAGCGCACGCGACACGTGGATCACACGTTGCACGACCGTGAGCACGGTCAGCACGGCGAGCACGTAGATCGCGATCTCCAGGAAGTGGTCGATCCACCCGAAGAAGAGCCCTGTGCCGATCAAGAACAGCCGCTCGACCCGGCTCATCAAGCCACCCTTGTTCGATTCGATCCCCAGGCCTTCGGCCCGTGCCCGCGTGTACGACACCAGAAACGATGCGGTCAGTGCGACGAAGCAGGCCGCGAGGGCCCAGTGGCGACCGTCGCGTGCGAACACGATCCCGATGGATCCCAGCACGAAGCCTTCGGCGAGCCGGTCGAGCGTCGAGTCCAGGAACGCCCCAAAAGTCGTTGCCTTGCCGGAGAGGCGCGCGACCGAGCCGTCCAGCATGTCGCTGAGCGACCCGACGGTGAACACGAGCCACGACAGCAGCCACTGCTCGGCCAAGATCAGCACGCACGATGCCGTGACCAGCCCGAATCCGACGACGGTGATGGCGTTGGGGCCGACCCGCCTGCGCACCAGCGCGCGGATGATGGGGTCGACGATGCTGCGGGCGCCGTCGGAGATGCGCTGCCGGACGGGCACGGGCGGAGGCTCGAGGTTCTCGGTATGTGTGGAGATAGGCGGCTCGCGTTCGGTCATGGTGAGTCGGCGGCGGGAGCCGCAGACCGCGACGTAGGATAGCGAGGTATGCGGATCCTCTCCTACCACGGGCCTGACGGCCCCAGCGCCGGCGTCGTCGATGGCACGACCGTTTCGCAAATCTCGGCGAGCGTTCTGGACGTCGTCCGCGGGGCTGCGATCGAGCGCACAGGCACGTCGGTTGCGTTGGACGGGCTCTCGATCCTGGCTCCGTTTCGCCCGGGGAAGCTCATCGGCATCGGCCTCAACTACCGGGATCACGCGGCCGAGACCGGCAAGCCGGTTCCCGACATCCCGCTGCTGTTCGCCAAGATGCCGACGTCGGTGACCGGTCCCGCCGGTCCGGTGGTGCTGCCCGGCTACACGGCGAAGCCGGATTATGAGGGTGAGTTGGCCGTGGTGATCGGGCAGGTTGCACGCAACGTGACGGCGGTCGACGCCCTCGGATGCGTGTTCGGGTACGCCGTCATGAACGACGTCAGCGCCCGGGACGTCCAGCAGAGTGAGCCGCAGTGGGTGCGGGCCAAGGGCGCCGACACCTTCGCTCCCTGGGGTCCATGGATCACGACTGCTGACGCGGTCGCCGACCCGCAGGCCCTCTCGATCCGCACGTGGCTCTCTGGCGAGCTGGTGCAGGACGGGACGACTTCGGACATGGTGTTCGGCGTCGCCGATCTCATCGCGTTCATCTCGTCGTCGTTCACGATCGAGCCGGGTGACGTCATCACCACCGGCACGCCTGCCGGCGTCGGCGTTGCCCGCACGCCGCCCAGGTTTTTGCGTGACGGGGACGTCGTCCGTGTCGAGATCGAGGGACTCGGCGCAATCGAACATGCGGTCATCGGCGCATGAGCGACTTCACGCGTTTTACGGAGCTGATCCTGCGCACTGCGGTGGTGTTGCCGCGCGGTGCGCTCGGGGTTCAGGCCCGGGAGTTCGCCGACGCCATCGTCGCGGGGGCTTCGGCGGACGAGCTCGATCACCTGCGCGATGCGACGGCGCGCGCCCACTGGAACCAACTTCGGCTCGCCATGGGGGCGTCGCTGGAGCGGGCGGTGGGGGATTCGCCCGACGACGTGACGACTGAGGCGTTGGCGCTGACGTTGGATGAGCGCCCGGACAATGCGTTCGCTCGCGCGTTGGCCGACGAATCCGGACGTTCCCTGGCCGCCGTCATCGAGCGCAACGGCGAACGCTTGGGGGTGCTCGAGCGTCGACTGACCGGTGGGGCCTCGCCGGACGCGGACCTGGCCCTCGTGATCGGAGCGATCGTGGTCGACCTGCTCGACCTTGATCCACCGGACTATGAGGACGAGATCACCGCGTACCTGGGTGCGGGCGAGAGCGACGTGGCCAGGCGTGAGCTTGCTCGGTCGACCGGTGACGACGAGTCACGAGCGTGGGCGCGTGAGGAGCTTCGGCAGGTTGACGACCCGGCTGCGCCCGTCACCTCGCGGGCGGTGCAGGTGCTGGCCGCCGGTGATCCCCCAGAGGACCCGGCTGAGGACGCAGTCTGGGTCGCGGCGATGCTCGCCCTCGTCGAGCAAGCGGTCGAGATTGCGGTGGTGGCAGGCAACGGAACGGAGTCGGCGTGAGCGACCGGTGGGCGACCTTCGACTGTTACGGCACCCTGATCGACTGGGAGGGCGGGATCCGGGCGGGGATGTCCTTGGTATGGCCGGACGCGGATCCCGACGCGCTCCTGCGTCGTCACCACGCGGTCGAGCCGCTCGTCCAGGAGGGTCGGTCGTTGACGTACCGCGAGGTGCTGGCCCGCTGTCTCGAGGCCGTCGCTGCGATCGAGGGCCGCCCGCTTGACCCCGCCGAGCGTTTCGCACTCGCTGACTCGCTACCGTCGTGGCCGGTGTTCAGCGAGGTGCCGGCGTCCCTGACGCAGTTGCGCGAACGGGGCTGGCGGATCGCGATCCTGTCCAACACCGACCCCGACCTGTTGGCCGCGTCCGTGGCCAACATCGGCGTCGACATCGATTTGCGCATCACCGCAGCCGACGCCGGTTCGTATAAACCCGCCCACGGCCATTGGACGCGGTTCTTCGCCGACACCGGTGCCGATCGCTCCCGCCACGTCCACGTCGCAGCGAGCCTGTTCCACGACATCGCCCCCGCCGCCGAACTTGGCATGCCCTCCATCTGGATCAACCGCCTCGCCGAGACGAGCGACCTGCCGCGCGCCCGAGAGCTGACCACCCTGACCGGCCTGGCCGCCACGCTCGACGCACTGGTTCCGTAGTGGTTAACGCCAATCGGCGTCGCCCCATCTGCGCCAATTGGCGGCCGCTCGTTGCCGCTCGCCCGCTGCGGCACCCTCACGATCGCCACGCGGTTCGTTCGTCCGATGATGTCGGCCGGCAACCGCTCGGCCAATTGGCAGTGAGGGCGGCCAATGGGTTGTTGCCTCAGATTCCCCTTGCTATCTCTTGATAGCTATCGGATGGCATCGGTCGCGATGCTCGCGACGCGTCCGGTGTTGATCAGGCTTCCCGAGATCCAGGTCGAGCGTCTCGAACGGGCCTGCCGCGCGCAGAGCATGACCAAGCAGGCGTTTGTCAGCGCTGCGGTCGCAACCCGACTCGATGACGCAGGAGTCGCGGGATCAGCAGTTGCACCCGTGTCATGCGATGCGGTCCTGACCCTTGACGAGCTTGCCGAGCTCCTTCGAGTCGACATCGGAGCCGTGCGGCGACGCGTCGAGGCCGGTGACCTTCCGGGACGACGGTTCGGGGACGAATGGCGTTTCTCGTTGGAGGGCGTCCTGGTGTGTCTTGCGACGTCGGAGGATCACGGACGGCGTGCCGCTGGGTTCGAAGCCCCGTTCGCACCGTGACCGTCGAACTGGGTCTTCAGGTGTGGCGGGAGCCTGGGGCGCGTGGGTCTGGCCTCCGTGCCCTCGCGCGTACCGCGGAATCGGCGGGATACAGCTCCCTGACGGTCCCTGACCATTTGGCCGATGGGATGCCCGCCCCGCTGACCACATGCGCGGTGCTCATCGAGGCGACTGAACGCATACATGTCGGCACCCTCGTGCTCAACAACGACTTTCGCCACCCCGTGGTGCTGGCCCGCGAGGCGGCTGCGTTGGCCGACCTGTCCGGCGGGCGGTTCGAGCTCGGCCTCGGCGCCGGCCACATCGCCGCCGAGTACCTGCGGGCAGGACTCCCGTTCGAGCGACCGGCTCGGCGAATCAGTCGGCTCGAGGAGGCGACCGTGATCATCCGGGCGTTGCTCGCCGGTGACACCGCGACCTGCACGGGCGAGCATTACACCGTGCAGGACGAGCAGATCCGCCCCGGTCCCGAGCATCGCGTTCCGATCCTGATCGGTGGCAACAGCCCGCGGCTCCTCTCGGTGGCGGCGCGGTGTGCCGACATCATCGGTCTGACCGGGTTCAGCCAGCGGCGCGGCGGGGCGGTGCCCGCCGACCTTTCGACGTTCGGGTGCGCCGCCGCGGCCGACCAGATCGCCGCTCTCAACCTGCTCGCCACGGCGGTTGGGCGCTCGATACGCCTCCATGCGCTGGTCCAATGGGCACAGGTCACACCAAACCGGCGACGGGCTGCCGGGCCGGTTGCCGCCGACTTGGGTGTGACGACGGAGGTCCTCCTCGATTCACCGTACGTACTCATGGGAACCGAAGGCGAGATCGTCACGCAGCTGCGCGAACATCGCGAACGCCTCGGCATCACCCGTTGGACGGTCTTCGCGAATCGCCCTGCGGGCCGGCCGTCACCGGTGCGATCATTGGCGCCAGTCGTGGAGCGGCTCTGATCTGGTTGAAGTCAAACGGCGCAAACCAGGCCTGCGGCTGGTCGCGGGTCAGACCAGCCCGGCGCGCTCCAGGATCTCGGGGACGGACTCCTCCCACGCGACGGCCATGACGTGGCAGCCGGCGACGCCGTCGGTCTCGCGCAGGCGCTCGATGACCTCGACGCAGATCCTCTTGCCCTCCTCGCCTTCGTCTGACGCCTGCTCCATCCGCTGAATGAGCGTGTCGGGGACCTCGACGCCCCACACCTTGTCGCGCATGTGGATCGCCATCTTCAGGTGTTTGAACGGGCCGACGCCGATGATCAGCTTGGGCCACGACGGCAGGTCAGACGCGCGCAGGCGCTCGAGGAAGGCGTCGAGTGCATCGGGCATGTACGTGATCTGGGTTTGGAAGAAGTCCGCACCGGCTTCCATCTTGGCTTTGATCTTCTGAATCTCGACGTCCGCGTCTGGGGCGAACGGGTTGGCCGTCGCACCGATGTGCAGGTGCGGTGGGGTGCCCTTCAGCTCCTCCGCGCCCTCATTCGCGAACCGTCCTTGACGGAGGGACCCCTGCAGCCGCAGCAGTGCCATCGTGTCGATGTCGTTGACGACCGCAGCGTCCGGATGGTTGCCGATGTGGATCGGGTCGCCGCTCATCGACAGCGTGTTGTGGATCCCCAGGGCCGACGCGCCGAGCAGGTCGCTCGTGATCGCCATGCGGTTTCGGTCGCGCACCGTGATCTGCATGACCGGCTCAGCGCCGGCCTCCAACGCGATGCGCCCTGCTGCGAGCGGCGACATCCGCGATTGCGCGGTCTGGTTGTCGGTGACGTTGACCGCGTCACACACCGGGCCCAACAGCAGCGCCTTGTGGATCACGGCCGTCGCATCGGCGTTCTTGGGCGGTCCGAGTTCGGCCGTAACGGCAAAACGCCCCTCGGCGAGCGTACGTTCAAGTCGGGTCTGGGGCATCGGGCGAGGTTACCAATCTGCGCAGCGTCGTCCAGACCACGTGCCCAATTCCGATGGTCGCAACGACGCGACGCAAGCTTGCAACATTTCATGCACAGCGGGGTGCAGGTCTGCAACAGCGGTGCCGATACCTGATCCTGGATGAGGGTGAGATCGGATGGGCGTGGCAGCCAGACGTCTCGTGCGTCAGCGCGGGGTCGTTGGGTGTGTACGTTGATTGCGGGGCTTCTCGGCGCGTGGGCGCCGGGCGCCATGGCCCATGGGCTGCACGCCGATGCGTTGAACTCGCGCCAGATGCTGCTCGCACCCTCAGGCATCCAAGCCACCGCGTCGGCCGCCACCTCACAGATGGTGGCGCGTGGGCCGCGCACCGTCGCCGTCATCATGGTCAACTTCGCGTCGCTGCCCGCCGCGCCGTGGACCGCGGACGACGCGCGGGTCGCGGTGTTCACCGGAGCGGCGTCGCTCAACGCGTTTGAGCAGGAACAGTCGTTCGGCGCGGTGACGCTCACCGGCAGGCTCCGTGGTGACGGCGATGTCTTTGGCTGGTACACGATTGCGCAGGGGACCGCGACGTGTGATCCCGACGCGTGGATGGTTGGGGCCAACGCGGCTGCCGGCGCGGCGGGCGTCGACCTGACCGGCTACCAACACCGCATCTACGTGTTCCCGCGCGTCCCGGCCTGCGCCTGGTCAGGTGCGGCGGACATGCCGGGAACCGATAGCTTCGTCAACGGCAGCCTCGCGGTTCGCGTGTTGGCACACGAGCTGGGGCACAACCTGGGCGCCGAACACGCCTCGGCCCTCAGATGTGTGGACGCTGCGGGTGTCTCCGTCAGCTTCTCGACGTCGTGCGTGCAGAGTGAGTACGGCGATCCCTACGACATCATGGGTACCAGCGATCGCCATTACGCGGCGTTCCGCAAAGGCGAGGCGGGGTTCCTGACGGCCTCGGGTCTCGCGACCGTTGTGCAGACGGGCACGTATCGCCTTGCCTCGTCCAGCGTGGTGACTGGCGGAGTCGTCTCCCTGCGCGTGCAACGCGGGGAGGCGCCGGACTACTGGTACATGGATCTGCGCAGTCCCGCGGGGCTGTTCGAGAACGTCGCGGTGACTGATCCGACGGTCACGGGAATCACCATCCGGCTTGCCGGTGACTACCGGACGGCAACCAGGACGCGCTTGATCGACGCCGCGCCGGAGACAGCGTCATTCGCAGACGCCCCCCTGCGGGTCGGCGAAACCTTTGCCGACCCCACGTCCGGCGTCTCCATCGCGGTCGAATCCGTTGCGTTGGGTGCGGCGTCGGTGCGCGTGACCGTCCCCGGGACGGTGCCGCTCACTCCGACCTCGATCGCCGAGACGGCAGTTGCGATTCCGTCGCAACCCGGTGAGCTCACCGCCAGCGCGTCCCTGCAGCGCGTCTCGGCCCGTCGGGGGATCCTGCGCGTGACGGTGCCCATGGCGGACCCCTCGCTCCGGTGCTCGGTGCGGGTCGCCGGTGGACGTCCCGTCCAGTGCCGTGTCGCCGGCACGCGGGCGACGATGATCCGATCAGTGGTGCTCAACCACCAGGCCGTGCCGGTTCAGGTACGCGTCGATGGGCATGTCGTGCTGTCAGTGCGTTTGCAGGTCCCGCGCAACGGTCAGATGACGCGCCTCGTCAAAACACTGTCGCGCATCTGATCGCTTACGATCCGCTGCGCGAGGCCCCCGGCGCACCGTCTTGCAGGTAGGTCAGCAGCGCGCGGTCGGTGACCCACTCGATCGGCGAGTGGTCGTCGGTCAGCACCGTTCCGCCGGCAGGGACGTCGGCCAGGCCCGTGGCCACGGTCTGCGCCGGGCCTGCTGACAGTCCGGTGGCGCCCCGCAACGCCGAGCGTGCTGCCGCCGCGGTCGCAGGGCCCTGGTAGCCGAACACGATCGAGTTGAACTCGTCGATCCGCACCTGCTGCACGGCGGGGAACACCGCCCGCATCGTCGCGGCGATCTGATCGACGGCCTCGAGCTGGCCGGGCGGGGTGCCGACGTTGATCGCGACGACGCCTCCCGAGGTCAGCCGGTCGCGCGCGATCGAAAAGAACTCGCGCGACACGAGGTGAAACGGGATGTACGGCTGACGGTACGCGTCGACGACGATCGCGTCGTACCCGCCTGCGCTTGCCCGCAGCCACGACCGCGCGTCAGCGGTGTGGACCGTCAGGCGCGGGTTGTTCATCCCCAGAAAGCGACGCCCGACGTCGCTGACGACCGGGTCGATCTCGACCCCGTCGATCACCGTGTCCGGCCACGCGGCTGCGAACACGTTGCCGACCGTGCCCCCCGCGTTTCCCAGGACCGCCAACCGACCCGCGGGGCGCCCTGTCAGGATGGGCAGCGTCAGAAACGCGTCCCAGTATCCGCCGGTCAGCGGCCCTGACGCGGGCAGGATCGAGTGAATGGCCCACCCCTCGTTGAGGTGCAGCACCGTGTCGCCGTCCCGTTGGCGCACCACTTGGACGAACTGGTACGCGGATTCGCCCTCGAACACCACGCGGCCGTCAGTCGCGTCCTTGACCGCCCCGGGACTGAGCAGGAGCAACGCCGCCAGCCCGATCGGCGCAACGGCTGCACGTCGTGGCAGCACCGGTAACGCGGCGGCGGCCAGGACTGCGGCCGTGCCGATCAAGGTGCGTTGGGTGCCGATCGCCGGGATCAGGATGAGCACCGGCACGAACGTCCCGACCAGCGAGCCCATGGTCGAGAGGGCGTAGAGCCGTCCTGCGACGGTCCCCGCCTCACTCACATCGCGGACCGCGAGCCGGATGGCCCAGGGCGAGATCGCCCCGAGTGCCGTCACCGGCAGCGCGAACATCAGCAGCGTCCCAAAGAACGACGCGATGTAGGCGCCGGCGCTCAGCTGGTCGAACGCGTCGGAGGCCGCACTGAACAGGGGGCGGGACAGAAACGGCAATACGGCGATCGCGACGGCTGCGACCAGCACGACCCACCCGAGGGTTCGCGCGTCGGGGTGACGATCCGCGAACTTGCCGCCCACCCAGTAGCCGACCGACAGGTACAGCAGGATCAGCCCGATCAGGTTGGCCCACACCAGGTTGGAGGTCCCGAAGTACGGGGCCAGCAACCGCGCCCCGGCCATCTCGGTCGCCAGAGAGCAGGCTCCGCCGGCGAACACGAGGAAGGAAAGGGTGCGCCGACTCATTCCCTGGCACGGTAGCGATCCGAACTAGGGCCAGACGTCCGAATTCTTGTGCAGGTCGTACTTGGCGCCGTTGCCGCAGTCGGCCGTGCGGTAGTCATCCGGCATGTCGGGATAGACGACGCGCCAGTAGAACTCGGCGAGCGACTGTGCCTGCCGGGACGTCGCGCCCAGCTTGCGCGCGACCTGGGCGGTGTACTGCACCCCGTAGCACTCGGCGAGGGCCTCATCTGTCCACCCGCGCAGGTGGATCGCCTCGTGCGCCAGCACGTGGACGCCGATCGCGCGGTTGAGGGTGACCTTCTTGTCGCTCTTCTCGTATTCCTTGAGCCACTTGCACGCGTCGGCCTTGATGTCGGTCTTGTCAGCCGGATCGCCCTCGGCGTTGAACTGCACGGTGCCGAGTTCCTGGCCGATGTCGATCAGGTGCCCGAACATCCCCTGGCACCGCACGCCGACGTCGCGGTGGGCGATCGCGCTCACGACCCCCGCGTAGCGACTCTCGGCTGCCTGCGCACGGTATTCCACGAACCCGACGGCCAGCACCGCCAGTGCCGCCACGGCGATGGTCTTGGGTCGGCCCTCCAGGTCATGGTGCTGCTTCCACAAAAGCCACGCCACCCCGATCGCGCCCAGAATGACAACCAGAAGTCGGATGCTCAGATGCACACCACTGCCATCGGCAGGCGATGGGCCCAGGTCAACCCCGGCGAGCGTCACAAACCATCAAATGGCATTTCACGCATGGCGCCAAGTTGGCCGTCGTCGCGTCGGCGTTGCGCCCGGTGGCGCTCGGCCCGCCATTTGGCGCCACCTCCGTGCCAATTGGCGTGTCTCGGATCGTTGCCCAGCGGCCGGGATGCCATTCGGTGGCCACGATCTGCGCGCTTCGGCGTTCACTCCAAGTGGCCATGAACACGCGGGAGGACCCGCGGGAGCACCGGTCGTGCCGGGTGGTGACAGACCGAGTGTCACAGTCGCGACGCACACGGCATCTTCACCGTTTCTCAACTTGACATGAGGCGACTCAGATTTCATACTGCGTACAGCAGCAAGACCACAGCGTGGCGCGGAATGCGCCTGAGGAGGAAGCTTCCATGGGTAAGACGATCGGCATCGACCTGGGCACCACCAACTCGTGTGTCGCGGTCCTCACCGGCGGTGAGCCGGAAGTCCTTCCCAACGCCGAGGGTGGGCGGACGACCCCATCGGTCGTCGGGTTCGCAAAAACGGGTGAGCGCCTTGTTGGCGCCGTGGCCAAACGGCAGGCCGTGACCAACCCCGAGAACACCGTGTTCTCGATCAAGCGGTTCATGGGACGCAAGTTCGCCGAGGTGGACGAAGAGATGAAGATCGTCCCCTACGACGTCGTTCGTGGCGCCAACGGAGACGCGCGCGTTCACGTGGGCGACAAGGAGTACTCGCCGCCGGAGATCAGCGCCATGATCTTGCAGAAGCTCAAGGCCGACGCCGAGGCGTTCTTGGGCGAGCCGGTCACCGAAGCGGTCATCACGGTGCCCGCGTACTTCAACGACGCGCAGCGGCAGGCCACGCGCGACGCCGGCAAGATCGCCGGCCTCGATGTCAAGCGGATCATCAACGAGCCGACCGCAGCCGCCCTGGCGTACGGCTTGGACAAGAGCACCGACCAGACGATCCTGGTCTTCGACCTGGGCGGTGGAACGTTCGACGTGTCCGTGCTCGAGATCGGCGACGGGGTGTTCGAAGTCAAGTCCACCGCCGGTGACAACCACCTGGGTGGCGACAACTTCGACAAGGCGATCGTCGACTGGATGAGCGCGGAGTTCAAGCGTGAGCAGGGCATCGACTTGTCCGTCGACAAGATGGCGCTGCAGCGCCTGTACGAGGCGGCTGAGAAGGCCAAGGTCGAGCTGTCGACCACCGCCATCGCCCAGATCAACCTGCCGTTCGTGACGGCGGATGCGTCCGGCCCCAAGCATCTGGACCTGTCGCTGTCGCGGGCCAAGCTCGAGGAGCTCGTCGCCGATCTGCTGGATCGGCTCGTCGGACCCACCAAGCAGGCCATCGCCGACTCCGGCAAGGACGGGTCGATCGACCACATCGTCCTGGTCGGTGGCATGTCGCGCATGCCGGCGGTGCAGGAGCGGGTCAAGAAGCTGACCGGCAAAGAGCCCCACAAGGGCGTCAACCCGGATGAGGTCGTCGCCATCGGCGCGGCCATCCAAGCAGGTGTGCTGGCGGGTGAGGTCAAGGACGTCCTGCTGCTCGACGTCACGCCGCTGTCGCTCGGCATCGAGACCAAGGGCGGTGTGTTCACGCGACTCATCGAGCGCAACACGACCATCCCGACCCGCAAGAGCGAGATCTTCTCGACGGCCGAGGACACCCAGTCACAGGTCGAGATCCACGTGCTCCAGGGCGAGCGGGAGATGGCGAGCTACAACAAGACACTCGGCAAGTTCCAGCTGGTCGGCATCCCACCGGCGCCGCGGGGCATTCCGCAGATCGAGGTCACGTTCGACATCGACGCCAACGGCATCGTCAACGTGTCGGCCAAGGATCTGGGGAGCGGCAATCAACAGCAAATCCGCATCGAGGCCTCCGGCGGCCTGACGGATGCCGAGATCAGCACGATGGTCTCGGACGCCGAGTCGCACGCCGACGACGACAAGCGCCTGCGCGCGCTGGCCGAGGCCCGCAACAACGCCGAGGCACGTGCGCACGAGGCGGAGCGCCAGCTCAAGGAGCACGGCGAGGTCATCGACGAGGAGCTGACCCGTGACCTCGAGGGCGCCATCGCGGCGGCCAAAGAGGCCGCCCAGGGCGAGGACACCGGCGACATCGAGGCCAAGACGGAGAGCTTGATCGAGCTGCTCCACAAGTTCAGCGAGCAGGTGTACCAGAAGGCCGCTCAGACGCAGGCCACCAATGGCGCCGACCCGGCCGAGGAGACTGTCGAAGACGCCGAGTTCGAAGTCATCGACGAAGAGCCGGTCGCGTGACCGGCGACCCTCGCATCCCGGAGGTGCCGATCGACGCAACGGCTGCGCCGTTCGGCACCGAGTTGGGCGACATCGATCTGACCGGGCCCTCCGACGAGGAGGCCCCGGTTGTGCTCGTGGCTGGGGAGGATCACGACAAGGTCGTCGCCGAACGTGACGAGTACCTGGACGCGTTGCAGCGGCTCAAGGCCGAGTTCGACAACTACCGTCGCCGCGTGGACCGGGACCGTGAGCTGCAGCACCACGCCGGTGTGCGTGATCTGGTGGGCGAGCTGCTTCCGGTCATCGACAACCTGGAGCGTGCGATCGCCGCCCTGGGTGGTGGGGGCGACCAGATCGTGGCCGGGGTCGAGATGGTGCGCGGGCAACTCGCCGGGCTGTTGTTCGGGCGGGGTGTCGAGGAAATCCAGGCGCACCGCACGGCGTTCGACCCGACCGTGCACGAGGCCGTCGCCCAGCACCCGACCGACGAACATGACGAGGGCACCGTGGTCCACGTCGCCGAGAAGGGCTACCGCCTGGGTCAGACGGTCCTGCGCCCCGCCAAGGTCGTCGTCGCCGCCCGCCCACCCGTGGAGGAGGGGTAGGTCTCCGTGGCCCGTGACCTCTATGAGGTGTTGGGGGTCGCTCGCGACGCGTCCGCGGACGACATCAAGAAGGCCTACCGCAAGCTCGCCCGCAAGCACCACCCCGACCAAAACCTGGACGACCCCAAAGCGGAGGACCGCTTCAAGGAGATCGCGCACGCCCACGATGTGCTCTCGGATCCCGACAAGCGCAAGCAGTACGACATGGGACCACAGGCATTCGGCCCGGGCGGCGCGGGCGCGGGAGCGGGGGGCTTCGACCCGTCGGGGTTCGACTTCGGCGACATGTTCGAGATGTTCGGGCGCGGTCGCCCCGGTGGCCGCGGGCAACGTGGGGGGACACCCCGGGCAGGCGCGGACGTCGAGGTCAACGTCACGTTGTCGTTCGATCAGGCCATGGCGGGTGCGAGCATCCCGGTCAGCTACGACGTGGACGAGGCCTGCCGGGATTGCGCTGGGTCCGGGGCGAAACCCGGTTCCAAGTCGAGCCTGTGTCAGGAGTGTCGCGGCCGTGGGGTCGTGGGTCGCAACCTGGGTGGCTTTGAGGTCATGAGCCAGCCGTGCCCGACCTGTCATGGCACGGGAACATTGGTCGACGATCCGTGCGAGGGTTGCGGCGGCGTCGGCATGCGCCGGGTTCGGCGCAACGAGCAGATCACGATTCCCGGTGGGGTCAAGACCGGCACCAAGATCCGCAAGCGTGGCCGTGGCCAGGCGGGCGGTCGCGGCGCGCAGGCCGGCGACCTGATTGTGACGACCCATGTCACACCCAGCCGGCGGTTCACGCGCAACGGTGACGACCTCGAGATCGACGTGCCGATCACGTTCGCCGAGGCGGCGCTGGGCGCCAAGGTCGAGGTACCGACCCTTGAGGGTCGCGTCTCGTTGACCGTCCCAGCCGGGAGTCAAAGCGGCAGGGCGCTTCGCGTCAAAGGCAAGGGCGCGCCACGCCTCAAGGGCACCGGCGCCGGTGACCTGATCGCCCGCCTGCGCATCGCGGTTCCCGCGACCTTGACCGATGAGCAGCGCGACGCTCTGCAGCGATTCGCCGAACTCAACGGCGCCAACCCCCGGGACGGGTTGTTCTCGTGAGCTGGTGCGACCCTGAACCGAGGGCCGGAGTGAGCCCCGAGAGGTGGCGATACCGGTATCTGCCAATTGGCGGCACCCGTCAACGCCAATTGGCGCGTCAGCCTCGCAACCAGCGTTCTTCCTGGCCAGAGGAGCTTTTGTACGGGCGCCGCGGCGCATCCAGCACGCGTCGGCACGTCGTGCGTCAATTGACGCCGGGCCCATGCGTCGATTGGCGCGCGCCCCACTTCGTCGAGCGTTGGGGGTGGGGCGATGCCGACGCCTGATACCCGGCCGGTTTACATGATCGGGATCGCGGCTGAGCTCGCCGGGATGCATCCGCAGACGCTGCGGATGTACGAGCGGCGCGGGTTGGTGGCCCCGTCGCGGTCACCCGGCGGGACGCGGTTGTACAGCCAGGCGGACGTCGCGCGGCTGCGGCGGGTGCAGCAGATGTCGGAGACCGGCCTCAACTTGACCGGCATCGAACGGGTCATGGAGATGGAGCGTGCGCTCGACCAGGCGATCTCACAGGTGCGGGCGCTCGAGGCCGAGATGATCAGGCAAGCGGCTCTGGCGATGCAGGAACTCGAGCGGATGCGGCGTTCGCTCAGCACCGAACTCGTCCACATCCGCCGTGGCGGACCGCCGGCGCGGATCGTTCAACCGATCATTCGAATGAGGTAACGGAAACCATGGCAGTCGAGCAGTACACGGTCAGGGCGCAAGAGGCGATCGCCGCCGCGCAGACGTCGGCCGAGGCGCGTCAGCAGCAGATCATCGAGCCGGCGCATCTGCTGGTCGCGTTGCTCGACGCCCGCGAGGGCATCGTCGAGCCGCTGCTCGACAAGGCGGGTGCGGACGTCGCAGCGTTGCGGACCGCAGCCAACGCGGCGGTCGATCGGTTGCCGGTGGTGCGGGGCGCGAGCCAGCAGCACGCGTCGGCGGCGTTTCGTGACGTGGTCAACTACGCGGGCCGTGAGGCCGAGCGGCTTGGCGACGAGTACGTGTCGACCGAGCACCTGGTCCTGGGCCTGGTCGGCGCGCCATCGTCTGCGCGTGACGCACTGACCGCCGCGGGAGTCACCCCGGAAGCGTTGATGACTGCACTTCAGTCGGTGCGTGGGTCGCATCGGGTGACCGACCCCAACCCCGAGGCCAAGTATCAGGCTCTCGAGCAGTACGGTCGCGACCTGACCGACGCGGCACGCCGCGGCAAGCTCGACCCGGTCATCGGTCGCGACAACGAGGTGCGCCGCGTCATCCAGGTGCTGTCGCGTCGCACCAAGAACAACCCGGTCCTGATCGGCGAGGCCGGGGTCGGCAAGACCGCCATCGTCGAGGGCCTGGCGCAACGCATCGTCTCGGGTGACATACCGGAGAGCTTGCGTGACAAACGCGTCATCGCACTGGACATCGGATCGCTGATCGCCGGCACCAAGTACCGGGGCGAGTTCGAGGATCGACTCAAGGCGGTGCTCAAGGAGATCGCCGACGCCGAGGGCCAGATCATCCTGTTCCTGGACGAGCTGCACACGATCGTCGGCGCCGGTGCTGCCGAAGGTGCCGTCGACGCCGCCAATCTGCTCAAGCCGATGCTGGCGCGCGGCGAGCTGCGAGCGGTTGGCGCCACGACGCTCGATGAGTACCGCAAGCACATCGAGAAGGATCCGGCACTCGAGCGGCGCTTTCAGCCGGTGTTCGTGGGTGAGCCATCGGTGGAGGACACCATCGCGATCTTGCGCGGGCTCAAGGAACGCTACGAGGTGCACCACGGCGTGCGCATCCAGGACGCGGCGCTCGTTGCCGCGGCGCGCCTGTCGCACCGCTACATCACCGGACGGTTCCTGCCGGACAAGGCGATCGACCTGATGGACGAGGCCGCCAGCCGCCTGCGCATCGAGATCGACTCGGTGCCCCAAGAACTCGACCAGGTGGAGCGGCGCATCATCCAGCTCGAGATCGAGGAGCAGGCGCTCAAGCCCGAGACCGATCCCGGATCGGTGACGCGTCGGGACGCCGTGCAGGCCGAACTTGCCGAGCTGCGCGAAGAAGCGGGCGGGATGCGCGCCCATTGGGATCAGGAGAAAGAGGTCATCGGGCGCATCCAGCAGGCCAAGAGCGACATCGAACAGGCGCGGACCGAACTCGAACGGGCCGAACGCGAGGTCGACCTGGAAGGCGCGGCGCGACTCAAGTTCGGCACGATCCCGGACCTGGAGCAGACGCTTCTGACCGCCCAAGACGACCTGATCCAGAAGCAGGCCGACGGGCAGCAGATGCTCAACGAAGAGGTCGGCGAAGAAGACGTCGCCGAGATCGTCGCCGGGTGGACCGGTGTTCCGGTCAGTCGTCTGATGGAGGGTGAGGTCCAGAAGCTCGTCCACATGGAGGAGCGTCTGCATGAGCGGGTCGTGGGCCAAGACGAAGCGGTCGAGGCCGTGGCAAACGCGCTCCGCCGCGCGCGGGCGGGTCTGTCCGACCCGGGCCGGCCCATCGGCTCGTTCATCTTCCTGGGGCCCACCGGCGTCGGCAAGACCGAGCTGGCCAGGGCACTCGCGGAGTTCATGTTCGACGACGACAAGGCCATGGTCCGCGTCGACATGAGCGAGTACATGGAGAAGCACTCGGTCGCGCGGCTGATCGGCGCCCCGCCCGGCTATGTGGGCTTTGAGGAGGGCGGCCAGCTGACCGAGGCCGTACGCCGCCGCCCCTACGCGGTGTTGTTGCTGGACGAGATCGAGAAGGCCCACCCGGACGTGTTCAACGTATTGCTGCAGCTGCTCGACGACGGCCGCCTGACCGATGGCCAGGGCCGGGTCGTGGACTTCACCAACACGGTGGTGATCCTGACCTCCAACGTCGGCAGCCAGTTCTTGACCGAGGGCATCTCACCCGAAATCGCCGAGGAGCGCGTGTTGGGTTCGCTGCGCGAGCAGTTCCGCCCTGAGTTCCTCAACCGCATCGACGAGATCGTCGTGTTCCACCGCCTGGGGCGCGGCGAGATCGACCGCATCGTGGACTTCCAGCTCGCGAACCTCGCCACGCGCCTGGCCGAGCGCGACATCACGGTGACGCTGACCGACGCAGCCAAACGCGTCATCGCCGACGAAGGCTACGACCCCGCCTACGGCGCCCGCCCGCTCAAGCGCGTCATCCAGAAACGCATCCAGGACCAGCTCGCGCTGCGCTTGCTCAAAGGCGAGTTCACCGACGGTGACACGGTCGAAGTGGACGCCGGTGCGGATGGCGTCCTGACGTTCCACGTTGCCGTGCGAGCCGACGTGACGTGATGAGACGAACCTCATCCGGCTTGTAAGGTATGTAACGTTTCTCTAGGTTGGTCTTGTCAATTGCGAGTCCGGGGGGAATCGGGTGGGTATTCGTCGGCGGGTGCTTGCCGGGGCGCGTGTCGGCCTCGTCGCCGTCGCTGTCTGCGTGCCGCTTCTCGTCAGCCCGGTCGCCTCAGCTGTGGTCCCGCCGCCGCAGTTCAACTGCGTGCCAAGCCAAGCGACCTCGTTCTCGAACGCGACGGACGTTGCGATCCCCGATGCCATCGACGCGAACACTCCCGGCATCGCGACGTCGACGATCAACGTCGCTGCGCTGACCGGCAAGATCTCCGACGTCGATGTGCTCACGACGATCCCGCACGCTGATCCAGGGGATCTGGCGATCACCCTGACCTCGCCGGCCGGCAAGAAGATCGAGCTGTCCGTGTTCAACGGTGTCGGTGCCGGCAACGCGTTCAATGGGACGACCTGGGATGACGACGCAGACCCCGACGGAGCATCGACTGCGGCGACCAACAATGGACTCGTCACCGATCACAACTACGTCGCGGGGTCCGTCGCAACTCCGCTGGTCCCGCAGGAGGCTTTGGCGGCATTCATCGGTGACGATCCCAACGGCGTCTGGACGCTCACGGTCGGCGACAGCGTCGTCTCCGATCTCGGAGTGATCGATTCGTGGTCGCTTGCGATCGCGACCGACGAATCCTTCCCAGCGAGTGGTAAAGGGACCAGCTATGGGCCGACGCTTGTCATCCCCGACGGCGGCACGGTGACAAGTCCGCTGACGGTGATCGGCCGCCTTCGCCGGGTGCGGTCGCTGAGCGTCAGCTTCGGAGTCTTCAGCTACACCGGTCTCGGTGACCTGACGATCACGCTGCAGTCTGCGACGGGCACGACGGTCACACTGACCAGCCGCAACGGCGGTCTCGTATATCTCGCACCGAGAAGTCGCACGTGGAGTCTTCCAACGGGGCCGTTCACGGGGTTTGGGACGCCGGATCCGATCACGGACATCGACTTCACACAAGCGTTCTTGCCGTCGTCGTTCGCGCCTGAAGAGTCGTTCGGGGCCTTCATCGGTGAGGATCCCGTTGGGACGTGGACGTTGTCGGCGACCGATGCCGGACAGCTTCCCGGCGGCGGTACGGTGGGAATCTGGTCACTGGGCATCGCTGGTGCAGAGTGTGCCGGCAACGCTCAGCTGACCGGTTTCACCGGCCCGACAGTCGGATCGCGTGTCGGCGACACGATCACCTACGTCGCAACGGCCAAGAGCGTCGGCATCGGGGCCGCGCAGAACCTTTCCCTCCTTGTCTTGCTCGAGCAGCGAGTACGTGTCGTCCGGGCGGATTCCGGGTCAGGTGGGGTGTGCACACTGAGGCGCAGCTCCAGCGAGAACACCGTGTTTTGTCAGTGGACCGGGCCGACGCTTCCGGGGGACTCGAGAAGCATCCGGATTGCAGGGGAGGCGATTGCCGTCGGCGCGGTCGCGGCGAAAGCAGAGATGCGGGCGTCGGCGGGCGCGACCGTGGCGAGCTACGGCACGGGTATTGTCGCGTCGGCACGTACAGGTCCAGTGACGATCCTGCCGTCGAACACCCGGGCCTTCAACGGCCGTCGATGCACCGTGCTTGGAACCGACGGGGCAGACAACTTCCACACCTTTCCCAGAGGTGCCGGCCCGCACGTGCTGTGTGGCCGAGGGGGCAACGACTTCATCGACGGTGGAGCGCTCGGTGACACGATCGATGGCGGCTCCGGCAAGGACGTCCTCATGGGCGCCGGCCGGAGCGACCAGATCGGCGGCGGTCCGGGAGACGACACCCTCTACGGCGGAGCTGGCGCCGACGAGCTTCGCGGGGGTCCAGGAAAGGATCGGCTTTTCGGCGAGGCGGGACGGGACCGCCTGTTCGGCGGGACCGGAGCCGACCTTCTCGCCGGTGGGCGCGGAAACGACGTTGGCGTCAAGGGTCTCGGCGACAGGTTGGTCAGCATCGAGCACGCTCGCTGACACCTGACCGGCCCGGGCGAAATCGTGTGTCATCGAGTGGCCATGCGCGTACACATCACGCGCGAAGATGCGTTGGAGGCTGAGATCGATCAGCGCGTCGGCGTCGGCCGGCGGAGCGCATACGTGTCTGCCGCGGTCCGGACCGCCTTGGACGACGAAACGGTCCGCCGTCAACGTCGAACGGGTGATGCGCCGCACCATCATGACGTTGCCTGACGAGCTGCGCAGGAGCATCACTTGGGACCAGGGAGTAGAGATGATGGCTTGCCACGCCGCGTTCATGATCGCGACGGGGATCCCGATCTACTTCTGCGACCCGCACTCCCCGTGGCAGCGAGGCTCGAACGAGAACACCAACGGTCTACTCGCCAGTACCTTCCGAAAAGAACCGACCTCTCCACGGTCACCACCGAGCAGTCTGCAACAACATCCAACACAGCCTCAACAACCGACCCCGCAAGACCCGCGACTACATGACACCATCCGAGAAGTACGCGACAGGCCGTTGCGCTCACCCCTTGAAACCGCCAAAAACCTTTACCGGGTCATCGGCGCGCGGCTTGGGCGAACCCGGCCGCCACGCCGAGGGCGGCCGCGACGAGGCTGACGAACAGGCCGAAGTCGCGGGTCAGGAAGTCCGCGGGCTCGGGCGGTTGAAACAGACGGAACGCCACCAGCCCGGCCGCCAGGAGCGCAGCGCCGGCGACGAGCCAGCCGAGGGCCTCTGCCGTCCGCGAGTCGATGCGGTACGTGTCGAGGTGGTCGGCCAGGAGCAGCGCCGATGCCAGGGCCCACACGATGCCCAGGACCAATACGCCCTTGGCGACGGCGGTCCAAGCCCAGCCACTCGCGCTCTGAGGTGACGCCGGGGCGCCCAGGTTGGTCGAATACCACGGCAGGAACACCGCGACGGCCAGCAAAAGCCCGGACACGACGCCGATGACGGCGGGGCCCGCCGGGCTCGCAAGTGGTCGGAAACGGTGCTGCATCGTTCCCTATCGTACCGGGACGCCGTGGTAGTCTCGGCCCCGGCGAATCCTCGCCTCGCCCAAGGAGCACGATGCCGACCTACATCCTCCTCAGCACGCTGAGTCCGCACGGTGCCGGAACGCTCAAGGCCAACCCGGCGCGCCTCAAAGAGGTCAACTCCGAGATCGAAGCGATGGGTGCGAAGGTCGTCTCCCAGTGGGCCGTGCTCGGTCCCTACGACTTCGTCAACATCGTCGAGGCGCCGGACGAGAAGGTCATCGCGCGCGTGTCGGTCGAGCTCGCATCGCGCGGTACGGCCCATTTCCAGACGTTGACGGCCATTCCGGTCGACGAGTTCCTCGCGCTCCTCAAGTAAGTTGAGGACGCCCAACAGGCGGCGGGGCCGGTGGCTCATCGCAGGAGGCCTGCTGGGAGCGGCACTGGCGCCGCCCGTTGCTCCGCTGCGGCGAGCCGCAGCGGAACGTCTGTTGCGTCTGCGCGCGACGCTCGGCGATCCGGTCGCGCCGTTCATGGCTGCGCCATGTCATCAAGACCCATCCGCCGGCAACGTCGAGGATGCGCTCCGTCTCGAGACGACCGAGCCGCGCGCATGAGGGGACAATGATGCAACCCGCGCGTGGCATGGCCCGCGAACAGAAGATGCTCGGAGTCACGGTCGCGATGATCGTGTTCATCATCAGCCTGCCGCTCGATTGGGTGGGAGTGAGCACACCGCTCGGCGATGTGGCGTCGTCAGGGACCGGACCCAACTCGTGGTGGATTGCACTGGTCTTGGCGATCATCGCCGGCGGCATCTACGCCGCCGATGCACTCAACTACCCGGTGCCGACGCGGTTCGCGACACTCGGCGGAGGCGCGCTCGCCGCGACGCTGGTGTGTGCATGGGCGGTGTTCCATGCGGTCGACGGAACCGAGGGTCCGGGCAGCCTCAAGGTGGGCGCTTGGGTCGGACTCGCCTCGTCGCTGGTCGCGGTCGTGCTCGCCGCACTCGTATGGAGCCGCGAACGTCCGTGAGGGATAGACTCGAACCACTGTCCGTACGAGGAGGGTTCCATGGGGCTTCTTGACAAAGCTGTTGACGCCGCAAAAAAGGTCGCCGACGCAGCGCACGAGGGACTCGCGGAGGCGAAGGACAAGGGTCAGGGACTGGTCCTGAAGCGCAAGATCAACGGGTACGCCGAGGAGATCGGCCACCTCGTCGCGCGCCAAAAAGGTGGGGAGGCCGGTCTGGACGCCGAGGTCGATCGCCTCGTGTCCGAGATGCGCGCCGCCGAAGCCGAGATCAAGGCGCTCGACGAGTCCTGACGGAGGCTGAGTCGTCCGTTGACGCGTGCCGGGCACCATGTCGGGTACGTGTCAGCGGAGCGAACCTCTAAGCTCCGCGGTCGATGCCCGACATCACCGCCCCAATCGTTGATTTTGCGACGAGTCAGATCGGCTCATACGGACTGATCGCCGTGTTCGTGTTGATGGTGTTCGAGAGCGCATGTATCCCGGTGCCGAGTGAGGCGATCATGCTGTACGGCGGGTTCCTGGTGGCACGCGGCCAGGAGAGCCTGTTCGGGATCATCGCGGCCGGGGTGTTGGCGAACGTCGTCGGTTCGTGGATCGCCTACTGGGTGGGGTACGCCAAGGGACGCGAGTGGGCGTTGCGATTCCACTGGCTGCACATCACCGAGAAGCGGCTCGACGTCGCCGACCGTTGGTTCGCCCGGTGGGGGTCCTGGGCCGTCCTCGTCTCGCGGTGTCTGCCGATCATCCGGACGTTCATCTCGCTTCCGGCCGGTATCGCGCGCATGCCGTTCTGGCGGTTCACGATCCTGACGTTCATCGGCTGTGTGCCCTGGGTCACGGCGCTCGCTTTGATCGGCAAGGCCGCGGGTGCGGACTGGGAGCGGCTGCAGAAGCAGCTCCACTACGTCGACTACGCGGTGATCGCGCTCGCGATCGGCGGGCTGGTGTGGTGGTTACTCAAGCGGCGGGGGCAGCGGGCGGCGTCGGCTTCTTGAGTTTTGTGACACGCACACGTGCGGTCAGGGTCGGGCGACCGAACGCTGTCTTGGCACTGACGATCACCATGTAGAAGCCGGGCTTGACACGCTTGCCGTGGGACTTCATATCCCAAAGCGCGGCCCAGTTGCCGGCTCCGAGCCGCCGGTTCTTGAAAATCGCCTTGATCGCCCTGCCGTTGGCGTCCTTGACGATCGTGGTCGCCCGGGTTGCCTTGGCCAGGCGGAACGCGACACGCACGTTGACGGCAGGGTCATTGCCGACCTTCGAGACACGCAGAAACCCGAGCGTCCGGTCGATCGTCACATCCTGGCTGTGTGAAGTCTTGCCTGATCCGTCCCCCGCCGTGAACCGCGCGATGATGCGGTACCGACCGTCGGGTACCGTGAACGTGCGGGCAGTGAGGTTGAGCTTGCGGCCCGCGGGTCCAAGCGAGCCGCTGTAGAGGTTCTTGATCGTGCGCCCGTTCGGACGGGCCAGCGCAACGCGGACGTCTCCGACGTCTGCCGCCCTGACCGTTGTGCGGGTTTGGTCATCGACGCCGTCACCGTTGGGCGACAGCACCGGTGCCGGCTGTGTCAACTGCACGCCCGCGTATGTGACCACGACGGCGTCGGTGATCGCGCGCTCCGATGCCCACGGCACCAGCAAGCTGTCACGCAGGGCCATCGCCGCACTGCCGCCGCCATCCATCCCCACCGCGGTCTGCGCGCCGAGCGACGCCATCAGCTGCGCCTGCTCGACCATCGAGATGCCACGACTCCCCTGGAACGGCCCCTCGGCGGTGACCAGAAGCACGGTGCCGTCAGCCGCCTGGCCGACCGCGGTACGCGAGGTCCGGGGGTTGATCTGGCCTGGGTTGAAGCCCTCTGTGACGCTGCTGAGCGCGACGCCGTTCTGCACGAGTGCCGGCCCTCCACCGATTGCCGCGATGGTGTCCGCGGGGAGGCCGTCGATCTTGAACGTGATCGTGACGCGACGGCCTTGGACCAAATCCGTCAGGACGTTGTTGCCCGCGTCGCCCACACCCGAGATCACCAGGTGTCCCGGTTCGATTCCGGTCCCGCCGCCGGGATGCACCGAATGCACGACGCCCGTCAACGGGCGATTGACCGCAGGCCCTGCCGGGTCGTCCATGGTGATGATGGCGTCAACCCGATCGCCGGTCGGGGTGAGATCACCGTACGAGGGCGTGTAGACGACGGTCTCGTTGACTTTTTCTGCCGGCCTGTTGACGCCCAGAAACGCGCGCTCCGCGAATGGCGTCGCCACCGTCGGGTCGGCGACGAGCCAGGTTCCCGCGAGAGCGACCTTGGCGCTGCTGAGCCCGCCGGACGCTGCGAAGGCCAATGCGGACCGCGTCGGCTCGGGTTCGCTCACGATCTCGCCGCCGGTCATCATCAGCCCGCTCGGATATGCGTTGTTCAGGTTGAAGTAGTCGCCGTTGACGCCGATGACCGCGCCGTTGCCCAGACGGTCGTGCATGGCGCTGGTCAGCGGCGCCCGCCGTGATGGCGCGCCACCGGTCAGGACCGGACGGATCCCGATCAGCGGACCCTGGGTGACACGCACGACGTGGTACACCTGGCCCGGGGGCGTCAGCCGCTCGTACGAGACGCCGGGAACGACCTGAGTGAACTCGGCCCGCGCGACGCCGGCTCCACCCACAACCGTGGACACAAGGATCGCGAGCGTCAGCAGCGGGCGTGGCAATGGGGTTCGGGATTGCATCATGTGTGAGGAAGAACCATTCGTCGGGAATGCACCAAGGCCTCGTCGTCATGAGGTCGGCCTGGTCGAAACTCCATGTACCCGATCAGATCGGGGTGGGTCTGCGCAACCCCCACGGGTCTCCCTGCGCGCCAATTGGCGTTCTTGGGCGACGCCAAATGGTGGCGAAGCGGCCTGCGTGGGCTTGCTGTGCCGCCGTCGGCGCGTGGCAACGTCGGTGATTCGTGCGTGTTCTTCGGCAAGCGTCGGCATGTTCGCGCGGTCATCGTCGCCACCTTTGCGCACGTTGCTCCAGGAGCACAAACCACGTGGAGCGGGGTCACCGGAGGGCCCTTGCTACACTCCCGCGCCGGTCGACCGGGAGGAAATCACCGCGGTATGAGCATCCCTTTGATGGACATCAAGGCCCAGTACGGGCCGCTTCGCGCTGAGATCGATGCTGCGATCGGGAGCGTGCTCGACAGTGGCAAGTTCATCCTGGGCCCCGAGGTGTCGGGGCTCGAGAGCGAGGTCTCGGTCCGGCTTCAGGGGCGTCCGTGCATCGGCGTTGCCAACGGCACCGATGCGCTGGTCATCGCCCTGCAGGCCCTCGACATCGGGCCCGGCGACGAGGTCATCACGACGCCATACACGTTCTATGCGACGGCCGAGGCGATCGCCCGGATCGGCGCGACGCCCGTGTTCGTCGACATCGACCCCAAGACCGCGACGATCGACCCGGAGCTGGTCGACGCGGCAATCACCGACAAGACCAAGGCGATCATCCCGGTCGACATCTTCGGTCACCCGGCCGAGATGACGCCGATCCTGACGACGGCGGCCGAACACAGCCTGGTTGTCATCGCAGACGCGGCGCAATCGTTCGGTGCCGCCGACGACGCATGGCCGGTCGGAACGATGGGTGACGCTGTGACGTTCAGCTTTTTCCCGACCAAGAACTTCCCCGGTGTCGGTGACGGCGGGATGATCGTGGCGCGCGACGAAACGTTGGCCGAGCGCATCCGCCGCCTGCGCTTTCACGGCTCCAAGGACAAGGTCGTGTTTGAGGAGGTCGGCTACAACTCGCGGCTCGACGATCTGCAGGCCGCGGTCATCCGCCTGTTCCTGCCACATCTGGACCGCTGGAACGCCGGTCGCCGTCAGGCGGCGGGCTGGTACGAGGAGTGCGGGCTGGGCGAGTACATGACGCTGCCGGCCGAGCGCTCCGGCGCCACCCACGTCTACCACCTGTATATGTCGCGTCACCAGCGCCGCGACGAGATCCGGCAGGCGCTCAGCGCCGAGGGCATCAGCTCCGCCGTCTACTACGGCATTCCGATGCATCTGCAGCCGGTGTTCCGTCACCTGGGATACGGCGAGGGCGACTTGCCGGTTGCCGAGGAGCACGCCCGGACCGGGCTTGCGTTGCCCATGCATCCGCACCTGACGCGTGAACAGGTCGAGACCGTCGTCGCGGCCGTCGGACGCGCGATATAAAGGAAGCAGGCCACCGGCCCATGCGGGTCTGGATCGACATCACCAACTCGCCGCACGTCGTGATCTTCAGGCCGCTGATCGCCCGGCTCCAGGCCCGCGGGCACGAGGTGACGGTCACGGCGCGCGCGTTCGCGCAGACGCTGGGCTTGTTGGAACGCTTCGGGATTCCGCACACCGTCATCGGGGCGCATGGCGGCGGGGGCCTCGGGGGCAAGGCGCGCGCGGCATCCGATCGTACGACCGCGTTGATCCGGCTTGCGCGGCGCGAACGCTTTGACCTGGCGGTCGCCCACGGGTCAACCGATCAGCCGATCGCCGCGCGGTTGGCGGGCACCCCGCAGGTCACGATGTTCGACTACGAGTACGCGACGGCGATGCACCACTGGAACGGCCGGTGGGCGACACGGGTCCTGGTGCCCGACGCGATTTCCGAGGAGGCGCTCGCGGGTTTTGGAATGCGCCCGCCCAAGCTCGTGCGCTACCCGGGGCTCAAGGAGGAGTACTACCTTGCAGATCACGTGCCGGATCACACGGTTGCCACCGAACTCGGACTCGACGGACGGATCGTCGCGGTGTTGCGACCGGCGCCAGAGGTCACGCTGTACCATCGAGGGCGTTCGACGGAGCTGTTCTCAGCAGTGCTGGGCGAGTTATCTCACCGTCAAGTTGACGTACAGACTGTCGTGCTTCCGCGTACTGCCGAGCAACGAACAGCCCTGCAGGGGAGCGACTTCATCGTTCCGGAGCGGCCAGTTGACGGACCCACCCTCGTGCAACTCGCAGATTTCGTGGTCAGCGCCGGAGGGACGATGAACCGGGAGGCCGTGGCGCTCGGCGTACCGGCCTTCACCCCGTTTGCCGGACGGCTCGGCGCGGTCGATCTGCGATTGATCGCCGACGGGCGCCTGAATCGCATTGAACGTCCCGACCAAGTCGACGTCGTCAAGCGCGATCGCAGCCTCGCCCCCCCGCTACGCGACCCCGAAATCCTGATCGACGCGATTTTGGCAGTCGCGCGCTAACATCATCGCCCGTGAGGCTCCCGCTGATCACACGCGGCCGGCGTCGCCACATTCACCGGGCGGGCCAGCTCTTGGTGGATGCCTTCTTGGTGGCACTCGCCTGGTGGCTGTCGTTTGCATTTCGCTTCGACGGCACGCTGCAGGGCGTCTACGCCCGCCTGTTCGTCGCAACGATCGGTGTGGTCATCGGCGTCAAGCTCCTGGTGTTCATCGGGGCGCGCTTCTACACCAAGTGGTGGCGGTTCACGAGCGTCCGCGATCTGCAGGCGATCGTCGTCGCGGTCACCGCCGCGGGCCTCATCATGACGGCGGTCCTCTCGTTCTGGCAGCCGGTGCACCGCAAGAACGGCCGCCCCGTCACGATGCCGCGCGGCATCCTGGTGCTGGACTTCTTCATGACCCTCACGCTGGTGGGCGGCGCACGCTTCGTGGTGCGCAGCTTGATCGAGCGTCCGTCGCGCGCCGATCTCGTCGCACGCGAAGGCAAGGAGGTCATCATCTGCGGCGCAGGTGATGCCGGCAACACGATGCTTCGTGAGATGCAGCGCAACCGGGCGCTCGGCTACATCCCCGTCGGCCTCATCGACGACGACGAGCGCAAGGCCGGGCTACGTGTGCAGGGGACGCGGGTGCTCGGCGCGCGAGCCGCGTTGCCGGCGATCCTGCGCGACACCAAGCCGGACGAGGTCATCATCGCGATGCCGTCGGCACCCGGCATCGTGCGACGCGAGATCGTCGAGGCGTGCCGCAAGGCCGGAGTGCCGTGCAAGACGCTGCCCGGCTTGCCCGAGCTGATCCTTGGCGAGGTCACCATCCGCCAGCTGCGCGAAGTCAGCGTCGAAGACCTGCTGGGCCGAGCGCCGGTCGAGATCGACTTTGCCAAGGTGTCGCGGTATCTCAACAGCAAAGTCGTGATGGTGACCGGAGCAGGGGGATCGATTGGCTCCGAACTCTGTCGACAGGTCCTGCGTGTCGGTCCGGCGGCGTTGATCTTGGTCGACCACGCCGAGAACAACCTGTTCGAGATCGACCGGCAGTTGCGCGGCAAGGGCCGTGTGGTGCCGATCATCGCCGACTGCCGCGACCAGGCGGCGATGGAGCGGATCTTCGCCGAGCATCGTCCGGTGATCGTGTTCCACGCTGCGGCGTACAAACACGTGCCGATGATGGAACTCAACCCGGTTCAGGCGATTGCGAACAACTCACTTGCCACCGCTGAGCTGGCCGAGATCGCCATTCGCCACGGCGTCGAGCGGTTCTGCCTCATCTCGACCGACAAGGCCGTCGAGCCCAAGACCGTGATGGGCGCGACCAAGGCACTGGCTGAGCGGGTCGTCGAGTCACGTGGCTCCGAATCACAGACGAGGTTCGCCGCCGTGCGGTTCGGCAACGTGTTGGGAAGTTCCGGTTCAGTGGTCCCGATCTTTCGCCAGCAGATCGCGGCCGGGGGGCCGGTGACGGTCACCGATACTGAGATGACGCGCTTCTTCATGACGATCCCCGAGGCTGTGCAGCTCGTCATCGAGGCGACCGGCATCGCCGACGGCGGCGACATCTTTGTACTGGACATGGGTGAGCCGGTCCGGATCATGGATCTGGCCGAGAACATGATCCGCCTGTCAGGGCACGAACCCGGCCGCGACATCGCCATCGAGGTGGTGGGGATCCGGCCCGGCGAGAAGCTCCACGAAGAGCTGTTCAACCTCGACGAGGACGTTCGCCAGACCCGATATGGCAGGATCTGGCGCGCGACCCGCCCGCGTCTGGACCCCGTTGCGTTGCGCTTGGGGATCGAACTCCTCGAAGCGCGGGTCGCCGAAGGCGACACCTACGGGTGCGCTGACGTATTGTGGCGGACACTGAACGCAGGCAGGGAAGCGCCTTCGGGCAACGAACGCATGAGCACCAACAGCCCCGTAAACGAGCAGGACGGACACGCATGACGACAACACTTCGGTTAGAGGCCCCGGTTGAAGTTGCCGAGCTGTTTCCGGATCTGATCCCGGCTCGCCCCGATGGGATCCTCGCCCGAGTGCGCCGTCCGTGTGCCGACCACCGCTGCGACTGCCAGTGTGTCGGCCATCTCGACGACGAAGGTTGTCTGGTGTTCTGGTGCGCCGACGGTGGGCATCACCTGACGTTCCGCTCGTAAGCGCTGCTCAATCTGCGCGGATCACCGCCCTCGGTCGGCCGCGCAGCTACGTGGACGAGTGACTCCGGTCATGCCATCGAGTCCCGGCCAATCGGCCAATCGCAGCGAGTGCCAATTGGCATCTGGGACGACGCGTCGAGGATACGCGTCTGATTGCAGGTCGAGACTTCGCTCAGGATGAGAGCGCGCGGACGATCCCGGTCAACATCGCACGGCCGGTGGTGCTGCCCAAGGCGGTGAGGGTTCGCAGGGCGGGTGCCAAAGCGTCGCCATCGGCACGAAGCAACGCGGCGAGCATCCGGGCTGCCGGGGCGAAGACCTCGCCATCGGCTGCCGCGCAGAGCAACGACGCCGACGGTTCGCCCGTCTCGGCGGCGGCGGTCTTCGCGGCGTGCCGGGCCTGCGGCGCCTCGCGGTGCGCCAGCGCAACCCGCGTGTAGACGAAGCCCGCCAGCGCGTCATCCCCCGCTGGGGTCAAGCCCGGGCCACGTCCTGCCACGTCCCGCGCCACCTCGTCGATGGGAGCCGTCCCCAGCAACAGCGCCCGGGGATCGTTCCACACGTGTGGTCGGATGGCCTGGCATGCGGCCGACACGGCATCAGGTGAGGCGGCAGCAGGTGCGGGGGGTGTGCGCCACACCTGCGCTGCGGCGGCATCCAGACGCATCGCATCGCCCGGTTCGCTGACCGGAACGCGGTCGACGATCGCCGTCAACGGTCCACGCGGTCCGCGTGCAGCGGCCACGTGGATGACGCGCTCGCCGTCACGAAGCCACGCCCACCCGGCCCCGCTTGCCATGACACGGCCGCCGGTCGTTTCGACGGCCATCACCCCGACCTGATGGACGTGGAGCGTCAGTGCCCCAGGTCGGCGGCCAGCGCGACCAGTGCGTCGCGGAAGGGCTCGAGCGGCACGCGTGCGATCCCGGCGCCGATCTGCCCGCCGTCCAGGCGGTGCAGGATGCCGGTGTTGATGAGCGGGGTCGTTCCGGTGTCCAGACAGGCACGGGCATCCACGCCGATCGGTGTGCCCTCGCCGTCGAGCGTCGGGATGCGGAACCGTTCGCTCTTGGCCAAGCAGATGTCGTCCATCATCCGGGTACGGGCGATGGCGTCCGCCAGCCCACCACCCAAGAATGCCGCAACGCTGGGGCTCGCCGCGCTCGCTGCGCCGCCCAGGCCCGCGCACTCCACCAGTGCCGAGTCGCCGATGTCGGCAGCCGCATCGCCGTCGCCAAAGCCGGGTCGGTACAGCGGGTCGGCCACCAACGGAGCCGGGGCGGTGAACCAGCGGCCGGGCATCCCCGCCAACATGACCGCTGCATCCACGCCGTTGCGGCTGATGAACGTCACGACGCTCGAGCCGCGGATGCCCTGGGTCGCGGCCAGGGCCGCGCGACAGGCGGCGATCGTCAACGTCAGGGCGAAATGCCCGTTGGGAGAGGTCATCTGCGCGGTCGGCAGTACGGCCTGTGGTGCGTGTTCGGCCATTGCCGGGAGGAGTTCGCGAAGCAGCAGCATTGTCGCGGCCTGGTGGCGCATATGACAGTCGTCGCCCATCGCGACTGCTTGGGCCAGCAATGCGAACACGTCCACCGGCCCACGCGCTTTGATCGCTGCGTCGAACCCCGGCGCAACCTGGTCGGCGAACACGCGTTGCCGGCGGATCGCCTCGTCGTTGCCGACGCCGAGCCAGAATGAATCGCCGGGGCCGTCGCAAAACGGCGACCACGCTTCGATGCCGCTCTCTGTATCGCGCACCTGCCACACGGCCATGGACGGTGAGATGACGCCGGTCATCGCGCCGGCCGCGCCGAGTGAGTGGCTCGGCGCGACCTCGATCGCGCCGCGCGACAGTTTGGCGGCGGCTTCGTCGCGGTCGGTGGCCCACCCTTCGAGCAGGCACGCGCCGACGATCGTGTGCTGTTGGGGTGCACACATCCGGTCCCATTCGATCGGCGGACCGGCGTGCAGCACCAGGCGACCTTCAAGGCCTGGGATGTGGTCGATCGCGAGCCCTGCCCCGACCAGCATCGGGCGGGCGGTCTGCAGCCGGACCAGGGCAAGCTCGTTGGCGGCCTCAACCTGGTCGTTGGCGAGCGTCGTCAACAACCGAACGTCATCAGGATTGCCGGCTGCCGGCGGCTTCCAGTCGATCGCTTCGACGGTTACACCCTGTTCACGAAGGGCATCGGCCATCAGATCAAGACCGGCGGTGGCGACACGTAGGCTCTGCATGTGGCGAACCTTAACGACCTGGCGCAGCGCGTGCGGGAGCATCCCGGGCTGATCGCCAAACGCGATCTGGAGCACGTTGCGGCAACCGTCGGTGGCGACGGTGACGACGCAGCACTGATCACCATGGTCGACGGATACCAGGGTGTCCTTGCGGCCGAAGCCATCCGTCCCGAACTCGTCGCATCCGATCCACGAGTGGCCGGCATCGCAGGTGTCGTGACGGTGCTCAACGACATCGCCGCGACCGGCGGGCGTCCGGTCGCGCTGCTCGACACCGTCGTCGGCCCCGCGCCCATCGTACGCGGTGTGCTCGACGGCCTGAAGTTCGCGGCCGACCTGTATCGCGTGCCGGTCGTCGGCGGGCACACAACGGTGCGCGATGGCGATCCCGGCCTGTCGACGTTTGCGGTCGGCCAGTCGGACCGCCCGTTGCGCGCAGCGAACGCTCGGCCTGGCGACGCCGTCTGCCTGGCGGTGTCTTTGGAAGGCGAGATGGTGCAGGGCCCTGACGGGGCGTTGTTCTTCAGCCACCTGCGCAGCGCGCGACGTGCACGTGCGGCCGACGACCTGGCCCTCCTGGCCGATGTCGCTGCAGCCGGTGAGGCCTGGGCGGCCAGGGACGTCTCGATGCCCGGCATCGTCGGGTCGCTGCTGCAGTTCCTGGAGAGCGCCGGTGGCTTGGGCTGCGCCCTCGATGTGGAGGCGATCCCGACGCCGCCCGGAATCAGCCTCGAGGACTGGATCGCGTGTTTCCCGTCATATGCGTTTCTGCTCTGCGGCGACCCGGTGCGCCTGTCCGCGCGCTTCGATGCGGCGGGTCTGATGTGCCGGCAGGTCGGTGTGTTCGACGACTCCGGCGTGCTGCGACTCCGGGAGGCGACGGACGAGGTCGCGGTGTGGGATCTGACGACAACGCCCCTCGCCGCGCTCCGGCCGGAGCGCTGAAGAGGGACGCAGTGCGCGTGGTGTTACTTGGCGCCGTGTGAGAGCGGCGCGGTCACCTTGATCGGCGCGGCGGGTTTGGTGAGCGATATCACCGCGAAGCCGTCTGCGGCCTTCGCGGTGACCGTGACCTTGGCGGTGGTCAGCGCTCCTCCGACATTGACCTTGAAGCGCAGCGTGACGAACCTGTTCGCGGGGACGGACACCTTCTTGGCCCACGTGAGCTTGGCCTTGCCGGTGCCGCACGCCCCCTTGGCGGGGATCTTCTTGAGCGGGCCGGCGACCGATCCGGCCGTGTAGGAGAACCCCTTGGGGATGCACACACTCACCGAGGTGAGCGTGACCGGTCCCGGGTTGGGGTTGCGGATCGTGATCGTGTAGCCGTTCTTGGCGCCCTTCCGTGATTTCGCCCCGTTGGCGCTGGCGGTGATCGTCAACGGCTTGCCCTTGGCGACCGTGACGCTGACGGTCCCGACCGCCGTTGCCCCGTCGTTGTCCTTGAGGGTGTAGGTGAACTGGTCGGCGCCAATGAAGCCGCCGGCCGGAACGTAGTTGCAGGTGCCGGCGCCACATGCCACCGTCCCATGCGCGCCGTTCGCAGCGCTCGCGACGCTCAGCGTCCCACCATCTGGGTCGGTGTCGTTCGTCAGCACGTTGACCGATCCGGGCGCCCCCTGGCCGGTGACCAACACGTCGGGGTTGGCGATGGGAGTCGCGTTGACAACCGTGATGTTGACCGTACCCGTCGCGGTGGCCTGCGCGTCATTGAGTACATAGGTAAACGAGTCTCGGCCGGCGAATCCGCGAGTTGGGGCGTAGGTGCATATACCGCGCAGCGTGCACGACGCCGTGCCGTGAGCGCCATCGGTGTTACCCGAGACGAATAGGAAGTCGTTGTTAGGATCCGTATCATTTGCCAACACATCGATCTTGGCTGTCACGTTGCGCGGTGTTGAGAACGTGTCAAGGTTCGGGAACGGCGGCTGTTGATCCGTGACCCCGAAGTTCAGGATGTCAACGAGCGCGAGGGCGGGATCCGCGACTATGGCATTGACTGGAGCTGACAACGAGACTTGGAAGGCCTCGGTCCCCTCTGGGATCGAATCACCGAGGATCGGGATGCTGAATGTCCTGGAGCGCTGGCCGGCTGGAATTGTCAACGTGCTGGATATCGGGAAGTAGTCCACGTTCTGCGTGGCGGCGCCATTGGGTATCCCCAAGTCCGCCGTTGCGTAACCCACCGTGACGTCGAGACCGCTCACTTGGCTGAGCTGCACGGTCAACGAAGCGAACGTCGTGACGACGGGCGCTTCGTTGGTGAGCACCACGATCTGTGCGGGAGGCGGAGGTGCGGACGTGAACGCAAAGGACACAGACGGTGGCGCGTCATCGTCGAGGATCGTCGCTACAGCCGCGCCGTCGGCGATCGTGACCGGTTGCAGTGGCGGGGTGACAGGGGTGAACGCGGGGTTGGCCAGCGTCGCCGAAAATGTCTCGTCGTTCTCATCGAGCAGGTCGTCGATGATTGTCACCGGGATTGTTTGTGTCGTGACAAGTGGACCGAAGGTGAGTGGTCCGGAAGGCGGGGCCACCGAGTAGTCCGCTGCAGTCGCTCCTGTGGTCCCGACTCCCGGCGCGGTGCTGTAGCTGACGGTGATCGTGCGGATCGCGCTTGGATGCGAAAGGGTGACGCGCAACTCGCGTGCAACAGTTGGGAGCGGGAGAGTTGGATTTTCGCTCACGGTGAGGCCGGCGATAGAGATGGTCGGCGGCAGATCATCGTTGGCGATCGTCGCGCTCGCTGGGCTACCGACAATGGTCACCGTGTCAGACCCACCAGACTTGACAATTGATGTGCTAAACGTCTCGGACGCCTCTTCAATGTTGTCACGGGCAATCTCAAGAGAGAACGTTTGCACGGTGGTGTTTGCGGCAAGCGTCACGATGCCGCTGAGAGGCGCGACGAGGTCGGCTGGATCGGCGAAGCCTGTCCCTCCAGGTGCATTGGTGGAGTATGCGACATCGATCGGGGCGGCGGGAGCGTTGGTGGCGGTGATGGTGAACGTCGCGAGCGTGACGCCTGGGCCTGTTCCTTCGGTGATCGCCGGAGCCGGGCCGCTCAACGTCAGCTTGGTGTCGTCGTCGGTGATGGTGGCGGTGGCTTGGTCGGCGGCGAGGTTGATGGTGGCGCCGCCGGTGGGGTCGGTGATGTTGGCGAGGAACGTTTCGTTGTTCTCGTCGATGTTGTCGGCGGTGATGTTGATCGTGAACGGTTGGGATTGGTCGCCGGCGGGGAACGTGACGATGGTGCCGGGGAGGTTGACGGCGGTGTAGTCGGTGCCTGCGGTGGCGGGCGTCGCGCCGCCGCTGGCGGTGTGGAAGCGGACGGTGACTGCACGGTCGCTGGGGTTCGACAGCGTGACCGTGAACGACGCGGCGGTGGTGGGCGGTGGGGCGGTGCCTTCCGCGAATGATGGGGTGAGGTTGGTGATCGATGCGACGGCGGTGTCGTCGTCGGTGATGGTGGCGGTGGCTTGGTCGGCGGCGAGGTTGATGGTGGCGCCGCCGGTGGGGTTGGTGATGTTGGCGAGGAACGTTTCGTTGTTCTCGTCGACATTGTCACCGATCACGTCGACCGTAACCTGTTTATCGCCGTAGTCGAGGGGTCCGAAAGTCACACACCAGGCGGGACCGCAGGGCGGTGACGAGCCGTTGACGATCGTGTAGTCCACGCCTCCAATCGCTTCGCCAGGGATGTTCGCTGTCGCGAAATCCACGGTGTAGACCTCTCCGACGACCTCGGTGCCACCGAGCGAAACCACGAATGAGGCCGGCGTTGTCCCAGTGTCGCCCTCGAGGACAGTTGAGGCCGCGCTGGCGTTGATTGAAACGGTCGCACCAAACGCAGGCGAGGTCCAGGCGCACGCGGCGAATGAGGCGATGGCGAGGAGCACCCAGCGGCGGCGGTGTGCGGGCACGCGCTCGCTCAGGTGCGTCGGGGTTGACAGGGGGGTGCGGAGGCCCCGGTTCATCGATTCTCCCTTGGATCTGATCACCTGCGATTGTCCGGGAGAACCCACCGCGACGTAACTAGACAGACGTATAGGGCGGGACCTAGACCCGCGGTTCAGGGGTCGCACGGTCACTTGATGCGGGCGTTGTGCCGACCACCGCAATGATGCGGAGGGCGGCGGCGTCCCAGCCGGTCGGTTTCCTCGAACAGGCGGCTCCTCGAAGAAGACCTTTGATGAACGCGACGGCCGCGCCGAGGTATCTGCGAATCTCAACATTTTAGTGCCGAGCCGCCCGCCGGCGAGGCGTCGGTCATCTCGGCGGGAGCCAAGTATTCCCCGGAATTTGGGTGCTCTCGCGCTACCCCGTGATGCCGGCGCCCAGTGCCCACTCGTAGCGCTCCTCCAGAAATATCGGCTCGGCACCTGACAACGGGATGGTCATCCGCTGGTGCTCGATGCCGCGATAGTCGATCAGGCCGCCGACGCGTTCCCAGCCGAGTCGGCGGAACAGCGGGACGATCGGCTTTTGGATGCGGGCGATCATCAGGTGGCCGCCCAACTCGCCGGCCGTCGTGACCGCGAAGCGCACGAGGGGGCCACCGGCGCGGAGCTTACGGGCGTGTTCTGAGACCGAGAGGCGGTCGCCCTGCCACAAACCTGCTTCATCCAGCTGGTAGAGCCGAACGGCACCGACAATCTCGCCATCGATCACTGCCACGACGTGCAGGGCGGTGTCATCCCAGCGGTCGCGGTCGGTCTCTTCGAACAGTCCCTGCTCGTCGACGAAGACTTGCCGGCGGACGCGGAAATGACCGGCGAACTCGTCGATCGTGGATGCGAGATGAACCTCGACTTGAGGCTTAGACTGTGGCTGGGGCAGGGTCGCCGTTCCGCCCGCCACCGAAGGCGCGCTCGAAGGTGGACAACGCCGAACACGCCTGGCAGCGCACGCATCCCGCCCGTGCGTTCTGACTCAACATCCCGGCATCCGCCAGCAGCGGTGCGACTGCCTCGTAGACCTCCGTCATGTACTCGGGCGACGGAGGCGTGCCGGTGGCGAGGATCGAACCCGGCGCGGGCCGCAACGGGACGACGAAGGGGTAGACACCCCGCTCGATCGCGGCTTGGCACCCTGCCAACACCGCGTCCTTGGTCTCGCCCAGACCCAGGATGAAGTACGTGGACACCTGGCCGGGGCCGAAGACCTCGACCGCGGCCTCCCATGCAGCCAGGTAGTACGGGATGCCCTGCGCGTACTTGCCCGGTGCGACCTTGGCGAGCACCTCCGGATCGAACGTCTCGAGGTGGATGCCGAGCGCCTCGACACCGGACTCCTTGAGTTCGGCAAACCATTTGAAGTCGTCCGGCGGCTCGATCTGCACCTGGATCGGCAGGTCGGCCGCGTCGCGAATGGCCGCCGCGCACTTGGCCATGTACGGCGCGCCGCGGTCGGCGCGGTTGGGCGAGCCGGTCGTCAGCGTCACGTCCTTGGCCCCGTCCAGACGGACGGCCGCTTCGGCCACCTCCGCGAGCATCGCCGGCGTCTTGACCGGGATCGTCTTGCCCGACGACAGCGACGTGCCGATCGCGCAGAAGTGGCACTGATCGCCCGTGCCCCAGTAGACACAGCGCTGGAAGACCGTGGACGCGAAGCTGTCCAGGTGCATCAGGCCGATCTTCCAGTACGGGATGCCGTCGGCGGTCGCGAGGTCGTACATCTTGGGGCGCGGGTGCAGCGTGACCCGGCCGACGTCTTCGCCCGAGCGGTACAGCGTGCCCGAACGGCCGTTGGCCCCCAGGATCAGTTCGTACGGCGACTTGGCGACGTAGTCACCGTGCACCGGCACCGTCAGGGGAGCGCCGTCGACCCACAAAAAACCGGCGTCGGACGGGCCGGCGCCCCCGGCGCGCGTGTCGCCGGGAGCAGTCGGAACCGTCGTGCGCACGCCGAGCGACTGCAGCTCGACGGCGAGTGTTTTGATGTCGACGCTCATCCCCAACGGTCGCCGTGGAGCTTCTCGAAGTTCTCCTTCAACACCATCCGCTTGAGCTCGTCGCTGACCGGGGCCCCCTCGATCTTCCAGTACTCACCCATGAAGTCCGACCATGGCTCGTCAGAACCGAAGATGACACGATCGGCACCCAATCCGCCGTTCTTCTCGATCTCGACCAGGAGCCACCGGGCGCCGAAACCGATCGCCCACGACGTGTCGGTGTAGACCTTGTAGCCGTCCTTGACCCACTGCAAGAACTTGGGCACCAGCTTGATGTGGCCGCTGACGCCGCCGCCGAAGTGGACGAGGTGGATCTTGACGCGCTTGCCGAACTCCTCGACGAGCGGGATGAAGTTGTTGATGTCGCTGTTGCCGCCGGCCGACGTGTGGAAGTGGAACACGTAGTCGTGCTTTTCTGCGACATCCATGCACATGGTGGCGATCTCGCGGGTCTCGTCATCCCATTCGGCCGGGTTGGGGTTGCCACCCAGCAGGAACGTGGTCTTGAGGCCGAGGATCCCGCTCTCGCCGGCGTTCTTGAGGGATTCGATCGTGTGCTCGCGGTCACGCGGCAAGAAGGACACCCACAGCAGGCCACGGATGCGGTCGGTGGAGTCGGCGGCCTCCATGACGATCGGGTTGAGGCTGAACGGCTGCTCAGGCTTGGGGACGCCGTAGTTGGACATGACCAGGCTGCGCTCGATGCCGTGATCGTCCATGAACTTGAGCATGTCCTTCGTCTTGGGGAAGTCGTAGACGATGGGCTTGACGGGGTGGTCGATGCCGTAGAACGGCCAGGCCTCGAGCTCGCCGATGTGGCTATGCCCGTCGATCACATGACGTTTCATTCCTTCGGGGAGTGGCATCGGGTCTCCTGCGTTCGCTTAGGGGTTGAGAAGTGCCTGGCGCAGATCGGCGGCGGCTGCCGTCCAGGCGTCGGGGTCGTCGAACTCCCGGCGCGGGGCGAGCGGCTCGGCGCCTGCTCCCGTGTCGGGATCGAGTTGAAAGCCTTCGAGGACGTACAGCGGCTGCATCGTGTCCGGGTTGTACTCGGTGGAGACCGAGACCGCAAATCCTGTGGCCAGGGACATCACGACCCGGCGGTAGGGCGGTGTCAACGCGTTGTCGCCATTCGCCCACAAGGTCGCGGTGGGCTCGCCGGCTCGACGGGCCCGCTCGATTGCCAGATCGGAGCCCTCTTGGGCCGCGCGCTGGACCAGCTCGCGCGATCGGACCTGGTAGGCCGCGTCGCGCAACATGTCCTGCCCGAGTTCAGGAGGGAGTGACCCAAGCTCGATCCCGGCCGCCTCAAAGTCGGCGGCCGGGTTCGATGCGAGGTAACTCGTGACGAGCGCGTCCACATCGGGCACGCCGTCGAGGTGGTCGGCGAGCGAGCGCACCACACCGATGGCGACCTGGTACAGCTCTGGGCGCACCGTCACGACCGGATACAACCGGCCCTCCGATTCACGCCAGCGTGTGATCGCATCGTCGCGCTCGCTCATCGTCCGTGTCGCCGTACGTCCCTAGACCGTCCAGGTGTTGAGCTGGAAGGCCTTGTTCCGCCATGCCGTCAACGCGCTGTCGAGCACGTCGAGCGGGTTGAACGCCTTGACGCCTTCGATCAGGTCGTCCTCGCGCTGGCCGTAGAGGGCGCCCATCGCGAACCGGCAGGCGTAGATCGTCGCGCCTTCTTTGAGGAGCGTCTTGAGCTGGTTGTTGATCGCCATGTGACCCGGGAAGGCCTCGGCGCCGACGCTGGGGTACCCGCGGGTACCGGATGCCATCAGCACGCCGGGTCCGTAGAGCACCAGCGTGACCTTGAAGCCCTTGCGACCGAGACGGGTCGCGGTGAGCAGGTTGACGAGACCGACCGAACCCTCGTAGGGGACGGTGTGCATGAAGATGTACGCCTCTTCGCCCGGCTCCGCCTTGAGGTCGGGAAAGACCTTTTCGGAAACGTCAAACAGCTCCTGGCCGGCTTCGGGCTTGGGACCTTGAATCTTCGCCACGTGTACCTCCGCAAAATCGTGGGACGGATATCCCCGGTTTTTTAACCACCTGGGATAGGAGGGCACTATCTTCCCAGCGGTCGCAGGTTGCAAGTCCCCGACACGTGGAGAACATACGAGTGAGCGAAGTTGTGGTTATGGCCGTTGGCGGAAACGCCTTGGCTCCGTCTGGTCTCGGTGCGATCAGCGAGCAGATGGAGCGGGCGCGGGAAGTCGCCGGACATGCGTTGTCGTTGCTGGACGGAGGGCGGCGGCTTGTGATCGTGCACGGCAACGGGCCGCAGGTCGGCGCCCTCGCCCTGGCGCAGGAAGCCGTGGCCCGCGAGGTTCCGCCGCAACCGCTCCACGTGTTGGGGGCGATGACCCAGGGGCAGCTGGGGTGGCTCTTGTCCGACGCGATCGGCGACGCGCTGGAGCGCAGCGGTCGGGAACGCACCGTTGCCGCGATCGTCACCCAAGTCGTGGTGGACGCCGACGATCCGGGCTTCAGCAACCCCACCAAACCGATCGGGCCCTTCTTTTCTGCCGGCAAGGCAAAGCGGTTGGGGGAGGCACGGGGTTGGGACGTGGCTGAGGATTCGGGACGCGGGTGGCGGCGGGTCGTCGCGTCGCCCGTGCCGATCGAGGTCGTCGAGTGGCCGCAGGTCAAGGCGCTCCTGCGTGACAAGCAGATCGTCATCGCGTGCGGGGGCGGCGGGATTCCCGTCGCGCGCTCGGGCGGCTCGCTGCAGGGAGTCGAGGCCGTCATCGACAAAGACCTGGCCGCCGCGCTCGTCGGCGCGCTGGTCAAGGCCAAGACGCTGCTGCTCTTGACCGGGGTCGAGCGCGTCGCGATCGACTTTGGCACCAAGCAGGCGCGGTGGCTGGACACGATGACGATCGCCGAGGCGCGGGCGTACATGGCCGACGGCCAGTTCCCGGCCGGCAGCATGGGGCCCAAGGTGGACGCGGCGATCCGGTTCGTCGAAGGTGGCGGCCGTGAGGCGATCATCACGTCGCTCGACAAGACGGCCGAGGCCCTGGCGGGCACGACCGGCACGCGCGTGACCCGATGAGCGGTCCGACGCGCCGATCGATCTTGACGTGGCGCCCCCCGGCGGGTGAGCCGGGGTGGGCGGTGTCGGACCGTGCGCGGGCCGTGCTGGCCGATCCCCAGGGATTCGGCAACTACATGACCTACCGCGATGCGTACCGCATCCTGGGCTGGGACCCGGCCGAGATATACCGGGACGGACAGATCGCCCTGGATCGCACGGAGTGGGCAGACCTGGGTTGGATGGCCAACCACATCGGTCCGTCGCCCTCGGCGGTTGCGGCCATGCGCGAGGCGGCCACGGCCGAGCGACTGGGGCCGTACTCACCGGACCTGGACGCGGGCTTGCGAGGCGTCGTTGCGGAGAAACTGCTGGGGCGAGCGCGTGACGAGGACTTCGAGGTCATCGGCACCGAAGGCGCCCAGGCCGGGGTGGGGTACTCGGCGCTTGCCTGCCTCAACCCGGGGGACGAGGTCATCGCGACCGACCCGGGGTACTTCCACTTCGTTCCGGCGTTCCGATTGGCGGGTGCCACGCCCGTGTTCGTGCAGTTGGGCGCGGCCAACGGGTGGCGGCTGGACCCCGACGAGGTCGCGGCCGCGGTCACTGCGCGCACCAAGATGATCGTCGTCTGTGACCCGATCAACCCGTTCGGGACGGTGCAGCGTCGCGACGAGTTGGAGGCGCTCCTGCGCCTGTCGGCCGAGCGCAAGATCGTGCTGTTGGCGGATTCAACCCACGCGGCCCACCGAATCGATCCGAACGCCCAGCATCATCACCTGTCGGCGCTGGCCATCGGCCATCCCGAGGCGACGGTGCTCGAGTCGAGCGGGTTCGCGCACGGCTATGGTTTGGCAGGTGCGCGTATCGGTGCGCTCGGCGGGCCTCCCGATCTGGTGCGCGCCTGCCTGCAGGTCAAGATCGCGGTGGTGCGGCTCAACACGAGCACGCTGGCGCAGGCGGGTGCGATGGCGGCGCTCGGCGACGAGGACTGGTTGCGCCACGGCGAGGACTTGGTGCGCGCGAACCTCACGCGACTCAAAGCGGTCGCAGCGCCGGTGGTCGATCCCGAGTACGGGTTCTCGTGTGTCGTCGACTGTTCAGGTTGGGGGGTGACCGCTCAGGAGTTGACGGTGGCCCTGTGCAAGCGCAAGGTGGCCGTCTACCCGGGCGACGGCCTGGGCGAGGTCGGCGCCACAACCACGATCCGGCTCAACTTGAGTGATCCCGACATCCAAGCGCTTGCGCGGTTCGCGAACGCCCTGCCCGAGGCGGTCGACGAGGCGCGGACCCGTGTCTACCGCGACGGCGTCAGGGAGTTCTTCCTCTCGACCGGCACCGACCGCGGAAAGCGCCTGGCCGAGTTGATCTGACCCGCCGCTTCGGCGCCCTCGACCGTGACGTCAGCCACCGCGCCTACGCGGCTCAGCGTCGTCGACCAGGACATGTCGGGTCGGTGTCTGCACGTCGCCGTGCAGGCCTCTGACGTCCCCTTGGACGCGATCGAGTCGCCCGTCGCGCTGATCAAACCGACGGTCGACGCGGTCGAAGCGCCGATCGTTCTCGTCGAACCTGCGGTCGACTGCTGCGAACCCGATCGTCATGAACGCGATGATCACCGTGACGAGCGCGCTCGAGAGGGCGACGACGGTGCTGACGAGCGTCCATGTCTGCGCGTTCGTCATCAGGCGAATTGTACGCACCGAATGTGTGACGGCGCTGCCCTGAGGCGTCACAGAATGCGCGGGGACGCGTGTCGATTGATGTGACCCGGCCGGGGTTGAGCCGGCCGGGTCGAGCGGATGATCCGGACTACGAGGCGGTGTACGCCCAGCTGCCCTCGATGCGGTTGGTGGTCGCGGCCGCGTTCGCGCGGTACTGCCATGTGAAGCCGAGCTGGTTGACCTCATGGGTGGTGTTCTCAGGCGGCCACACAGTCAGCGAGTTGGCGAGAACGTTGAGGGGGCCGAAGGTGTCGCGCAGGTACATGCAGAGCATTCCGGGGGGTGCGGTCGGGTTGTGGAACGTTCCGGTGCAGCTCCCGCTCTCCCATGCGTCGGGGACGAGACCCTTGACGAGCGGGGAGAGGGTCCCGTTGGTTCCGTTGACGCCGAACTTGGTGTGGTCCAGGTCGAGTGGGGCGGACGCCGGGACGGCGAACGACTCCCAATGCGTCGAGAACTGCGTCGCGACGGTCGTCCAGTCCTCGTTGCCCCAGACGCCCTTGACGGTCTTGCCGGACGGAATCGGACCGTCGAACGCCGAGCGGCCCGTGGGGCCCTGTGCCCCTTGCGGCCCCTGCGGACCCTGCGGACCCTGAACCGACCCCGTGAAGTCCGCCGGAGACAATGAACCGTTCTTGACGTCGACGCCCGTGATCGAGTTGTTCTTGATCTGAGCGCCGGTGATGAGCTTGACCGTGGCGGCCGTGGCGCCACCGGCCAGCGCGATGAACAGTGCGACCATCGCCACGATCATCGAGGCGGAGGGGCGCACGCGAAAGATGCGTGTCATGGTGAGCTGCTCCCTTGTGCAGAGGGTTCCCGAACGCATGGGTGCGAGCGGTATCACCAGAGAGAGCCACCGGGGCGTCGCCAGATACAGTCCCGGCACACGAATGAAGGGGATGTGCGGACGATGGATGTCGATGTCGCGGTGCTCGGAGGCGGACCTGGTGGGTATCCGGCGGCGATCCGGGCGGCGCAGCTGGGGCTGTCGGTCGCGCTGATCGAGCTGGGCGAGCTGGGTGGCACGTGCCTCAACGTCGGATGCATCCCGACGAAGGCCTGGGTTCAGAGCGCTCATGCCGTCAAGGACGCGCACCACGCGTTCCCGCAGTTGGGTGTCACCGTCGGCGAGCCCGTCCTCGATTTCACCCAGGTGCAGACCAACAAGGGCGAGATCGTCGCGGGGGCGGTCGGCGGCGTCACGTACCTGCTCAAAGCCAACGGCGTGACCGTGGTCAAAGGGCGGGGCACGTTCACCGGACCCAACACGATCGCGGTCGAGGGTGGCGAGGACGTCACCTTCAAGCACGCGGTCATCGCGACGGGTTCACACCCGCTGCGGCCGCCGGTCGAGGGGATCGATCACGCCAAGTGCGTCGACTCCACCGGGCTCCTCGCGATCACCGAGATCCCCAAGCGCCTGGTGGTGTTGGGCGGCGGTGTGATCGGCGTGGAGTTCGCCTCGGTGTTCAACCACTTCGGCAGCGAGGTCGCGATCGTCGAGATGCTGGACTCGCTCATCCCGATCGAGGACGACGACGCGATCAAGCAACTGACGCGCGCGTTCGACAAGGCGGGCATTGCGCTGCACACCGGCGCGCGCGCGACCAAGGTCGAGGAGACGGCCGACGGCATGGTGCTGCACTTCGAGAAGGGCGGCGAGGCATCCAGCGTCACCGGCGATCTGATCCTGGTCGCGACCGGCCGTGGCGCCACCGTCGACGGACTTGGCCTCGAGGACGTCGGCATCACGTTCGACAAGAAGGGCATCACGACCGACGCGACGCGCAAGACCTCGCTGCCACACGTCTACGCAGTGGGTGACGTCGCCGGTTACTGGCAGTTGGCGCATACGGCGTTCCGCGAGGGAGAGGTTGCGGCCGAGAACATTGCGGGCCACCACGTCGAGATGGGCGGCGCGGTCCCCAGCTGCATCTATACCGACCCCGAGGTCGCGAGCGTCGGCCTGTCCGAGCGCGATGCCGTCGAGAAGTTCGGCCGCGACAACGTGATCAGCGGTCAGTTCCCGTACACGGCGATCGCCCGGGCGGCGATGTTCGCCGACAAGACCGGCTTCTTCAAGATGGTCCACCACGCCCAAACCGGCGAGGTCTTGGGCGTCGTCATCGTCGGTCTTCAGGCAACGGACTTGATCAACGCCGGCGTCATCGCGATCGACAGCGAGGCCGTGATCGAGACGGTGGGCGACTCAATCGCCGCGCACCCGACACTGTCCGAGGGCTTCAAGGAAGCAGGCCTGGTCGCTCTGGGCCGCCCGATCCACATGCCACCGAAGAAGAAGCGCTCGTCATAGCGTTTCCGACCGACACCCCGCGATCCGTTTCGCGGTAACCGGTTTCGCACAATCTGGCGTCAGGTCCGTGGGCGTGACCGCCCACCACAGACACGGATTGCCCGATGGTGACGCCCGGATTCCGGCGGCCGGCCGCCGGTCAGGTGAGCAATTGCGATTGGAGGCCTTGGAAGCGCTGGAAGTCGCGATCGAATGACACCAGCTCCGCACCGTGTTCGATCGCGAGAGCTGCCAGGTGTGCGTCGGTCGTGAGATTGCCGGCAGCCCCGACTTCTTCGATGAGCCCACGCAGCACGGCGAAGTGCCGTACCGTTGGATGAACCTCAAGCGCGACGGGTTGGGCCATCCACTCCTCGACGATGCCGAACGCCTGTTTGGGCGCGAGGGGCTTGGGGAAAACTCCCGGTCGTGTGCTCAGCCGAAGAAACGCGAGCAGCGCGATCCATGCGAAGCCGACCGGCTCATCCCCGGAGAGCGCTCCATCCAGCCAGATCCGTCCGGAACGATGGTGCAGAGCTGTCTTGTTCGCGGCGTACAGCAGAACGTTGGCATCGACAATGAACACCGGCTACTTACCGGCAGCGAGCTTGCGGACGATCTCGTCGTCTTCGAGGTCGGCGGCCAGCGCGAGTGCCTTGGTGAGCGGGACGAGCGGTTCGCCCATATCGAACGCCGGCGTTCGGAACCGACCCGACTTCTTCGGCGCGATGCCACGGCGAATGGCCTCGTTGAGCGCCTGCTTGAACGAGAGCCCACGCTCGCGCATCGCGCTCCGGATCATCGCCTCGACATCTGGATCAAGGGTGACGGTCGTTCGCATAGTGGCATCATAGCATCACAGAGAAACGCATCATGATGCAGTCAGTGGCTATCCCACCAGTGCCCGAACCTGGTCCACAATGAGATTGGCTTCGGAGTCGGCGCGCTCGCGGTGCTCCTGCGGAATGGACTGCGGCGAGTCCTCCAGCAGCCGTGCGGTGAAGCGCCCGCCGGTCTCCTGCTCGGCGCGCGCCAGCCAGTCGGCCGGGATCGCTTCGGGCAGGCCGGCACCGACGAGTTCGTCCATCTGGAGCGCCCACACGCGGGCGAGCAGGTCGATGTTGTAGCCACCTCCCGCCAACACGATGTACCGACCCCCGGCGGAGTCCCGAGCCAGATCGTGCAGCAGACGGTAGATGCGGGGCAGCGCTTCGAGGTCGACGCACAGATGGGCGAGGGGGTCGGCGTGGTGGATGTCGGCGCCCAGGTGGACGATGAGCGCGTCCGGGGCGAAGCGCGTGACGGCTGGGACGACGACCTCTTCCATCGCGCGCAGAAACGGGCCGGTTCCGGTGAACGGCGGCAGTGGCACGTTGATCGATGTGCCAAGCCCGGCCCCGGTACCGCGCTCCTCCATCCCGCCAGTGCCTGGGAACAGGAACCGGCCGCTCTCGTGGACCGACACCGTCAGTACGCGCGGGTCGTCGTAGAACAGCCACTGGACGCCGTCGCCATGGTGTGCGTCGACATCGACATACGCCACGCGTTCGAGGCCTGAGTCCAGGAGTGCACGGACCGCGAGCGCACAGTCGTTGTAGACGCAGAAACCCGACGCCCGGTTGGCGAGCGCGTGGTGCAGGCCGGCGGGTGCGGGGCAGTACACGGTGCCGGCCCCGCCATGGGCGACGAGGTCTGCAGCGGTCAGGGACGCGCCACAGACGCCGAGGGCGGCCTCGTGCATGCCGGCGCGGGCGGGCGTGTCGCCACCGGGGGCGAGACCCCACTGGCCCGCCTCCCACGAGGCGGCCAACTGTGGGTTGGCGCTGTAGCGGCGGACGGCTCCCACATAGGCCGGGGCGTGGATGCGCTCGACGTCGGCGACGGTCGCCGGCGCGGGCTCGACGACGGTCACGTCGTCACGATCAAGGAGCCCGTACGCACCGATCAGGTCGATTCCGAGACGGCGACGCAGCGGGCGCTCAACGTCGTCACTCGGGTTGTAGGCCTGCAGGTGGGGGCCGTAAACGAAGGTGGTCGGCATCAGCTGATGATGCCATCCACCAACTGCTCGGCGTCCAGTTGTTCCAAGGAGCGGACCGTCACGTGGGCGTCAAGAGCGGCACCACGATTCGACGGCACGCCGATCACGATCATTCCCGCGGCGGTTGCCGCCGTGGCCCCGACCGGTGAGTCTTCGAACGCGATTGCCCGCGTGGGATCGCAGGTCAGCTCGTGGCAGGCCGCCAGGTACACATCCGGGGCGGGCTTGGGGACGATCGCTCCACCGGCGCACACAATGGCGGTGAAGACACCCTCCGGGAGCGTGCTTCGCGCGAGGACACGGCGCGTATCGGCCAGGTTCGTATTGGACGCCACCGCGAGGGGGAGTCGACCCGCCAGGGCGGTTACCAGCGCAAGGGCGCCGGGCATCGGGTCGACGCCGTGTTCGTCGATCGCCTCGCGGTACGCGGTGATGAGCGCGACGGCCAAGGTCGGAGCCTCGCCGGCCGGCATGCCGAACCAGTCGGCAAGGATCTCTCCGGCGCGATCCAGGTGGGTGCCCAGCAGCCGGTACTTGAGTTCCATCGAGAACGTGACGCCCCATCGATCGCACAGAACCTGCTCGGCGATGGTCCAGCGGCTCTCGGTTTCGAGCAGCGTGCCGTCGCAGTCGAACACGACGGCCTGGGGTCGAAACGGCAGGTGCAGGTCAGCCGACGAAGTCGACCTCGGGCAGGTGCGTCATCGCCTCGGCGATCTCGGCCTGCGGATATTCGTAACGCGGCAGCTCGCCGTTGACGAACTGGTGGTAGGCCATCATGTCGAAGTTGCCGTGGCCCGAGAGGTTGAAGAGGATGACCTTCTTCTCGCCGGTCTCACGGCACGCGACGGCCTCGTTGATGGCGGCGCGCACGGCGTGGTTGGACTCCGGTGCGGGCAGGATGCCCTCGCAGTGGGCGAACTGCACGCCGCCCTCGAACGTGTCCACCTGGTCGATTGCCTGGGCCTCGACGTAGCCACCGTGGACGAGCGCGGAGACCTGGGGCGACATGCCGTGGTAGCGCAGGCCGCCGGCGTGGATGCCGGCAGGCACGAACGTGTGGCCGAGGGTGTACATCTTGATGATCGGCGCCATGCCCACGCCGTCCGCTGAGTCCCAGGTGTACTCCCCTCTGGTCAGGGTGGGGCAGGCGGCGGGCTCAACGGCGATGATCCGCGTGCCGCGCGTGTTGCGCAGGTTCTCGCGTACGAATGGGAACGCGATGCCGCCGAAGTTGGATCCACCCCCGGCACAACCGATGACGACGTCCGGGTACTCACCCGCCATGTCCATCTGCTTCAGGGCCTCTTCGCCGATGATTGTCTGGTGCAGGAGAACGTGCGGCAGGAAGGAGCCGAGGCTGTACTTCTTGGCTCCGTTGGAGGTGACGACGGCCTCGATGCCTTCCGAGATCGCGATGCCCAGCGACCCGGGGTGGTCGGGGTTCTGCGCAAGGATTTGCGTACCGACGTTGGTGCGCGGCGACGGGCTTGCGTAGACGTCGGCGCCGTAGGACTCCATGACGAAACGGCGGAATGGCTTCTGGTCATAGCTGATCCGCACCATGTAGACCTCACACGCCAGGTCGAACATCTTGCAGGCCATCGCGAGCGCCGATCCCCACTGGCCGGCGCCGGTCTCGGTGGCGAAGGCCGTGACGCCCTCCTGCTTGGCGTAGAACGCCTGCGCGACGGCCGTGTTGGCTTTGTGGGAACCGACCGGCGAGACGCCCTCGTACTTGTAATAGATGTGCGCCGGGGTGTCGAGCGCTTTCTCGAGGCGTGTGGCACGCAGCAGGGGCGTCGGGCGCCACAGTTTGTAGATATCGCGCACCGGGTCGGGGATCTCGATGTACTCGTCCCGGGACATGTCCTGGCCCAACAACGCCATGGGCGACAGGAGGGACAGAAACTCCGCGGTCACCGGTTCCTTGGTCCCGGGATGGAGCGGCGGCATCATCGGCACCGGCATGTCCGCATTCATGTTGTACCAAGCGCGCGGCAGCTCGGATTGGGGGAGGTCGAAGCGGATGTTCTCGGCCATGGCAAGGATCCTCGCGAGATCGTCGGATGCCGTCTGAATCTACCGGCCACTCCCCGCGATCCCAACCGATCGCTCCTCTTCCACCCCCTGGGCAAACGGGGAGCAGGTTCGAGAAATTGGCCATTTGGGTGTCGGGGCCGCGGCCAAGTGTGACATCCGAGTGCGCGTTTTGTGACGAACTGACACAAATGCGTGGAGCGCTGTCACACGTTGGTCGGCAACGATTGGGGCATGAGTGGTCGGCGCAGACCCAGACGGACAGAAGGGATGGAGACGACTCCGCCAACCGATCGGATGCGGCGACGGCGAGAACGGCGCCCAGGTCTATTCGATCTTCATCTTCCGGACCTTGGGATCCAGCTCGGGCCAGCTCATGTCGAGCCCTTCGAGCGCATCGACGAGCAGCTCCGACACGACGAGGTTGCGGACCCACTTTCTGTTCGCCGGAATGACATTCCACGGTGCCCAGTCCGTGGAGGTCGTCTCGAGCATCACCCGGTAGGCCTCCATGTACTCGTCCCACTTCTTGCGTTTGTTGAGGTCGTCCGGGTTGAACTTCCAGTTCTTGGTCGGGTCGTCGAGGCGCTCACGCATCTGGACGGCCTGTTCGTCCTTGCTCATGTTGAGCCAGCACTTGACGATGACCGTGCCTTCGTCCACCAGGTTGCGCTCAAACGCGTTGATCGCGTCGTACCGCTTGCTCCAGACATCCTCAGGCACGAAGTTCTCGACCCTGACGATCAACACGTCCTCGTAGTGGCTGCGGTTGAAGATCCCGACCTGACCGCGCCCCGGGCACGCCGCATGGACCCGCCACAGAAAGTCGTGTCCCAGTTCGATGGGCGACGGCGCCTTGAACGACGTCACCCCGACCGCCATCGGGTTGAGCGGTCCGATGCAGTGCTTGACCGTCCCATCCTTGCCTGACGCGTCCATCCCTTGGATCACGACCAGCAGCGCGTGCTTGTGATTGGCCGCGAGCATCCCGCCAAGCTCTGCCAGCCGCTCACCCAGCTTGACCGTCGCGGCCTGCGCCTTCTCCTTGTCGTCCAGCCCAGCGTCCGCATCCGCCGGATAGTCACTGAGATCCACATCCGACCCGGGTTTGACCTGCACACCGTCACGCATTTCGCCTCCTCGTTCCCGCTGGACACTACCCGCCCCGCTAGGATCGCCCCCCGATGATCGACCTCGCCTGGTACTGCCCCTCGGAGGGAGACGGCCGACACCTGGGCACCCGCGCCCCGGAGCGTTCGCCGACCTTCGACTATCTGCTCCGCGTGACGCGCGCGGCTGAGCGTTCAGGCGCGCGCGAGATCCTGATCCCCACCGGTGCCGTCAACGACTCGTTCGCCCCCGACGCGTTCTTCGCCGAGAGCTGGACGACGTCCGCCGCCCTCGCGGCCCGCACCCGGTCGATCCGCTTGATCGTCGCCCTCAACCCCGCCGGCATTTCCGCCGCCCTCGCCGCGCATCAGGCCGAGACCCTGGAGCGCATCGCCCCTGGACGCATCGCGATCAACCTCGTGGCGGGTGGCGGACCCCATGACGGCTACGGGCACGAGCCGCTCGAACACACGGAGCGCTACCAACGGCTCGAGGCGCTTGCCGTCGCGCTGCGCGCGCGCTTCGCCGGACCGTTCTACCTTGGGGGCGCCAGCGACCAAGCCATGGCGCTTGCCGCGCGGGTGGTCGACACGTACCTGATGTGGGGTGAGCCACCGGACCAGATCGCGGCCCGCGTCGACCAGATGCGCCGCCTGGCCAACCGATCGTTGCGGTTTGGGCTGCGCATCCACATCATCGCGCGACGCTCCGAGCGCGAGGCGCGGGCCGCGGCCGCCGAGCTGCTCGCCGCCGCCACCGTGCAGGCCGACCGCTCAGACGAATACTCCGGATTCGACTCCGTCGGTCAGTCACGGATGAACGCCATCCCGGCCGATCGCGACGACTGGGTCGCCCCCGGCCTCTGGGCGGGCATCCGTACCGTGCGCGGTGGCGCAGGGACCGCCCTGGTGGGGAGCTACACCCAGGTCGCAGACTGGCTGCGCCGCTACTGCGAGGCCGGAATCGACATGGTCATCGCAAGCGGGTATCCGCATTTGGAAGAGGTGCGCCGGGTCGGTCAGCGCGTTTGGACCCGCCTGCAGGAGCCCGCGCGGACGTGATCCGGCCGATCGACACCCGACCACCACGCAATGCGGCAGACCTGGCGGAGCGGTTCGGCACTCCGCTGTACGTGTTCGACGGCGCGCGCTTGGCCGCCGAGGCCGAGGCCTTCCGCGCCGCGTGGGGACCCGACGTGACGATCGGGTACTCCATGAAGAGCAACCCGCTGATGGGCATTGTGACCCGCCTGCATCACGCCGGGATGTGGGCCGAGGTGGCCTCGGGCTTCGAGTACCGCACCGCTCGGCGCGGCGGCGTGCCTGGCACCGAGATCATCTTCAACGGTCCCCACAAGCCCGTCGAGGATCTGCGCCAGGCGATGCGCGAAGGCGCGACGATCATCGCCGACGGGTCGGAGGAGGTGCGCCGGATTGCGGGGCTCGCGGCCGAAGCCGCTCCTGGCACACGCATTGGCATCCGTCTGTCGCCACCGGGACGAGAGGGCATAGATCGCTTCGGCATGACGCCGCGTCACGCCGCCGCCGCGGTCGGCGTCCTTGCCCGCGCAGGGCTGCGGCTGAGTGGCCTGCACACGCACCTGGGCGCCTACCAGCTGGGGCCGCTCCCGCCGAGCGGGCCACCGATCCACGGCGTGACCGTTGAGTATCCCGTTCCTGTTGAGCGCTTCGCCGCGGCGGCCGCCAACCTCGTGGCGACGGCCGAGAAGATCGGTGGGATCGAGTGGCTCGACCTGGGCGGCGGTTGGCCGTCGGCCGCCGGTGTCGCCGCACATGTCACGGCGGTTCGGGCCCAAATCGGGGATCGCCCGTTCCAGCTCATCCTCGAACCCGGGCGTGCATTGGTGCGCGACGCCGGGTGGCTGCTGGTGCGGGTCGTCGCGCGCCGTGGCCAGGGAGCGGTCGTGGTCGATGCCGGGATCACCCAGGTGCCGTGCGTGCTGTGGAAGCGCTCGCCGGTCCACGTCGTCGAACCCCGCGACGGTGAGCTTCGCTCCACCAGCCTGTTTGGCCCGTTGTGCCTGCAGCACGACGCCATCGCGCGTGATGTTGCACTGCCGCCGCTTCGGGTCGACGACCTCGTTTGGATCGGTCAGACCGGCGCGTACGCGATGGCCCAGGCCTCGCCGTTCATTCACCTGCGACCGGCTGCGATCATGGTTGAGAATGGGCGCGGAACGATTCTTCGTGAACGCGAAACCGACGACGAGGCCCTCGGCGCACAGGCCGAGCCGCTCCTCGTCGGCAAGGAGGGCAGGGTGATGGAAGCGTGATCGCAGTCCAGGTGCGCCAGGGGCGGTGGGCCGACAGTGCCAAGCTCCTGGCCGCGGCCAGGGCCGCCGAAGTGGCCGACGGGGTGGAGCAGGCGGCGTGCTTCATGGCAACGCCGGCCAACCTGACCGACGCCGGCGCGATGGGGCTGTGGGACGAGGCGATGGCGACCGCAGGACCTGACGACATCGTGATCGTAGTCAGCGGCCCGGACGCAGAGTCAGGCCTGCAGGCGGCCGTGGCGATCCTCGATTCGCGGCCGGGCGCACATGGTGGGGGTGCCGTCGTCGCGGCGCCCACGAGCCTCAGCAAGGTGACCGCCGACATCGCGCTGATCTCAGTGCCCGGTGACTACGCGGCGCTCGAGGCCCATAAGGCACTGAGCGCGGGGATGGACGTCATGCTCTTCAGCGACGGCGTCACGATCGACGACGAGGTCGTGTTGAAGCGCCGGGCCCGTGAGCTTGGACGCCTCGTGATGGGGCCAGGCTGCGGCACGGCGATCATCGACGGCGTCGGCCTGGCATTCGCCAACGTCGTGCGTCGTGGCCCCGTGGGTGTGGTTGCGGCTGCCGGCACCGGGGCACAGGAGGTCACCGTACTGCTCGACCGGTACGGCTCCGGGATCAGCGCGTGTTACGGAACAGGCGGGCGGGACCTGTACGAGCAGGTCGGCGCCATCACGATGCTGGACGCAATCGACCGGCTGGTCGCGGACCCTGCGACCGAGGTCATCCTGTGTGTGTCCAAGCCACCGTCTCCCAGCGTCGCCGAGCAGGTGTTGGCCGCGTTGTCGGCGACGTCCAAACCCGCTGCAGTGTGTTTTGTCGGCGCTGCAGGCCTTGACGCACCTGAGGGCGTCACGATCGCGGCGACGCTCGAGGATGCCGCCATCGCCGCGGCGCGGATGGCGGGCGCGACGGCCGAACGCGCGGTGAACGCCCTGGTCGATTGGATTCAGCCGGGTCTCGTGCGCGGCCTCTACTCGGGCGGCACCTTGTGCGCCGAAGCGGCAGCGATCCTGGCCGACCGGCTGCCGCGTGTCGAGTCCAACGCGGCTGCAGGCGCGGCCGTCAAACTCAACCCGGGTCAGGCTCCCACGACCCACGCGTGCCTGGACCTGGGTGAAGAGGAGTACACCCGCGGCCGCCCGCACCCGATGATCGACCCGTTCGCCCGCGCGGAGCTGTTGGCACAGGTTGCGGCCGACCCGGCCGTGTCGGTCATCCTGCTGGACGTGGTGCTGGGGTATGGCAGCCACCCCGACCCGGCCGGTGCGCTCGTACCGGCGATTCGCGAGGGGCTGGTCGGGCGCGACCGGCTTGCGATCGTCGCGCACGTCTGTGGCACCGAGGCCGATCCGCAGGTCGCCTCGCGGCAAGAGGCCATCCTCGCCGAGGCCGGCGTCCGCCTGGCGGCGACCAACGCGCAGGCCGCCCGGCTCGCCGCCGCGTTGGTCGGCTGAGGCCGCATGCGGATCCGCATCGCGACGTACTCGACCAAGCCGCGTGGCGGCGTCGTACACGCGCTTCACCTGGCCGAGGGGCTTGCCGACCGCGGGCATGAGGTCGAGCTGTGGGCGCTGTCGCCCGACGGGGCCAGGTTCTTTCGCGAGCCGCGGGTGGACGTCCACTTGGTGCCGGTGGAGCGTCGCGACGATGAGGACATCGAGTCACGGATCTTGCGGTACGCAGACGTCCTGGCCGAGGGCATGCGCGCCGCCGGATCCGTCGACATCAACCACGCTGAGGACTGCCTGTCGGCGCGGTCGATGTTGGCGCTGCGCACCGAGGGCCGCATCGCATCGATCGTGCGGACGATCCACCACGTGGACGCGTTTACGAGTCAGGTGTTGTTGGACTGCCAGCGCGCATCGATCCTGGACGTCGACCACCGACTCTGCGTCTCGCAGCATTGGGCCGATCGGGTCCACGAGGAGTTCGGCGTCGCCTCCGGCGTTGTCGCCAATGGTGTCGATGCGGACCGGTTTGCCGATTGTCCCCTCGATCGCGCCGCCGCCGGCCGGCAGCTCGGGTGGGCGGATCGCCCGGTGGTGCTGGCCGTCGGCGGGATCGAACCGCGCAAAGGCAGCCGCCTGCTGATCGAGGCGTTTGCCCGCGCGCGCGGCCGGTTGGGGGACGGGGCATTGCTTGCGATCGGTGGGGGCGAGACGCTCTTTGACTACCGTGAATACCGCGAGGCGTGGTGGGGCGACGCCGAGCGACTGGGGCTCCAGGTGTTCGACGGTCCACAGGGGCAGGTGCCGGATTCGGCTGACGTGGCGATCCTGGGGACGATCGACGACGAGGAGATGCCCGCGCTCTACCGCGCGGCCGATGCGCTCGCGTTCCCCTCGACCCGGGAGGGCTTTGGGCTTGTGGTGCTCGAAGCGCTTGCCTCGGGGATCCCCGCGGTTGTGACCGACCTGCCCGTCCTGCGTGAGCACCTGCAGGACGGGCGAGACTGCGTGATGGTGCCGGCCGGGGATTCAGGGCCGCTTTCCGACGCGCTGGTCAGCGCGGTCCGCGATGACGAACTGCGTGCCCGCCTGCGCGACGGAGGCAAGCAGACGATCCAACGGTTTACCTGGGCCACCTGCGCGGAGGAACACGAGCGTCTGTACGGGAGGATCAGTGGGCAAGGCTGACGAGTACGAGTACGCGGTCTGGCGGGCCGAATGGCGTGGCGGGATGTCGACCGAGGTCTCTGGTCGTGGCCACACGATCCGTGTCGATGAACCACCGGAGTTTGGCGGCGAGGACTCCGGTCCCATGCCGACCGAGGTCCTGGCTGCGGCGCTGGCCTCGTGTATGTGCATCTCGATCGCCTGGGCGGCGGGCAAACGCCGCGTGGACCTGCCGGACTTGACCGTCGAGGTCCGCCCGTTCCGCACGCCGGGCGAACCCCGCCACGGCCGGTACGAACTGCGGATCGAAAGCTCCGCTCCCCGGGGTGTGCTCCAACCGTGCGTCGATCTCGGCGCCAGGTACTGCTGGGTGACCAACACGCTCAAACACCCGCCTGAAATTGCCTACGAGGTGATCGGCAGCGCCTGAGCGGCATCCGAGGCCTGCGGAGCTCGTCTGCACTGTCCCGCGCGGCCGCCATCGGGCGGTCGATCGGATGGCCCGAAGCCGTTCGGCTCGAGATGATCCACGGCGGCGCCGGCGGATCGTCCGCCCCGTGCTCAGCACCCTCCGCCACCGCGAGCGCGAGCCACGCCCCGCCATGCTTGACTTGAGGGCATGATGTGTGTGTCCGCAAGCAATCGTGAGGAGGTCGTGAGATGGCAGATGAAAGCGTGTACCGCGTCATCGATGTTGTGGGGACGAGCAGCGAGTCATGGGAGGCCGCGGCGCGCACCGCAGTGGAAACCGCGTCGGGAAGCCTCCGCGACCTCCGGGTCGCCGAGGTGACCAAGCTCGACGTCGCGATCGAGGACGGGAAGATCATCCGGTATCGCGCGCGCCTCAACCTGTCGTTCAAGTACGAGGCCTGACGGAGATCGACGCTCGGTTCGCTACGGCGCGCTGCTCGCACAGCTCGTGCGCGCCGTAGCGAGCACGGTAGGCGCGATACGGCACCGCGGCTGCCTCGCGTGCCCGGCGCCCCGCCTCCCAGGCGGCTGACGGCCGGCGTCGTGCCTCGGGCCGTCTCCCATGAGCGCGTCCGCTAGGTTCCCCGTCTGAGCGATCGATTGAGGGGGAATGCGCGTGGCCGAGGGACACACGATCTGCGTGATCGGCGGCGGGGCTGCCGGCATCACCGCGGCGTCGATGGCAAAGCGGACCAATCCGGACGCAACCGTCATCTGCTGCACCGAGTTCGAGGACGTCGCCTATTCACCATGCGGTGTGCCGTACGTGTTGGGCAAGGAGATCCCCGAGTTCGAGCGCCTGTTCCTGGCCGGCCCCGAGCAGTACGTTGAGTCCGGCGTTGACCTGCGTCGCGAGACTTTGGTCACCGCCGTCAGCGCCACCGACCGCACGCTCGTCGCAGGGGGCGAGACGATCAAGTGGGACCGCCTCATCGTCTGCAGCGGCTTCAACTACACACTGCCGCAGATCCCCGGCACGGACCTGGACGGCGTGACGTACGTCAAGAACATCCGCCGAGGTGTCCAGCTCAACGAGCGGCTCAACGATGTCAAAAAGGCCGTAGTGCTCGAGTCCACGCCGCTCGGCGTCGAGATGCTGAGCGCGTTCGCCCACCGGGGTATCGAGACGCACCTTGTCGACTCCGGCGCGTGGCTCTTGTCCATGGTCGCAGACCCGGACATCGCCGAGCCGGTGCAGAAGAGCCTCGAGGACTTGGGTTGCACGTTGCACTTCGGCGTCGAAGCGCAAGCGTTCTTGGGATCCAACGGCAAGCTCCGCGCGGTGCAGACGAGCGCGGGTGAGATCGAGGCGGACCTGTGCGTCGTGGCCACCCACAAGGAGCCCGAGACGACGCTGGCCCGCATGATGGGACTCAAGCTCGGCTCGACCGGCGGTATCGTCGTGGATTCGTCGATGCGCACTTCGATGGACGGCGTGTTCGCCGCCGGTGACTGCGTCGAGGTGCCACAGGGCATGACAAACGTGGCCGTGCAGGGATTGACCGGCGCCCACGCGATGCAGCAGGGGCGTGTGGCCGGCAACGCCGCAGGTGGTGGCGACCGAACCTACAACCCGGTCTACGTGCCGTGGGGCATGGTCGGCGGCCAGATGCAGATCGGCGGCGCCAGCTTCGGTGAGCACCTGGCCAACGCGGCAGGAATCCCGCACATCGTGTGCACCGCAACCGGCGTCAGTCGCGCCCGCTACTACCCGGGTGCGCAGCTGATCACGGTCAAGCTCCTGGCCGAGCCCGGCACCGGCAAGTTGATCGGCGCCCAGATGGTCGGCGGCGAGGGCATCAAGGAGCGCGCCGACTTCCTGGCGTTCGCAATGAAGAAGGGCTCGACGCTCGAGGACATCGCCTGGATGGAGAACGTCTACTCACCGCCGATCGGCGCCCTGTACGAGCCCATGTCGACCGCAGCCCAAAACGGGCTTGCCAAGCTGTAGGGGGCGCGCTGTGAGCCGGCAAGAAGTTCCGGATTCAGTCAAGGAGTACCTTGGCCACGACAAGGTCGCGTTGTTCGGGCGGGGTGGCCGGCCGGCGCCGTCGGCTCCGCCGGATTCGCCGGCGCGCAAGCACGGCGAACTCGCGGTGCGCGAGGCGCTCGCGGCGATCGGCACCCCGAATCAGCTCGGTGAGCGTCCGGTGGCGATACCGCCCAAGCCGTCGATGGCGCGCAAGATGCGGAGCCGGAGTGAGCAGGCGTTGATGGAGGCCTCGATGGCAAAGCTGGGCACGGTCACGCCGCACACGCACAGCACACCGTTGTGGAGCGGCCTGTTCGTGCCGTTCTGGAAGGCGCTTCCGTGGGGACTCAAGAAGCGCATCCTCAACGCGGCTTCCGGCGTCAAGGGGTGGCGTCGACCCGGCTGAGCCCGTGGATACGTCCGGACGTTTGTCGATGAATCCGGCGAGCGAAAACCGAGCGAGCGCAAAACGCAGGCCGTCCGCATATCCGGCCTATTCGGGCCGCCGAGGCCGAAGGCTCGCGACGGTTTGCAGCCGTCGGTTCGCGACAGGACGTTCGGATGCGTCCGCTACGAGCGCAGTACGGCTCGTGCGCGCGTCATGACCGGGGCGGTCGACCAAGCGGTGACGGCGATGGATCGGGTTCCGCGACAGGCTGCGAAGGGCGTCGCAGCAACCCACGCGGGGAGTGCATGCGCCCGAGCGGGAGTGGGCGACGCAAACGACGGGGCGGTGGTCGCTCCAGGTGCGTGCTCAGCAGCGTCGTCGGCCCGACGGACAAACCTGACGCCGTACTTTGCGATGGCGAACAGCAGCCCCAAGGCGGGGGTCATGAGGACGCCGAGCCAGAGCGGAATCTGCAGGCTGGAGCCCATGAACGCGTAGAGGAATGCGTGTGGGGCGGACCCGATCGCGGTCGCTGCCACAAATGGCACGAACCGGACGCGCGTCAAACCGACGAAGTACGACAAGAAGTCGAACGGGACACCGGGGATCAGCCGCGCCATGATGATTGCGGCGAACGCGTGCTGCTCGAGCTTGTGGTTGAGTTCGCTTGCGATCTTGAATTGACTGCAAATGCGCTCGGCGAATCGTGCGCCGAACGTGCGGGCGATCCAGAAGCACGAGGACGCGCCGGCCACGCCGCCGATCCAGGTGATGAGCATTCCCCACCAGGTGCCGAACACGGCGCCATCGACGAACGGGATGACGAACCCGGGGACCGGAGCCACCACCGCCTGCGCGACGTTCAAGAGGATCGACGCGAGTGGGGCGAACGCCCCGAAGCTCGTGATCATGGAGCGCAGGGTGTCCTTGTCGCCTGCTGCAAGCGCGGTGAACGTGCCCCACGTACCGGGGTGAACCAAGACGGCGATGCCGAACGCCGCGGCCATGACCACTGCCACGAGCGTCGCGGGGTGGCGGATGGCGAGCACGGTGCGCTGAGCGATGGCCTGTCCCATACAGGGGTGTGTATCGGCAGATCGCGAAAAAATCCGACCCCCGACGATGCGTGAGGACATTCGGCTCTGCCACCCTCAGTCGTTGCTCCTCGTCCTGCGCGGGCCCTTCCTCCTGCGCAGACCTCAACTACTCCGGTGACGTCTTTGGGTCGGGTCCACGGCGATCCGGTGGCTCCGACGCGACCTCGGTCTCGTCACGGGGTTGGGAGGTGGCCACATCGGACGCTGGTGCGGGTGGAAGGACGATCGGCGGGGGAAGCTCGACGGTGCGCGTCCAGCCGCGCTCACGCGCCGGGCGCTGGCAGAGCGCGCAGACGGGGCGACGGTGTTTGCGGTGTACCGGGTCGTCGAAGAACGAGAACGTCTCGCCGGCGAGTAGTCGTCTGCGGCAGATCTCGCACGTGCGCCCTTCGGCGCTCCGGCTGCTCATGGCGCTCCTTCGGCGGGGTCGGCGAGTTCGGTCAGCCGCAGGTCGATGATGTTCAACACCGACGCGTCCAGATCCGCGTCATCCGCAAGCGCGCGGGCCTTGACATACCGCTCACGCGCACGCGCATAACGCTCCGGGTTGTCCCGGTTCTTGATGATGTTGTCCCCCGAGAGCAGCAGCTGGCGCACGCGTGCCGCCGGGTCATGATCGTCGGTGTGTTCAGCCATCGGGGCAAATTCTAGCTATTTGCGGGCGGGTTGAGTCCAACGATTTCGTCGGCCAGTTGTTGGCACGCGAGGCCGGACGGTATGGGCGCTCCAGAAGAGTCGCCGAAGACCAGGCGGGCCTGTGGGTGGGCGACACCGTCGAAGCGCCAACGACCGGGGCGGGTCTCGATCTGAGCAAGTCGGGGTATGAGCCGCGACAGGTCGATGCGTGGTGGCAGCGGTCGTGAGACGTAGTTCACCCAGGTCTCGTAGCGGTGTACCAGGCGCAACACGCCTTCCGGCGCGGCGGTCAACACGCGCATCGCGCTGATGCGCGGATGCACTGCGAACGGCGAGAGCGGACGTGGAGTCCTGATGATCGCCAGGTCATCGCCAGGGACTTCGCTGATCGTGGCCATGCCGCTGTCCAGGAGCGCCAGGTCGTCCTGCACCCGTTTCCACGTGGGTTCCCACAACCGACGGTAGCGATCCGGGTCGTTCAACAACCCTGCGACGCGTGGCAGCAGCGCGATGGTGATCGCACCGGCCGGATCGTGCCCGCCCGCCCGGTTGAGTGCACGCAACACATCGGGAAACGGCGTGGTCGGGCGCTCTGCCATCGCCATCAGCGCCATCGCGCACCATACGGCAGTCGGCTCCCTCCACGTTGTGAAGTCGCCGGCTTCGGCGGCCGCGATGGCCCGGTCGCGAACCTCGCCGGTTGGACGCTCGAGTAAGAGAAACGCCGCAAGCAGGCCGTCCTCATCAAAGTGATTGTTGGTGACGATGTCGACCGGCGGGCCGGACGGTGCGGTGTCCAGGTAGCGCGCGACGATGCCGGCGCTCGTATCGGCTGCGATCTGAGCGGGGACGCCGCCGTTCGGCCAGTGCGACAGCCCCAGCACCGTTCCCTCGCCGTACGGTCCGTCGACCACGATATGCGGCCGACCACGCACCTGGTCAAACGGGACGAACGTTGCGTCGGGTCCGAGCGTGGGGAGTGGCGTGTGGGCGTGTCCGGTCATGCCGGGTGCAGGGTACCGACTTCGTGCCGGGCGTCTTCCCGCCTGGCATACTGGCCGGCGTGACGTGGCTCGAGGCACATCAGGTGCTCGTCGCAGGGCTCCTGCTCATCGCCCTGGTGATCGTCGGCGCCGTCGTGCTGATACTGCGGTCCATCGTGCTGATGCGCGTCGCGCGCTCCGGGATGCGCCGGGTCGATGTACCGGTTCAGGCGATCTCAACGGGCCTGGCCGATGCGGAACGTCGGGTTGGAACCCTGACGGCCGGTCAACACGAGCTGACCGAGGCGTTTGACCGGGTCGGCACGCATACAGGTGAGCTGCGGGTGTTGTTGGACCACGCGGGCCGTGCGCTCTCGGTGCTGCGCGCCCCGTTCAGGTACTTGGGCAGGTGAACGACCGGTACGTCGCGGTCGTCGACGTTGGCTCCAACTCAACGCGCTTGTTCTTGTGTGACGGGATCGACGCGGACGGACCCCGGGGCGAACGCATCACGACGATCACCGCGCTGCGCCGCGGGGCCGGGAGCGATGGCTCGATTGCGGCGGAGGCGCTGGGCCGGTTCGATGAATGCCTTGCCCAGTACGCCGCGACGATCGGCGCGTTCGGTGCGGACGAGGTCGTTGTGGTCGGTACCAGCGCCGTGCGTGACGCACCCAACCGCGATCGCGTCGCGGCGATCGTCAGCGCGCGCCTGGGGGTGCAGCTCCAGGTGCTGGCGGGCGCGCACGAGGCGGAGTTGTCGTATATCGGTGCGCGCCTGGCGACCGTCGGGGACGGCCCGGTCATCGTCATGGACATCGGCGGAGGCTCCACCGAGCTGGTGCGCGGTGACTCAGGCGGCCCGACCTCGGCGGTCAGCCTGGACGCCGGTGGCGTGCGTTTCACTGAGATGTTCCTGCATGACGACCCGCCGACCCATGCCCAGGTGATCGCGCTGCGCGATGAGGTGGCCGGGCTCGTCATCCCAACCCTTGCCGCACTCGGCGGGCCGGCCCCGATCATCGGCGTGGCCGGAACCATGACGACGCTGGCGGCGGTCGCCCACAGGAGGTATGACCCCGAGCACATCCACGGGACGATCCTGACAACCGACCAGGTGCAGGAGATCACCGAGAACCTTGTGGCGTTGCCGCTCGCGGAGCGACGACTGGTGCCAGGCCTTCATCCCGATCGTGCCCCGTCGATCGTCGCGGGTGCGTTGATCGCGTGCACCGTCCTCGTCGCGGCGGCCGCAGACGAGGTTGCGATCAGCGAACGGGATCTGCTGGACGGCGCACGTCTGCGACTCGCGGCCGATACCCGCCCCGCCGGCTGAGGTTGATGTGGCGATGTCTGAACCGACCGGCCCTCCCACGACTGATCTGCTCGGTGAAGAAGAGGCCGTTCACCTGGTCGAAGGGCTGGCCGACGCGCTCAAAGGGGTCACGCGACCGCAGGACGAGCGACGCATGATCTACGCCAAGGGCGAGAACTACCGGCACATCCGCCACGCGCAGATCCTTGAGCGCTGGCCGATCCTGGCCGAGCCCTGGGCGCGCCACATCGAGCAGAAGCGCCTGTCGGCGGTCGATCACACACCGGGGCCGGCGTCGTTCGGGCGATAATGTCCGACGGCTTGCCGCCGGAGTGGCGAAATTGGTCAGACGCAGGGGACTTAAAATCCTCCGCCCGCAGGGGCATCCGGGTTCGACTCCCGGCTCCGGCATTGGCGTCCGCACGGGCCCGTGAATGACAATGGGCGCGTCGTCCAAGCGCACCCAGTGTCGTTCACGCGTACCGGGAAGACGGCGAGAGCGCTACGTCCTCTTGCCACCTGCGTCGACGGTCTCCTTGAGCACTGCGCCGGGGCTGAACTTGGGCACGGTCCGTGCTGGGATCTGGATCTTGGTACCGGGGTTGCGCGGGTTGACGCCGGTCCGGGCGGCGCGACTTGCGACGGAGAACTTGCCAAAGCCGGCGAACTGAACGTCTTCGCCGCCCTTGAGCGCGTCGCTGATCTCGTCGAGAACGGCCTGAACGGCACGACCGGCGTCTGCCTGGCTCAGGCCAGTCCGCTTGGCCACCTTCTGGACGAACTCAGCCTTGGTCATCGGAGGCATCCCTTCATGAGAGAACGGGCGAGATGTGACGTCGCCGGCACGTTGACACGCCCAACGACCGGACCACGCTACCAGCGTCTTTCGGAGGGCACAATCCTTTGATGATGCGGGATCTCACGGTGTGAACAGCCGGTCCGCCGCGTCACCCGGGCCGGGTTACTCTTCTTCCTTCGCGCGTGCCGCCTCGGCCATGTCCGAGATCGCGGACACGACGTCCTCGTTGGCAAGGGTCGTCACGTCACCCAATTGGCGCTGTTCGCTGATGTCGCGAAGCAGGCGCCGCATGATCTTGCCGGAGCGGGTCTTGGGCAGGTCGTCTGTCAGGACGATCGACGCGGGCCGGGCGATCGCGCCGATTTTCTTTGCGACGTGCTGGCGCAGCTCTTGGATGATCGCCTCATCGCCGACGATGCCGCTCTTGAGGGTCACGAAGGCCGCGATCGCCTGACCGGTCGTCGCATCGGCGCGGCCGACGACGGCGGCCTCGGCCACGGATTGGTGATCGACCAGGGCGCTCTCGATCTCGATGGTCGACAGGCGGTGTCCGGAGATGTTCATCACGTCGTCGATGCGGCCGAGCAGCCAGTAGTAGCCCTCGTCGTCGCGCCGGGCGCCGTCACCCGCAAGGTAGCGGCCGGGATACGTGCTCCAGTACGTCGAGATGTAACGGTCGTCGTCACCCCACAGGGTGCGCATCATCGCCGGCCAGGGCTCGGTCAGCACCAGGTAGCCGCCCTCGCCCAGCGGGACACTCTCGCCGGCTTCGTTGACGACGTCGGCTTGGACCCCGGGGAACGCGAACGTGGCCGACCCCGGCTTGAGCGGCGTCAGGCCCGGCAGCGGCGTGATCAGGATCATCCCGGTCTCGGTCTGCCACCACGTGTCGACGATCGGGCAGCGGCCCCCGCCGATGTACGTGTGATACCAGATCCAGGCCTCGGGGTTGATCGGCTCGCCGACCGATCCCAGCAGGCGCAGCGACGAGAGGTCGTGCTTGGTGACGTATTCGGTGCCCCACTTCATGAACGTGCGGATCGCGGTCGGTGCGGTGTAGAGGATCGTCGCCTTGTAGCGCTCGGCGATGTCCCACAGACGGTCCTTGTCGGGGGTGCCCGGGGCGCCCTCGTAGATGATCCCGGTGACGCCGTTGGCGAGTGGTCCGTACACGATGTAGCTATGGCCGGTCACCCAACCGATGTCGGCGGCGCACCAGTAGACGTCGTCGTCGCGGATGTCGAAGATCTCGCGGTGGGTGGTGGTGACGCCCACCAGGTAGCCCCCTGTGGTGTGCAAAATTCCTTTGGGTTTGCCGGTGGTGCCGCTGGTGTAGAGCACGTAGAGCGGGTCCTCGGCATCCATGGGCTCGGGTTCGCACTCGGCCGACGCGTCCGCCACCAGATCGTGATACCAGTGGTCGCGGCCCTCGACCCAACCGACATCGTTGCCCGTGCGGCGCACGACAATCGCGGTCGTGACCGCGGCGCAGTTGACCATCGCGTCGTCCGCGTTCTTCTTGAGCGGGACGATCTTGCCGTTGCGCCATCCCTCGTCTTGGGTGATGACGGCCGTGCAGCCGAAGTCGAGGATGCGGTCGCCCAGGGCCTCGGCGCTGAAGCCACCGAACACGACGGTGTGGGGGGCGCCGATCCGGGCACACGCGAGCATCGCGACGGGAAGCTCCGGGACCATCCCCATGTAGATCGCAACGGCGTCGCCCTTACCGATCCCCTGATTGCGCATCGCGTTGGCCAACTTGCAGACCTGCTCATGCAGGTCGTTGTAGGTCAGGGTCGTGATGTCGCCCGGCTCACCCTCCCAGTGGAACGCAACCTTGTCGCCGCGCTCCGCCAGGTGCCGGTCCAGGCAGTTGACGGAGACGTTGAGCTTGCCGCCGATGAACCACTTGAAAAACGGCGCGTTGGAGCGGTCCAGCACCTGCGTCCACGGTTCCATCCAGTCGAGCTTGGCGGCCTGCTCCGCCCAGAACCCCTCAAGGTCGGTGCGGGCGCGTTCATAGACCTCGGGGTCGGTGATGCGCGCGCCGGCGACAAACGTGTCCGACGGTGCGAAGACACGGTCCTCGACCTGAAGTGCCTCGATCGTCTGGCCATGGTCACTCATGTCGGTCCTCCACGTGGGGTCTGCATCGCGATCCTACCCGCCCCCACCCCCAGCCGCAGCCGATGTTTGATCCGCCCCCGGGCCTCGCCGGTCGCCGTACGTGCGTCCCGGATGCGGCGCAGGGGAAGTCCATCCTGGGGTGATTGTACGATTGTGCAATGGAATTGGGCGAACACGAACGGTTGATCTGGCGCGGGCACCCGTCGGCGCGATCGTCGCTGTCGTACTTCGTCAAATGGGGGTTCCTCGCGATCGTGCCGATCTCGATCGCAGGGATCCTGAAGCTCAACGACCGCGGCACCGGGATCGCCTACTGGAAGTGGGTTGTCATCACCCTGGTGCTGCTTGCAATCCTCGTCGCGATCGACACCGTGCGCCGGGCGCTGACCGACTACGTCGTGACCGATCACCGCATCAGGATCCGGCGCGGCGTGCTGTCGCGCAAGGAGCAGTCGGCAGCGATCGAGCGGGTGCAGAACATCAACACCTCGCAGAGTCTGCTGGACCGAATCTTGGGGATCGGCGAGATTGACTTCGATACCGCGGGCACCGAGTCGACACAGGCAAGTCTTGAGTTCTCCGGCGTGGCCCGTCCGCATGAACTCGTGCGGACGTTCGAGAGCCACGTGGCCACGCTCCGCAATCCATAGCGCCTCTCTCCATCAGGCGCCGCGACGTCGACAATGGCTCAAAGGACGTCGAGTTCGGCCGGCTCGCGGATGCCACGGACGAGCAGCTGCGCATCGTTGCGATCGCCCCGTTCGCCGACATCAGGTGAACCCGTCAGGATGCGGGCGATGATCGCTGCGGGAATCACCACCGCAAGGCCACCGGCGATGTCGAGGACGTAGTGGTTGCCGGTCACCACGATCGAGGTCGCGACGAGGAGCGGGTACAGGAGCCCCAGGGCGCGGGTCCACGGTGAGCGCGTCAGCCGCCAAAGCGCCCAAGCGACAACGGGCGCCAACCCGACGTGCAGGCTCGGCATGGCCGCGACGGGGTTGTAGAACGCGCGGATCAGCGAGTTGTCGAGGTCGACAAACGTCTGGCTGCTGACGGTGTCGGTCAGCAGGCCGGCCAAGCGTGGCGGCGCCACCGGTTGCAGGGCGTACCAGACGAGCCCCCCGCACCACGACAGGATCGCCAGGTTGCGCAGGATCGGGTAGGCATGGCGGCGGTACCGGTAGACCAAGACGAGCGTCAGCGGGAGGACGATGACTTGGCTGGTCGGATAGAAGTAGTTCCAGAACGGCATCACGATGTGGTGGTCTGTGAACGCCGTCTGCAGGTCCGGCTCCACCAGGATCCCAAGCCGGCCCTCGAGGTTGATCAGGCCGACCGCGTTGGCGCGGCCTTCCTCGATCGTGCCACCGAAGACCCCGCGCACAAGCGAGTACACCCCGTACGCAACGAGGGCGATCGCCCCCTCGCGCCGTCCGCTCCCGAGCGACCGGGCGACCCGGCGAAGCGAACCGATGAGTCGCCCCCGTCCGTCCATCCGGCCACGGTACCACCGCCCTCAGGGCGCACCGGCCCGGCTCAAGCCATCGAAATGCGTGTCGCCTCTGTCATGTCCCCGTCACACCGAACGACGTCGTCGGTCGTGTGGATTCCGGTCTGATGGCCGCGATCACCGCCGCCATCCTGCTCCTGCTGTGCGATCGACGAGGTCAAGTGTGTCGCCCGACGACACAAGTGACCAGACGTGTACCTGTCCAAGTGACCGTTCGCGTTTGCCGGACCAGCGGGTCCGTTTGCGGTCGGTCGTCCCATGCCCATGTCCCGCGGAAGGTGTGTCGTCGGACGACACAAGTGGCCAACGGGTATGCCAAGTGGCCGTGCCTTCGCGCTCGGGCCATCGGAGTGCGTGTGGCATGCTCGGCCGGTGAGTGGATTGATCACGGGTGCGGACGGCATTCGTCGCTGCGGTTGGTGCCGATCGGCGGACGACTACGTCGCCTATCACGACGAGGAATGGGGTCGGCCGGTGATCGACGACGATCGACTCTTCGAGAAGTTGTGCCTCGAAGGCTTTCAGTCGGGGCTCTCGTGGCTGACGATCCTTCGCAAGCGTGAGAGCTTCCGCAGTGCGTTCGCGGGATTTCGCATCGCTGATGTCGCGACATTCGGAGCCGGAGACATCGAACGGCTGCTCGGCGACGCATCCATCGTCCGCCACCGCGGCAAGATCGAAGCGGCGATCGGCAATGCCTCCGCCGCGATTGCCGTGCAGCAGGAACTCGGGTCGTTCGCCACGCTCGTGTGGTCGTTCGAACCACGCGGTCAGCGGGCGCCGAAGACGTTTGCCGACGTTCCTGCGATCACACCCGAGTCGACGGCGCTGTCGAAGGAACTCCGCCGCCGCGGGTTCCGGTTCGTCGGTCCCACGACGGCGTATGCGCTGATGCAGGCCATGGGTCTCGTCAACGACCACCTCGCCGGATGCGATGCCCGCGTCGGGGTGCACGCGGAACGTCAGGCGATCACACGACCGTGACGCGACTCGCTGATTCGGCTGGCTCGGAGTCTCCGTCACTCCCCGTTCGATGCCTCACTGGGCCGGCAGAGCCCGTGCGGCCAATATTCCGCTCCGCACGGCGCCTTCCATGGTGGCAGGCCATCCGGTGTCGGTCCATGCGCCGGCCAGGACGACGCCATCGAGCGGGGTTCGCGTACCCGGACGTCGCGTCGCCTGACCCGGGGCGGCGGCGAACGTCGCATCCGGTTCCTTGACGCAGACGGTGCGTTCGATGGTCGCACCGGTGGCGGCTGGAAACAGGACCGCGAGCTCGGTGGTGATCGCGTCGATCAGTTCGGCTTTGGGGCGGACCACCTCCTCTCGCGCGCCCGAGATCGACACCGCGAGGTGTTGCCCGGGGCCGGCCACGCGTTCCATCGCTGTGCGGTTGAAGACCCACTGGGCCTGGCTGTCGACGATGGCGGTGAACAGGCCGTCCATGACCGGGCGGTCGTACCAGACGTGGACGTTGACGATGGGTGATGAGTCCAATCCGACGGCCTGGGGCAGTGCGTGCGGGCAGACCTCTCGCGCACGGTCTGGAGGCAGGGCCAGCACCACGGCATCGGCCGCGAGGGTCTCGCCGCTCGACAGCTCAACCGCACTCGCCGTCGCGTGCGTGACACCCTGCCCGGTGATGACGCGCACGCCACGCCGCTCGAGGAACCGACGCGCCGGAGGGTCGACCAGCCGCGTGAGCCCCACGCGTGACCAGCCGATCGCCGATCCCGTCCGCGTCCGCAAGAACCCCTCCTGGAACACGAACGTCGCGACCGCCGCCGACACCCGGTCGCTGCGGTCGTTGCAGGTCGGAAGGACGATCAGGTCCCAGAAGCGCTCGATTGCACCAGGGGTCTGCCCGTGGGCGATCAGCCACTCGGCGAACGTCACGTCGTCGAGCGTGCCGCGCCGGCTCTCGCGCAGCATCCCCAGCGCCGCCAGTGCCCGCGTCGCGTTGGTCTTCTCGACGGACGACAGCAAGGGGTACGTCATGAAGGACGGGCCCAGATGCAGCGGCGCCGGCAGCCGCGATGCCCGCAGTGCACCGGTTCGCCCGGCCCGGTCGCGCACCGGGGCGTTGAGGAGCGGTTGCAGCGTCGTGTCCCCGGACGCACCGATCAATTCGAGCAACGCGATGTACGCGGTGCAGCAGCCAAGGAACACGTGCTGACCGTTGTCGACCTCTGTGCCGGTGTCCTCGTCGACGAAGCTGTAGGCCTTGCCACCCAGAAACGGGCGGCGCTCGACCAACACCACGTCCGCGCCCAACAGCGACGCTTCACACGCGGCGGCCAACCCGGCCAGGCCACCGCCACACACCACCACCCGGCGGCTCACCCCGGCGTCAGGGTGGTGATCGTCTTCTGGCCCATCAGCACGAGTTTGCGCGGCGTCGACAGTGCGATGCGTTCGCTCATGACGTCGTACTCGCGCACTTCGATCTCGTCGAGGATCGCACGGTACAGGCCGCCCAACATGGACACACACGCCCGCGCGCGCCGGTCGAGCATCGGCAGCAACGCCTCGCCACTGGCGAAGTACTTCCTGGCCCGATCACCCTGCGCGTGCAGCAGCGACCGCATCTGGGGTGTGGTCACGCCGGCCAGGATGTCGGCGTCGGTCACGCCGTGGGCGGCCATCTCGTCTTGCGGCAGGTAGATGCGATCGTGCTCGGCATCCTCGGCGACGTCGCGCATGATGTTGACGATCTGCATCCCCACGCCCAGGTCAGCGGCATGGTCAGGCGCCTCCGGATTCTCGAAACCGAAGATGTGGAGGCTCACGAGGCCCACCGCGCCGGCGACCCGATCGCAGTACGGCTTCAGCTCCGCAAAGTTCGCGTAGCGCGTGGTGGTCAGGTCCATCGCGACGCCGTCGATCAGCGCATCAAAGTGTTGACGAGGGATCGCGAATCGGTGCACCGTGTCGGCGAGCGCGACCAGGACCTCGTCGTCCTCGGAAACGGCACCTGCGTAGGCGGCGTCGAGTTCACGGCGCAGCTCCGCAACGGCTTCCAGCTTGGCGTCGAGCGGTCCTTCCTCGTCGACTGCGTCGTCGGCGCGGCGGGCGAATGCGTACGCCGCGTAGATTCCCGCTCGCCGGGGGTTGGGGAGCAAGACGAACCCGTAGTAGAAGTTGCGAGCGGCGGCGCGGGTGATCGTGCGACAGCGTTCGTAGGCGGTTTCGACGGTCACCGTGACCTCCTGAGCATGCCGAGGATGACGTCGAACGCGATGCGCGCGCGACCGAGTGTTTTTGGCGCCGGTCGATTGGCCAGGGTGTCGTAGTCCTGCCGGGCGATCGCGTCGCACAGGGCCAAGCCGCCGGCGGTGAACATCCGCAGGTCGGGCCGGGCACGCCACGTCACCAGCCCTGCCAGCGGAGCGCCCGCGACGAGTTCTGCCCGCGCTCGCGCGACCTCGAACGCGACCAACGCGCGCGTCGCCTCACCCGCGCACGGGAGCGCCAGGTCCGCTTCCGTCACGCCGAAGCGCTTCATGTCCTGGGCCGGCAGGTAGATGCGGTTGTTGTCGGCCAGGTCGCGGCTGATGTCCTGCCAGAAGTTGACGAGCTGCAACCCGATGCACGTGTGATCGCTCAGCGCGATGCGCTCGGCATCACGATGGCCCAGCACCGCGAGGACCATCTGCCCGACGGGGGTGGCCGACTGGTGGCAGTACTCAATCAGGTCGGAGTGGGTGTCCCACCGAGAGATCCGTTGATCAAGACGGTTGGCGTCGAGAAGCCGGAGGAACGGGTCGGGGTCCATCGCGTGGCGGCGCACCGTCACGGCGAGCGCCCTCAGGCGCCGATCCGCCGGCGTGCCCTCCCAGCAGCGATGCAGGTCCAACTCAAACGCGTCAAGCGCGAGGGAGCGGTCACCGGTCCAAGCATCGCCAAGGTTGTCGACCGTTCGGCAAAACGCATAGATCGCGCGCATGTCCGCGCGCAGGTCCCTCGGCAGCAGCAGGAACGCGACGGGGAAGTTCTCGTCGTGCTTGCGGGTGATGTCCCGGGCGACGCGGCGGGCGTCGGCGACGGCGGTGCTCACGAGCAGAACCGCCCGAGCGCGGCGAGCGGAAAGTACAGGCGGTAGTAGTGGTACTTGATCATGAAGTCCCCTGGAAACCCGGTGCCTGTGAACGCATCTTCGCGCCATTCGCCGTTGGGTGACTGGTGCTCCACGAGCCACCGTACTCCACCGGCGACCGCCGGGTGATTCGGATTGACTGCAAGGAGCCCCAGGAGCGCCCACGCCGTTTGTGACGCGGTGGAGTCGCCCTGTCCGATCCACGCGGGATCCCAGTAACTGTCGATGCGCTCGCCCCAGCCGCCATCCGGGTTCTGGCAGGCGGCGAGCCAATCGACCGCACGGCCGATGTGCGGAGCCGCCATGTCTTCACCGACGGCGGCCAACGCCGGCAGGACGGCTCCGGTGCCGTAGATGTGGTTGACGCCCCACCGGCCCCACCACGAGCCGTCGGGTCGCTGCTCGCCACGGAGGTAGTCGACACCGCGACGGATCGCCGGGTCGTCAGGGGGGATGCCCGCCACCGCCAGCGCCTCGAGGATATGGGCGGTGACGTCTTCGGTGGGCCAGTCGATGACCTCGCCGAAGTCACACACGGGCAGCTGCGTGACGATGCGCCGGTCGTTGTCGACGTCGAACGAACCCCACCCGCCGTTGCTGCTTTGCATCGCCAGCAGCCAGTCGACACCCCGGGCGATGGCACCATCGCTCGCGGGCACTCCGGCTTTGATCATCGACAAGATGACCTCGGCCGTGTCGTCGGTGTCGGGGTACCACTCGTTGGCGATCTCGAAGGACCACCCGCCCGGGTGGCCACGACGGGGGATGGCGTGCCAGTCGCCGTAGCGCGTGACCTCCTTGGACCGCATCCACGCGATCGCCCGCGCGACGGCCGGTTCGTCCTGGCGCAGACCGGTATCGGCCAAGGCGACCGTTGCAAGGCATGTGTCCCACACGGGCGAGACACACCCCTGCATCCGTAACCGACGCCCATCGTCGATGACGAACCCGTCGAGCCCATCGAGGCCGCGTTGCATCGCGGGGTGGTCGAGCGGGTAGCCCAAGCTGTGCAGCGCGATCAGTGAGTACACCCAGGGAGGTTGGATGCCGCCCCACGAGCCATCGGCCTCCTGGCGCTCCAAAATCCACCGTGCGATACGCCGGTATGCAGCCTCGGTCACACGACGCGGCCCGCGCCGTCCCCAGACCCGTGCCGGCGGGAGGACCGCCGTGAACACCCGCGTCCACCGACCTGGTGTCCGCGGCGGTGGGCCGGGTACCGACCCGGCGGCCTCGACGTACAGCTCGTCCAGGCCGACCGGTTGAGGAAACGTCGGGTTCTTGGACAACACCACCATCAACGCGACGAATGTCTGTCGCGCCCAACACGCGAACCGGTAGATCGAGAGCGGTGCCCTTGGCGGCAGAAAGATCAGCTCGGGAGGCAGGTAGGGCAGGGCCTTCCAGGGGTATTGGCCCAGCACTGCCAACCACAGGCGGGTGAAGAACCGCGTGCGGTTGACGCCACCCAGCGATCGCACCAGGTCCCGGGTACGCAGCATCCGCGGGTCGTCGGCCGGAATGCCACACAGGCGAAGCGCGTAGTAGGCCTCGACCGCGACGGAGAGATCCGCCGGTCCACCGAACCACACCGGCCAGCTGCCGTCCTCGCGTTGGGTCTCCAGGAGTTCGGTCGCGACTTTTGCCTTGGTCGCGTCGTCGGCGCGGTCGAACAGGCACAGCAGGAACAGGTGCTCAGCGGTCATCGTGGCGTTGGATTCGAGCTCGGCCCACCATTCGCCGTCGGGACGCTGCAGCCCCATCAGGTGGCTGCGACCGCGCTCCATCGCCTGGGTGGCGGCAGTCGTCAAATCGGCCGCTGCCGTCGTCACCGTGGCGCCTCCGTCGCAAATGATCCTCGGTCGCGCGCCGCCGGTCCCTGCCACCAGTCGACCGCGTCACGCAAGGCATCGGCGACGCTCGACTGCGGCAGGCCCAACTCGTCGATCGCGCGGCGCGATGAGAAGAACATCCGCTTGCGTGCCATCAGGGCTCCGTCGAGCGGCGCGAAGGGCTCTCGGCGCAGGAGCCGTCCTTCGACGAGTTCCGAAAGCGCCGCGAAACCGACCGCGACGCAATGCGGGATCTTGCGCGTCGGGGCGCGCCGGCCGCTGACCTCGCCCAATGTCTCAAGGATTGTGCGCAACGTCATGTCCTGATTGCCCAGGATGTAGCGACGCCCCGGCGTGCCGTGCTCCAGCGCAAGTCGATGCCCGGCAGCAACGTCGCGGACATCCACCAGGTTCAGTCCGGTGTCGACGTAGGCCCGCATGCGTCCGCGCAGGAAGTCCCGGACGATGCGTCCGGTTGGTGTGGGCCTCCAATCTCCGGGCCCGATCGGGGCGCTCGGGTTGACGACCGTCGCCCACAGACCGTCACGCGCGGCTTGGCGCACCATCAGCTCCGATGCCAGCTTGGAGCGTTTGTACGCGCCGATGACGATGGCCGGATCGAGCGGGGTGTCCTCATCGCCGGGCGTGCCGTCGGTGGGGATGCCGATCGTCGCGACGGACGATGTGTGGACCAGTCGGGCACCGCAGGCCTGCGCCGCGGCGATCACGTTGGCGGTGCCCCCGATGTTGGTGCGCTCGACGTCTCGGGCCTGATGCCGGGCCAGCGCGTAGTGCGCGGCGACGTGGACGATCGCGTCGCATCCCCTGGCGGCATCCATGACCGCCGCGGGATCGAGCAGCTCGCCCGTGATGGGCTCGGCTTCGGCGGGCCAACGTCGGTCGCCGATGCTCGCGGGCCGAATCAGCGCACGCACGGTCCATCCGTGCTCGAGCAGGTCTTGTGCGACGTGATGTCCGATGAACCCGGTGGCCCCGGTCACCAGGGCCGTGCTCATGCGCCCAGCCGCGTCAGAAGCGTTGCGACCCCATCGGTCAACGCCGTACTCGCGCGCTTTGCGGAGCGGCCCAGCCGGATCAGACGCGGGATCTCCCGCGGGTTGTGCAATGCGAACGCGATGAGTGCGCTGCGGTCAGGGCGGCCCACGTGGTCGAGCATCCCGGCGATGTCGGGGATGCGATCCCGGAAGCGGTCGCTGATGGCGCGGATTGCGATGAACGGCACATCCGCGTCGCGCGCCGCGCGAGCGAGCGCCGCGCTCTCCATGTCGACTGCCAGGCCCTGCAGCGCGGCGCGGTCGGCCGGGGTGCGGGCAACCTCGCCGGCGCTGACGAGCGTTCCACGGCGGCCTTCGGCGGCGGCCAACATCACGTCGTCGGCGGCGAAGACATCACCGGTGTTCTCGTGAACGACGCGTTCTGCGACCACGATCGTTCCCACGTCCAGTCGCGAGATGAGCGCGCCGCAGAATCCGGTCGCAATCATCGCGCGAAGTGGGCGCTGGGTCAGCCGCTCACCAAGTGCCGCGGCCGCGTCTGGCCCGATGCCGCTGACGTGGATCTCGACCCCGGGGCGTTCGAGTCCGGCGAGCGCGCGGCGTTCGATCTCAAGCGCGCACACGACGACGATGGGTGCGGTGGGCACTACCCTCGGGCGAGCGTCAGCAGATCCCGCGGGCTCTTGAACGCCTCGAGGATCGTGGTGGCCTCGTAACCGCAGTGCATCAGGCAGTTGGCACAACGGGGGTCGCGGTCGGTGCCGTACGCCTCCCAGTCGGTGCCTTCGTACAGCTCTTTCAAGCTCCCCACATGGGCATCGGCGAGCAGATAACAGGGGCTGCGCCACCCCTTGACCGTGTAGGTCGGCATCGACCACGCCGAGCAGCGGTAGCTGCGCTTGCCCTGCAGGAACTCATGGAACAGGGGGTTGTTGTAGAAGGGCACGTCCATGCCCTCGCACAACTCGTGTACCTCGGCGTAGAGCGCTTGCGCCTCGGTGCGCGCCAGAAACTGCTCGCGATCTTTTGTGACCGAGTCGTAGTCGAACCCGGGCGAGGTGATGCATCCCTCGACGCCCATGTCCTTGAGGAAGCTGAACAGCTCGACGTATTCGCGGGCCGCGGTCCCCCGGAAGATCGTGGTGTTGGTGCAGACGCGATAGCCCAGGTCGATGGCCTCGCGCATCTTGGCGGTGGCCTTCTTGAAGACCCCGGCGCGGTCGACCGCATGGTCGTGAACCGCCTCCATCCCATCGATGTGGACGACGAATGCGAACCGGTTGGACGGCGGGATCTTGCCGAATGCCCGGTCCATCAGGATGCCGTTGGTACACAGGTAGACGAAGCGCCCCTGTGCCGTGATGCCGTTGACGATCTCGTCGATCTGCGTGTGGATCAGCGGCTCGCCACCGGGGATGTTGACGATCGGCGCACCGGCCTCCTCGGCGACCCGCAGACATTCCTCGACGCTCAGGCGCATATGGAAGACATCGTCGTACTCGCGGATCCGCCCGCACCCGTGGCACGCCAGGTTGCAGAGCTCGAGCGGTTCGAGCATCAGCGTGAACGGGAACATGTCGCTGCGCTGGATCAGGCGCTTCTTGACCAGGTACGTCGCCATCCCCATCTCGAGCGCAATCGGGCGTTTCGGCACGTGGCTTCCCTAGTTCGTGGAGGTGTCAACGCTTCCGGTGTCGTGGACCAAATGCGGTGTCCCGGCCAGGTCCCCGATGTCGGCGGCGCCGATGCAGAACATAGCGATACGCAGCCCTTCGATGATACCCCTCAAACGCTCGTCGACCGCGCGGCGTGACACGACCGCAGCTTTCAGCAGGGGAGCTGCAAACCCGACCGCATCGGCCCCGAGCGCAAGGCACTTGGCGGCGTCCAGGCCGGTGCGCAGCCCACCGGAGGCGATGATCAGGCCGTCTGGGAACCCCCGACGGCTTGCCACGACAGAATCCACGGTGGGGATGCCCCATTCGCGGAACTCGCCCGCGACGCGCACCATGACGGGGTCGTCCATCCGTCTGCGCTCGACCTCGCCCCAGTTGGTGCCGCCGGAGCCCGCGACGTCGATGCCGGCGATGCCGACCTCGGCCAGACGGCGGGCGATGTTCTCGGCGATTCCCCAGCCGACCTCCTTGACGATGATCGGCACGTCGATCGCCGCCGCTGCCTCGCCGATACGGTCGATGAGTCCGGCGAACCGCGTCGTGCCCTCGGGCTGCAGTGCCTCTTGCAGTGGGTTGACGTGGATGACGAGGGCGTCCGCGTGGATCATCCGGATGACTGCGCGGCACCGTTCGATTCCGTCCGGGCCGGCGAGTTGGGCGGCCCCGAGGTTGGCGAGCAGCGGAACATCGGGGGCCAACTCACGGACCTGGAACGTCTCGGCAAGCGAGGGGTCGTCCAGCGCGGCGCGCTGAGAGCCCACGCCGATCGCCACGCCCGCATGTTGCGCGGCGGCGGCGAGGATCCGGTTGATCAGCCCGCCCTTTGCGACGCCGCCGGTCATGCACGAGATCAGGATGGGCGCCGCAAGCGTGCGACCCAGCAGTGTCGTTGACGTGTCGACCGCGTCCAGGTCGATCTCGGGAAGCGCCTGGTGGACGAAACGGTACCGCTCGAGCCCAGTCGTCAGCGCGCCGAACCCGACGTCTTCTTCGGTCGCGATCCGTATGTGGTCGGCCTTGCGGCCCGAATGATCCTGGATGCTCACCGATCTCCTGTTTGTCGGGTCCAACGCTACCCGAGGCGCCCTCCGGCTGATCGGGCGCGGCGTCCTCGGTATCGCGAATATTCCGATATTCACGACGACCTGCGTCGGGCGGATACCCCTTCAGAATAAGGCACCCTACGTGATACCCTACCTTAGATGCGAAAGACAAGTCTGTACCTCTCGGACACCGACGCCGCTCGCCTCCGGCGCCTTTCGGAGCGCTTGGAGCTGAGTCAGGCTGAGGTGATGCGCCGGGCGTTGACACAGTTCGACGCCGCTGGAACGCCTGACCGGGAGTTCGCACTGTTCGCGGTGACCGGACTGTCGAACCTCGATGGTCGGTCAATCGCCGACATTCCCGACGAGGAGCTGCTCGCGGGCTTCGGGCGATGACCCTCATCGTCGACGCCGCCCCTCTCGTGGCTGTGGCGGATGAGCGTGAGCCGCTTCGCGACGTGGTGCGGGCGCTTCTACGGTCCGAAGGTGAGGGGCTTGTGGTTCCGGCACCGGTCACCGCGGAAGTCGACTATTTACTCCGGACGCGTCTTGGCGCGTCTGCTGCGAGGGCCTTCCTCACTGACGTTGCGGAGGGGAGGTTCCAAGTGGTCGGACTCTCAGCGGACGACCATCAGCTCGCGTTGGAAGTCGACGCTCGTTACGCCGATCTGCAGCTCGGGTTGGCTGATCTGTCGGTGATCGTGCTCGCGCACCGGTTTGGAACACATCGTCTCTTGACGTTTGATCAGCGCCATTTCCGCGCCGTGACCGCGCTCGATGGGACGCCCTTCGCCTTGCTGCCGGCTGACGCGTAGCTCGGACGGCCTGTTCCACGAGAGGCCAGTCAGCTCTGCCGGGCGAAGATGAGTTCGGTCAGGGCTGCCAGGTCGTCTGTCGGGCCCGGGACGGCGCTGAGCAGGGCTTCGGCGCGAGTGTGGCTTTCGGATGCCAGCTCGCGGGCGCGGTCCAGGCCGTGGAAACTTACGTAGGTGATCTTGCCGTGGCGTGCGTCTGCGCCCACCGGTTTGCCGAGCGCCTCCTCATCACCGGCCACGTCCAGGATGTCGTCGACGATCTGGAACAGCAGGCCGAGTTCGTTGGCGAACGCACGGAGCGCGATCGCAACCTCGCCCTCGGGGCGGGCATAGACGACGGCGCATCGCACGGCCGCTGCGATCAGGCGGCCGGTCTTGAGCAGGTGGACCTGACGAAGCGCGTCAGCCGATTCGCGGCCGTGGTCGCGCAGGTCAAGGAACTGCCCGCCGACCATTCCGTTGACACCCGAGGCCGCAGCGAGTTCGGTGATGATGCCGAGTCGCGTCGACGGCCCGCCAGGCTGCCGCTCAGCGACGAGGCGGATGGCCTCGGCGAACAGCGCGTCGCCCGCCAGGATCGCCGCGTCCTCGCCGAACGCGCGGTGGCACGTCGGCCGCCCGCGGCGCAGGTCGTCGTCGTCCATCGACGGCAGGTCGTCGTGGATCAGCGAGTAGGTGTGGATCAGCTCAAGCGCGGCCGCTGTGGGAAGCAATTCTTCGGGCTCGTGGCCCAAGCCCTCGCAGGTCGCCAGGCACAGCACCGGCCTGATGCGCTTGCCGCCCGCCAGCAGCGAGTACCGCATGGCTTCGACGAGCCCCTCCGTGCCGCTCACGTCGAGTTGTGCCTCGGGGCCGTTCGACGCAAAGTCGAGGGTCTCGAGGAACGTCTCGACGAGCGCGCCTAAGTGATCCGGATAACTCGTGACTGCTCCTCGCTACGTGGGTGGGCATCTTATCTGTGGTCACTGACGAGGCTGATAGCGTCGGGTCGATGCGCGCGTTGATCCTCCACGGACCCGGCGATCTGCGCCTCGAGGAGGTTGCGGACCCGTCACCGGGGCCCGGAGCGGTCGTCCTTCAGGTCGAGTATGCGATGACATGTGGAACCGACGCCAAGATGCTGCGAAACGGCCGTCACCCCGCGTTGCCGGATCCGCCGGCGCCATTTGGCCACGAGGCCACGGGACACGTCGTCGCGCTCGGCACGGGTGTGACGTGGCCTGCCGTGGGCGACGCCGTGGTCGTCGCCAACTCCGCGCCGTGCGGGACATGTTTCTACTGCGGGCGCGATCGCCCGAGCCTGTGTGAGTCGCTCACCTACCTGTGGGGGACGTTTGCGGAGCGCGTGCTGGTGCCCGCCCGCATCGTTGCCGTCAACATGTTGCCGCGTCCGGCCGCGCTCGAGCCGCGGCTGGCGGCCATGATCGAGCCGCTGGCCTGTGCGATCCGTGGAGTCCAGCACTCGCACGCCGCACCGGGTGACACCGTCGTGATCGTGGGCGGCGGGGTGCAGGGCCAGTTCTTGACCGCGTGTCTCTCGCGACGTGGTTGTGAGGTCATCGTGTGCGATCCCCACCCGGATCGCCGCGAGCGAGCCATGCGGTTTGGGGCGACGCGCACGCTTGACGCGCCACGCGACGACGCCGGTGTGCGTGTGGTGCGCGCCGAAACCCCGGGCGGGCGTGGTGCCGACGTGGTCTTCGAAGCCGTTGGCCGCCCCGACACCTGGCAGGTCGCAGTGGCGTTGGCGCGACCCGGAGGAGAAGTCAACCTGTATGGGGGGTGTCCGCCTGGCAGCACCGTGACATTCCCGACCGAAGCGCTCCACTACAGCGAACTACGCCTGCAGGGGAGCTATCACCACACACCGCAGGCCGTGCGTGAGGCACTGGCGTTGCTCGTCGACTCGGCTGCGCCTTTTACGGAACTCGTCGGCGAGCCGGTCGGCCTCGAAGAGGTCGCGACCGTGCTCGCCGAATCGGGCGTCAAACGCCCGGTTGTGCCGTGACGTTACTTCGGGACCACGCAGAAGCTACTGAGCCGCCGTCCGGCACAGCAGTTATTTCTGCGCGGCCCTTACCGTTACTTGAGGCCGCGTGCGATCCGGCGGATCTCGGCGATGCTCTGGGACTCGGCACGGAGGCGACTGATCTCCTGCTCCTGACCGCGCACGGCACGTGCGAGTTCGTCAAGCGCCGCCGTTGCCTTGGCGAGCGCTGCCTGGACGTCGCCGCCTGCGCTGGGGCGACCCCGCCGGGGGCCGGGAACCTCGCTGCGACGCCGGCGTGGCCGCAGCTCGGCTCCGCGCAAGCGGGCCACACGGTAGTAGTTCGCGGCGACGGTGCCGGCTTCGCGGCCCGTCCGTTGCGAGATGTCATTGAACGCCTGGGACTTGTTCATCCCGCCTGCGACCAGACGCTCGACCTCATCAAAAATTTGATTCCCGACGCCGCCGCGCCCGGTGGATGTGTCAGCCATGAATGCAAACCCCGTTCATCATTGATCGAAAGATGTACTTCCCTCACATTCGGCGTCGCCGTCGCAAGGGTGCGCGCATCAATATGACACACCTGATAACGAAATGGGGGTGCATCGAGGCATTGCTGCAATACGGCAATCTTCATACGCCCTGGGGACGGGTGGCCAGGTCGACGTAGCTGACACATCACTCGTGCAAAAACACGGCCATCGTTGCGGTGAATCCATGAAGAAACGTCTTGCCGCCGACCGGGCCGATCTCACCATTGCAAAAAAGCCCTGCGGTTGGGACACCGAGTTCGTCGCTGATCGCCGACGCATCATGATCCGGGGTGCCGAACATATGCGTGCCACGTCCGTTACAACTGAAGATCAGGGCCGCTGCCGGGGACTGCGGGCCTGACTGCGCCTGCGCTTCGCGGAGTGCCAGACGCATGTCTTCGTCTGCCGAATGTGCATCGCGAACGTGCAGCCTGAACGTCTGTCCAACCCGCACGTGTTCACCGATATAGACGGCGCCGGTGTCGGGATCGCGGCCGTGGATTCCTCGCACGAGAAAATCGCCGCGACCGTATTCCGGTTGGTTTTCGTTGATGACGATCCCTGCCAGCAGCGGTTGCCGAAGCAAGTGCCGGTCGTCATCAGACAGTTCATCGACTACATGTGTGATCTTGTCGAACGCATTCGTCCCGGCGAGCTCCGCGACGACGGGCCCCCCGCCGGCGGTGATGACCATGTCGGGACCGATCGGGGCGCATCCTTGCGACACCACAGGGATGACATGCGCACCGGGAAGCTGCACGCCGACACCTCCGTCAAAGTGCACATCGCGGTCGTGAAACACCACGTGCTCACCGGCACGCCGGCCCCCCGACGCGAGGCCCCCGATGAGTGCCTGGCGACTCCGGGCGTTGTGTTGATCCAGCATGACGTCCGCCGCCAATGTGAACGGATCGACCAACACGAGCATGGGCGTGGCGTCGGGCCCCGTATCCCCGACCGGCTCAGGCCATCCGACGATCTCATCCACGCCGTCGGTGGGCTCCACGGACAATCGGAACGTCTCCACCTCGACGTCCGGCAGGACCGCGCACCACAGCGACAAGGCCGGCGCACCCTCGACTTCGCGTCCGTCACCGATGATGGTTTCGCCCATACATCCGATCAGGTGCTCGGGCGCCAGTTCGGTGTGGAGTGCGTCCAGCAGCGACCAGGGGTCTGTGCACAGGCCTGGGGACGCGAAGACCACCGCCAGCGTCACGGGCGTCCCGGCGAGTTGGTCCTTGATCCGCCGCGCGGCATCGGTCGCCGCAGCCACCGGCTCGGGGTTCAGGGACAGCGCGACGGCGAACGTGGACGGGTCGGTCACAGTGCCAGTGTCACCGATCTTGAGCAAATTTGCGATTGGGGGTTGACCCGGGGCCTCCCGATGCGCAGACTTCCCTCTGCACACACCGCATGAGCAAGCGGCAGCATATGCTCACGCCAGAGCCATCCCTTCGGGGTGGCTCGAAGCGTTTAAGGGCCCGCGCAGGGCGTTCGTCAAAATGGTGGTTCGCCGGGTGCGGGCCTCCAGCCGGGCGCGTCCAGCAGAGCGGCTGCATCTGCCGCCCGGTCGTGTGGCACCATGACCTCACGGGGGCCCAAGGCCAGGAAGTCGGGAACGTCGAAGCCCCGCCCGCGCCGGTGGTATGCGGGGATGTCTCCGTCATGGAGCAGGTTGACGAGCAGGTCGGCCTCGGGTTGATGACGCGCCACCGCCGCGATCACCCATGGGATCGGTGCAGGTGCCCGTTCGCGTTTGCGCCACCACCACATCAGGTGGCGATGCGACGTTCGGCCGGATCGCTCCGACGACCGGCCAGAAACGGCAGGACCAGAATGAGGCCCGCCGCGAAACCGATGATGTGGGCCCAGTACGCCACGCCTCCCTGCCCCTTCTGCGCCTGGCCGCCGGTATAGAGGAACTGGAGGGCGATGTAGACGCCCAGCACGATCCAGGCGGGCAATCGCAGCGGGATGATCGTGACGAGCGACAGGACCTTGACCCGCGGGAAGAGCAGGAAGTAGGCGCCCAGGATCCCGCTGATCGCACCCGAGGCGCCGATCAGCGGTGCCGCCGATGACGGGTCGGTCAATGCCTGGCCGAGCGCGGCCAGAATCCCGCACAGCAGGAAGAAGGGCACGAACCGGATCCGCCCGAGTCGATCCTCGATGTTGTTGCCGAAGATCCACAGGAACAACATGTTGCCCAACACGTGGAGCCAGCTCGCATGGACGAATTGGTGGGTGACCAGTCCGGTGATCCGCGACTGCTTGCGGTTGAGCGCGAGGCAGGGGTCCTCGGTCGGCGCCTGCCCGTCCAGGACGCGATCGGGAACCACGCCGAACTCGCAGACGATTCCGCTTTGTGACGCCGCCAACTCCGTGGTCGTCGAAAACGTCTGCGGGTTCGGCTTGGTGGACTGGTACCCGAAGATCGCGATGTTCAAGACGATCAACAGGACCGTCAGGATCGGGAACCGTCGCGTCGGGTTGTCATCTTTGAGCGGAAGCATTACTCGGCGAGGATGTGCGCCAGCAGAGCCGCTTGCGTGTAGAGGCGGTTGTGGCCCTCCTGCCAGGCCGCCGAACGCGGCCCATGCAATACGTCGTAGCTGATCTCCAGATCGTGGTGCGCGGGCAACGGGTGCATCGCGATCGCGTCCGGCGCCGCCAGATCCAGCAGATTCTGATCCAGTTTGTACGGCGTGAACGTCCTGATGCGCTCAGCCTCCCGCTCCTCGTCGCCCATCGAGACCCACGTGTCCGTGTACAGCGCCCGCGCGCCGGCGGCCGCCTCGACCGGGTCGCGCACCACACGCACGCCGCCCCCGCGCTCGGCGGCGACCTCATTGGCCCACGCGATCCATTCGGGGTCCGGGTCGTAGCCCTCGGGACACGCACATGTGACGTCCAGTCCCAACTTGGCGCCAACCGTGACGAGCGAGATGCAGCAGTTGTTGCCGTCGCCCAGGTAGGCGACCGGCACGCCCGCCAGGTCACCGAAGTGCTCCCGCAGGGTCAGTACATCCGCGAAGCCCTGACAGGGGTGGTGCTCATAGGTCAATGCGTTGATGACCGGAATCGACGCGTATTCGGCCAGGTCCACCAGCTTCTGGTGCGGCCCCGTGCGCAGCACGAGCGCATCGACGATGCCCGAGAGGATCAGGGCCGTGTCTTGGATGGCTTCACCGCGGCCCAGCTGCATGTCGCCCGACGACAGGTAGATCGCGTCGCCTCCCAACCGTACGGTGGCGGTCTCGAAGGCCACGCGCGTCCGTGTGGACGGCCGCTCGAAAATCAGCCCCACGACGCGACCGTGGAGCCAGTCAGGCCACTGGCGCCACGGGGTCCGCTTGAGCTGGGCGGAGAGGTCGAGCACGGCTTCGATCGACTCGGACGAGTGATGGCGGAGCGTCAGGACCGAACGTCCGGCGAGGTCGGAGAGTGGGGTCGGGCGCGCCGTCATGTCGTGGGATCCTCCGTGTCGGTATCGGTGAACGTGTCGTCGGCCGAGACGCGGCTGGTCAAGGGTGGGCGCGGCGCAAAGCGCTCGCCGGCGGATGCGGCGAGACGGGTCAGGTCGTCGGCCAGGGCTGCGAGCCCACGGCGGTCGGCCCAGGCAAGCGGTCCCATGCCCCAGCCGGTGCCCAGTTGCATGGCGGTGTCGATGTCGGGCAACGCACCGATGCCCTCCTCCAGGCACCTGCAGGCCTCATCGAACGCGCCCGAGTAGTAGCGCTCGGCGACGGCGGCACCGTGATCATCGCCTGCGCCCGGCTCACTCCCGGCCACAAAGCCCGCACCGGACTTTTGTCCGAGGCGACCGGCGTCGACCTGGGCCGCCAGCGAGGTGCCTGCGGCGAAGCGGTCGTCATATGCCGCCAGCAGGTCGCGCTGCACGTGCAGTGTCGTATCCAGGCCGATCAAGTCGCCCAGGGCGAACGGACCCATCGGGGCGGGGCCGGCCGCGACGACCGCGGCATCCACCGAGCCACGGTCGGCGCCGAGTTCGTCTGCGTGCCGGTAGGCCTCGGCCAACGCCCGCACCAGAATCCGGTTGACCAGAAAGCCGGGGCACTCCGTGACCCGCACGGGCGCCTTGCCCACACGGGTGGCGAACTCCGCTCCGGCGTCGATGGTCGCATCCGCGGTGTCGGCGCCGCGGATGACCTCGACCAGGCGCATGACGCTGGCCGGGTTGAAGAAGTGCATCCCCATCACCTGCTCCGGGCGGCGGGTGACGCGGGCGAGGGTCGTGATGGAGAGCCCGGATGTGTTGGACGCCAGCAACGCCGAGGGTTTTGCGACCGCGTCGATGGCCCGCCACAGGTCGAGCTTGAGCTCGAGCACCTCGGGACCGGCTTCGATGATCAGGTCGCAATCGCCGAGGGCATCCAGGCTGACCGAGACGCCCACGCGTCCGGTGATCTCGTCTGCCTGCTCTTGTGTCAGTCGCCCCCGGGCGACGCGTCGCTCACCGATCGACCGGATGTGCGCCATTCCGCGGATGACCGCCGCGTCGTCGATGTCCACCATGACGGTCGTGCAGCCGGCTGCGGCCGCGACCTGCGCGATCTCGCTCCCCATCACGCCCGCGCCGATCACGCCGATCCGTTCGATCTGTTCGATCCCCATCATCCTCCCAAGTCGGGCGGGCAGCAGCAGGAATCGCCCGCAAGTTGGGGAAGTGTAGGGATTGCCAGCCGACCCGGTCCCTACTCTGATGACGGAATCCTGTGGTTGTGAGCACCCGTCCGAACATCTCCAGTCGTGGCCGGCATAGTCGGCGTCTAGCGCTGCTCGCGGTGCTGCTGGGGATCGTGTCGCTTGCGACGCTCGTCGTGTCGGCAGCCATATGGCCGGCGTTCGCATTGCCGATCATGGTGGCCATTCCACTGACGGGACAGATGGGGCTCGGCGTCAGCGCCATCGTCGCGGGTTCGGTCTTGACGTTCGTCGCCGGACGCCCCGGCGCGTCGGTCGTCGCGCTCGGCGTCGGCTGGGTCGTGTTCGTCGGTACGGCGATTGCCGTGGGAAGTCGTTACGGCAAGGTCCAACGGGACCTGAGCAAGGTTGTCGGGGCGTCGCTCCGTGACCGGCTGACGGGCCTCTACAACTTCGCGTTCTTCTCGGATGCCCTGCGGCGCGAGACCGAGCGGGTCACCCGATACGGCGGCCTGGTGTCACTGGTGTTGTTCGATCTGGATTCGTTCAAGTCGTTCAACGACACGCACGGCCACGAGGCCGGCAACCGCCTGCTCGCCGAGGTCGGTCGCGTGGTCGAGACGTCGCGACGGTCCGCCGACGTGGCCGCGCGGTTCGGCGGGGAGGAGTTCGCGTTGTTGGTGCCGGGCGATGCCGGCGCCGCAGCCGAGGCCGCTGAGCGCATTCGCCTGGCGATCGCACGCATCATCGTCCCGGTCGGAAACGGCCAGCACGATGGGCGGACCATCTCGGCAGGCGTCGCCACGTACAAGCCCGGTGACACCCCCGACGCCCTGGTCGAGGCGGCCGACCGCGCCCTGTATCTGTCCAAGCGTCGCGGTCGCAACCGCGTCAGCGTCTCGGGCGAGACCCAGGTCGCACGCGCAGCCAGCGCCTAATCGCGATGCGGCGTGCTCGGTGTCGCGCATATTCCCGATATTCACGAGGGCCTGCGTCCAGGCCTCGCTCGCCCGCCCTCAGGGATACAGGCACGCCATTTTGACGTCCACCACCAGATGGTCCCTGTGATCTGACGCAACCCCGCTCGGCCCGCGATAATCGGGACGGTATGGGTCGCCCACAGTCATTCGATCGCTGGGTTGGGCACGCGATTCGCGCGCGCGTCGCAGCGGTGCCCGGCGGCACCCGCGTGGGACGGTTGGCGGGGGATGCGCTCGCACCGGCGTTCCAGGGGCTCGTCGCCGCGATGCTCATGCGGCCGACGCTTCGGCGGAATGGGACCGAGGCGCTGGCCGCGGGCGTGCTCGCCGCGGGCGCAGCGCGCGTGGCACGCGATCGGATCGCCCGTCCACGGCCCGGCGTGAGGCCCGAGGGCGGTCTGCCGAGTCGTCACGCGGCTGCCGCCGTCGCGATCACGCAGGTCGTCAGTCGCCGGCATCCGAGGCTCCGGCCGTGGCTCGTGTTGGCGGCGGCGGCCGGGTTGATCGGCCGCGTCGTCACGGGCGACCACGATCCGGCTGACATCGCAGCGGGGGCAGCGCTCGGTTGGGCCTCCGATTTCGTGATCAAACGGGCCACAAGCGGAGCCCGGTGAACCCTCTCGCTGCACGTGCTGTCGGCGGGTTCGCTCGGACCGCGAGTGGGCTCTTCGTCGTGCTCGGGACGTTGGGATTGGTCCGGGGGCACTTCGACGGGTTCACGTCGAGTCACGGTGTGCCCCTGCTGTCACTGACCGCGAGTCCGCTGACGTACGTGGTCCTGTTGGCAGCGGGCCTGGTCGGGATCGCGATGGCGCTGCGGCTGGAGTCAGGGCGCGGCTACGCACTGTGGGTCGGTGCGATCGGCGTGCCGTGGGGGCTCCTCGAGTTCGTCCTTGGCGACACCTCTGCGGACATCTTCGGCCGCGACACGGGCCTGGCGTCGGTCACGATCGGCACCGGCGTCGTCGGTCTCGCCGTGTGGGCATGGTCGCGCCCCGCCCGTCCCGATGCAGATCCGGTGCTACGTGTCGGTTGACACGAGGGCGTCGAGTGCGACGCGACAGGCGTCGACCCCGGCGCGCTCACGTTCCTTCGCCTCGAGCCACCCGGGGTTGGCGCCAACCAGCTGGTTGGACACCGTCAAGACACACCCGGCGCGCGCGCCGTGGCGGGCTGCGAGCGCAAACAGCACCGCCGCCTCCATCTCGACGCCCAGAATCCCACGGGCCTGCCACCCCTCGTTGCGGCCCGCTTCGAGGTCGTAGAACACGTCCGAGCTGACGATCGTCCCCCGCGAGACAGCCCGTCCGCTTGCGGCGGCCGCGGTTGCGAGCGCCTCGGTCAATTCCGGGTCGGGTGGTGGTGCCACGCCGCCGGTCATCGCAAGCCCCGCGCCGTCGTCGGCGACCGCGGTGTCCGCGACGATCAGCGACCCCGGGGCCAGGTGCTCCTGCAACCCGCCCGTCGTCCCCGCGCGCACCAGCAGCCGTGCGCCGAGTTCGATCAGCTCGTGAACGACGATGCCGGTGCTGCCGCCACCCATGCCGGTGGTCTGGACGGTTACGGGCACACCGCGATAGGTCCCTGTGAACCCCAGCAGGCCGCGCGCCCAGGTCACCTGGCGCGCTCCGTCCAGAAGTTCCTGCGCGACGCGTCGTGCGCGGTCGGGGTCGCCGGGACACAGGGCGCGTTCGGCTTGATCGCCGGGAGCGGTCTGGAGGTGGAGTGCCACGCTGCCAGGCAGACTACCGGCATGAGTGATCCGCTCACACAGCGTGTCGCGGCCTACGTCGCCCGACACCGGATGGTGGGGGAGGGTTCGCGGATGCTCGTCCTGGTGTCCGGTGGCGCCGACTCGATGTGTCTGATGCACATCGTGGCCCAACTCCACCCCGGGGCGATCGGCGTGCTGACCATGGACCACGGCATCCGGTCCGCGTCCGGGGGCGAGGCGGATGCCGTCGCTGCGGCCGCGGTCCAACTCGGTCTGCCGGTGTGGGTGGAGCGGCTTGGCCTGACGGCGGGAGCGGCCCTGCAAGCGCGGGCGCGTGACGCGCGCCTGGCGGCAGCTCGTCGCATCGCCGCCGACCATGGCTTTGATCGGATCGCCACCGGGCACACGGCCGGCGACCAGGCCGAAACGGTGTTGTTTCGCATCGCGCGCGGGACGGGTCGTTCGGGTGCGTTGGGCATGGCTCCGGTCAACGGCGACCTCGTACGACCGCTGCTCTGCGCAACCGCCGACGAGACACGCGCGTGGTGCAGGGAGTGGGGTATCGCGGTCGTCCAGGACCCAAGCAATGCGGATCAACGTTTTGCGCGGGCCCGTGTGCGCCACGGTCTGCTGCCGGCACTCGAGGCGGTCCATCCCGGGGCCGGTCTCGCCGTGGCCCGGTTCGCGGACCAACTGCGTGACGAGGCAGAGGTGCTGGATGTCATCGTCGCTGCCGCCTGGGAGCGCTGCGCAATCGGCGCGGGCTTGAACGTCCGCTTGCTCGAGGCCGAGCACCCTGCGGTCGTTCGCCTGCTGGTACGGCGACTGCTGACCGACGCAGGTCTGGATGCGGACGCCAGGTGGATTGCGCGATGCGTCGACCTGGCCCGCAACGGCGGACGCCCGCGCGAAATGGCCGGTGGGCGCGTTGCGGTGGATCGCGGGGTGTTGGTCGCCGAGGGTGGCGCGGTGGCGGCGGCGCCGGACAGCGTCACGCTCGCGGTGCCGGGCATCGTGCGGTTCGGTGATCACCTGGTACGGGCGACGCGGGGCACCGTCCAGGCGCCAACCCCGACGCGGGTCGCGCTCGACATCGCCGGCCCGCTGGTCGTGCGCTCGCCCAGGGCCGGCGACCGCGTGCCACTGGTGGCGGGCGGCAGGCAGGCCATCGGCAAGATGCTCGCCGCCGCCGGAGTCCCGGCCCGACAGAGACCATACGTTCCAGTGGTCACGTTCGGTGGCCGCGTCGTCTGGGTCGGCGGGTACCGTGCTGATCCGACCTTGCTCGCCGCGCAGAGCGCGCAGGCGACCGTCTTGGAGGTAACCGACGCGTGATCGACCCCCGGATCGGCGAGATTCTGATCAGCGAAGAGCGTCTGCAGGCGCGCATCGGCGAGCTTGCCGCGGAGATATCGGCCGACTACGCCGGCACCGAGGTGCTCGTGGTCGGTGTCCTCAAAGGCGCGTTGCTGTTCATCGCCGACCTCGTGCGCGCCCTGACGGTGCCCTGCACCATGGACTTCATGGCGGTCTCGTCGTACGGGTCCACCACCCACTCCTCAGGGGTCGTGCGCATCCTCAAGGACCTGGACGCGCCGATTGGCGGCAAACACGTGCTGGTGGTCGAGGACGTCGTCGACTCGGGACTGACACTGTCGTACCTGATGAAGAACCTGCGGTCGCGTGAGCCGGAGTCGCTCGAGCTCTGCACGCTGATGGTCAAGCCCTCTGGGCGGCGGGTCCCGATCGAGATGCGCTACGTCGGGTTCGAGATGACCGACGCGTTCGTCGTCGGATACGGCCTCGACTTCGACGAGCACTTCCGTCAGCTGCCGTACATCGCTGCGTTTACGGAGTAGGGCCCCCACGCGAGCCCACCGGGCGACGCTTGGCGGCCGTCGTCGCCCGGTTCGCTGCTATCCTCGACCAAGCCATTTCCCCCCGTAAGGAACCGTCTCCCTGAACCGTTTCCTCAAGAGCGCGGCGTTTCCCATTCTGATTGTCGTGTTGCTGGCGTTTGTCGCGTCCAAACTCGTCATGTCCAGTGGCGGCGACAAGGCCAAACTGGGCTACAGCGAATTCGTCCAAAAGCTCGATGCCGGTCAGGTCGACAAGGTCACGCTGGACCAGAACCGCAACCGCATCGTCTGGACCGAGCCCGGCTCAAAAGTGGAGCACGTCACCGGCTACCTGGACCAACAGGGCAACGATCTGACCAAGCGGATCGAGACGGCCAAGGTCACCGACATCAACATCAAGGCGCGGGGCGGGTCCACATGGTGGAGCATCCTCATCTCGCTCGCGCCGTTCGTGTTCATCATCTTGATCTGGATCTTCCTGATGAACCAGATGCAGGGCGGTGGGTCCAAGGTCATGAGCTTCGGCAAGGCCCGCGCCAAACGCATGAGCCCGGATTCGCCCAAGATCACGTTCCGCGACGTGGCGGGGGCCGAGGAGGCCGTCGAGGAACTGCACGAGATCAAGGAGTTCCTGGAGAACCCCAAGAAGTTCCAGGCGCTCGGCGCGCGGATTCCCAAGGGTGTGCTCTTGTTCGGTCCTCCCGGCACCGGCAAGACGCTGTTGGCGCGGGCGGTCGCGGGCGAGGCGGGCGTGCCGTTCTTCTCGATCTCGGGTTCCGACTTCGTCGAGATGTTCGTGGGCGTCGGCGCGTCTCGCGTGCGTGACCTGTTTGAGCAGGCCAAGGCCTCAGCGCCGTGCATCATCTTCGTCGACGAGATCGACGCCGTCGGCCGTCACCGCGGCGCCGGATTGGGCGGGGGTCACGACGAACGTGAGCAGACCCTCAACCAGCTGCTGGTTGAGATGGACGGCTTCGAAGCCAACGACAACATCATCCTGATCGCGGCGACCAACCGTCCGGACATCCTGGACCCGGCGCTGCTTCGGCCCGGGCGCTTCGACCGGCAGATCGTGGTTGACCGCCCCGACCGCACCGGCCGCGAGGCCATCCTGCGCGTCCACGTCAAGGGCAAGCCGCTCGCCAAAGACATCAATCTGGATGCCCTCGCGGGTCAGACCCCGGGCTTCACCGGCGCCGACCTGGCGAACCTCGTCAACGAGGCCGCGCTCCTGGCCGCCCGCCACGGCAAGCGCGTCATCGGCGCGGACGAGCTCGAAGAGGGGATCATGCGGGTCATCGCCGGTCCCGAGAAGAAGTCGCGCCTGCTGTCCGAGAAGGAGCGCAAGGTCACGGCGTTTCACGAGATGGGTCACGCGCTGGTCGGGCACTTCCGGCCCAACGCCAACCCGGTCCACAAGATCTCGGTTGTCGCGCGCGGGCAGGCGCTGGGTGTCACGGTGTCGATGCCGACCGAGGACAAGTTCACGACGACCAAAGCCGAGTTCGAGGACCAGATGGCGATGCTGCTCGGCGGTCGCGCTGCCGAGGAGATCGTCTTCGACGAGGTCACCACGGGCGCGTCCAACGACTTGGAGCGGGTCACGCAGATCGCCAAATCCATGACGATGCGGTTCGGTATGAGTGACAAACTCGGGCCGCGCGTCTTGGGTCACGCCCATGGTGCACCGTTCTTGGGTCGCGACATGCACAGCGAGCCCGACTACTCGGACGAGATGGCACGCGAGATCGACAACGAGATCCGCCGCATCATCGAGTTGGCCTTCGGCGAGGCCCGGACCGTCTTGCGCGAGCATCGCCAGCAGCTGGATGAGCTCGCCGAGATATTGCTGCGCCGCGAGACGATCGAGCGCGAGGAGTTCCTGGGGCTCCTGGACGGCAAGGCGGAGGAAGACGTGTTCCGGGCCAAGGACGAGCGCGACGCACAAGCCCGCGCCGAGGCCGAACGTGAGCTGGCCGAAGAGAAGTCGACCAAGCCGTCAACACCGCCCTCTGCCACCACCGGTCCCCCGGTACCCGAGGCCTGATTCGCACAAGGGTTCGGGTCGTCGTCCTGCGGACGAATTGGGGGTCGGGTTGTGAATGGGTTTGTCGGTGAGTTGTTCTCCCTGGACGGGCGCGTCGCGCTCGTGACCGGCGGCAGCTCGGGGATCGGGCGTGCGATCGCGGAAGGGTTCGCGAAGGCCGGCGCGTCGGTGGTGCTCATGGCACGGACAGCGTCCGCACTCACCGAGACCGTCCACACGATCGAGGATGCCGGGGGCCGTGCGGCCCAGATCAGCGTCGATCTCGCTGACCGGAGTGCGCTCACCGATGCGGCCGAGCGTGCAGTCCGAGCGTTCGGCGAGCCCGACATCGTGGTCAATGCGGCAGGGATCAACCTGCGCCCACCGCTCGCTCAGCTGACCCCCGCGGCGTGGGACGCGACGATGGCAGTCAACGTGGATGCGCCGTTTCTGCTGGGCCGGCGTTTCGGGCCGGCGATGGCCGAGCGCGGGTGGGGCAGGATCATCAACATCGGCTCGCAACAAACAATCCGGGCGTTCGGCAACAGCGGCGCGTATGGCGTCTCGAAGGCAGCCGTGGCCGCGCTGACCCGCTCCCAGGCCGAAGCCTGGTCGGCGGCGGGCGTGTGTTGCAACGTGATCATCCCCGGCTTCGTCGAGACCTCGCTCACACGCGAAGTCTCCAAGGACCCGGACCGCGCAGCAACGCTCGCGGCACGGACGATGACCGGCCGCAACGGCGTTCCCCATGACATGGTCGGCGCCGCGCTCTTCCTAGCAGGTCCCGCCTCGGCCTACGTCACCGGGCAGTCCCTCTTCGTCGACGGCGGCTTCTCGGTGTCCTGACCGTCACGCGAGGGCTGTGCGCGACAAGGTTGTCCAAGGGCCCCGCACGCGTCGATGGCGATCCGCACCAACCCGCGGTCCTGGGCAGACTTTGTGCGGGACGAAAATCCGTGTCCGACACCAATTCCCTCGCAACCAAGCTTTGCGACACGGGTTTTAGGGTGTAGGGAAGGGTCGAAATTGGCGGTCCCCACGTGTCACAAAGTCGGTCAGGTTTGCCGTCCTTGGAGTGCCGCAAGGTCCGAAGGCCGCGCGATTCCAGAGGCGTGCCGCCTGGCGGACAAACAACCGGGTGCGTTTGGCCGTGTCGTTCAGGTCGTGCTTGGACATCTGGTGTCGGACACGGATTCGCCCAGAAGCCTTTGGGGATGCGGGATCCGTAGGATTGAAATGACCCTTCCCGACATGTCGAGCCCGCGCCGACTGACACGTGTCGCGGCGGTCGCTACGATCGGTCCATCGACCCGCTCGCCTGGCTTTCGACTCCGTGTGTCATGGGGGTCCTCAACGTCACCCCGGATTCGTTCTCGGACGGTGGTGAGTTCCTCGACCCTGCGGCGGCGCTGCGCCGGCTTGGAGAGATCGCCGGTGATGGCGCGGTCATCTGCGATGTCGGCGCTGAGAGCACCCGTCCCGGGGCCGCACCGGTTTCTGCGGATGAGCAGCTTCGTCGGCTCGAGCCGGTCCTCGCTGCGATGTCCCCCGTCTGCGGTATCGCGATCTCGATCGATACCGCCAGCGCCGCGGTCGCCCGGGCCGCGTTGGATGCCGGTGCCGTGCTCGTCAACGACGTCACGGCCGGACGGGGTGACCCGGGTTTGCTGCCGCTCGTGGCCGAACGTGGGGCCGCCGTCTGCCTCGTCCACATGCAGGGAGCGCCGCGCACGATGCAAGAGGCGCCGCGGTATGAGGACGTCACGACAGACGTCGTCGCGTTCCTCGAAGGCCGCCTCGTCGCCGCTGTCGCCACCGGTGTTCCCGAGGCGCACATCCTCCTCGACCCGGGCATCGGGTTCGGCAAACGACTGGACGACAACTTGACGTTGCTCCGTGAACTCCCCCGACTCGCTGCCCTCGGGCGACCCCTTGTCATCGGCGTGTCACGCAAGAGCATGTTCGGTCAGCTGTTGGGGCGTCAGGTAGATGAGCGGATGGCTGGTTCGCTCGCAGCCGGCCTGATGGCGATCGACCGGGGTGCGACGGTCCTGCGTGTCCACGACATACGCGAGACTGCTGATGCAATCGACGTGTGGCGGGCCGTGAGAGGAGCGGGATGAGCGACGCGGTGACAGTGCGGGTGACGGGGCTTGAGTGCTTCGGCTACCACGGCGTGTTCCCCGAGGAGCGTGAGAACGGGCAGCGGTTCGTCGTGGATGTCGAGATGGAGCTGGCCGAGTTGGCCTCACTGCAAAGCGACCATTTGGCCGACACGGTCGACTACGAGGCGGTTTCGGAGACCATTGCGACGATCGTCGGTGGCCCCCCGGTGGACTTGCTCGAACACCTGGCCTCGGTCATCGCGGATCGCATACTGGAAGACCCCCGCCTCAACGGCGTTTCCGTCACCGTCCGCAAGCCGCAGGTCAAGCTCGCGCAATCGGTGACCGAGACCTCGGTGACCTTGAGGCGGACGCGCTGAAGTACTGGCTCGGCCTCGGTGCGAACATGGGCGATCGGCTCGCGACGCTCAGGGCCGCGGTCGACGAACTCGACGCGCGTGGCGTCATCGTCGAGGCCGTCAGCCCGATCTACGAGACCGCCCCGCGTGAGGTCGAGGACCAGCCCCCGTTCCTCAACGCCGCCTGCCGTCTCCAGACCGATCTCGACCCGCCCGCGTTGCTCGCACTCACTCAGGGCATCGAACGCGACCTGGGCCGCGTGGCCGGGCCACGCTACGGTCCACGTGCGATCGACCTGGACATCCTGCTGTGGGAAGGTGGGGAGTGGCGTGATCCGGTGCTTGAGGTTCCTCACCCGCGGCTCGCTGAACGCCGCTTCGCGCTGGTGCCTGTGCTCGACCTCGACCCGGACCTCGTCCTTGGAGGTCAAGCGCTCACAGGGATCGAGGTCCGGATCGATCGCGATGACCAGCCCGTGTGGCCGTATCTGTTCGGCGCCTGATCCCGGTCGACGCTCTCACCCGCGCAGACTCCACGTCCACTGGTATCCGTCGTCCAGTCCCGATGTTGTACCGGTTGCGCTTCCGGCGAATACACCCTCGGTCGAGATCTGCGGCGTCTGGCTGAACGGCAGGAGCCCGATCTGGAGCAACGGCCAGGGAGCATCGTTGCCGTTACTGCTTGCTTTGCTCGCAGGGCAGGCCGACAGCACCGACGGGACCTGTCCGCGGCCACCGTCGAGTGTGAGTCGGTACGTGTCGGGATCGCCTTCAGTGATGGTCAAGAGCGGCAGACGCGTGCCTCCCGACAGTGCGAGGATGTCCAACGTTCCCCGGCCTGTGACCGAGCAGTCGCCGGTGACGGGCGTCAGCGCGATGCGCACGTTGACGGTCCCCGACGTGACCTGGTAGGTCGCGGTCGGCCCGCCGAACTGTGGCGGGATGCCTCCCGGTGATGTCGAGGGCTCAAGTTCGAGGGACCCGTTCCAGTCGAGTGTGCCCTGGATCACGCCGATCGGAATCTGCTTGGAATAGTCGAGCGATCCGGTGAACGTCCCGCTGATTGGCGGCGGCTTCTCACAGAGGAGTGCGGCAAGCCGGCGCGTCAGATCCGTCTCAAGTTCGAAGAACTCCTCTTGCGCCCCTTCGACGCTGGTTCGGTGAAGCGTCTTCTTGGACGACCACTTGTAGACCTCGGCGTTGATCCGCATCCGGCCGCCGGTCACGGTGAACGTCCCGCGAATCCCGCGCGTGGGGCTGATTGTCAGGCCAGGGCGCGGGCCCGTTGCGGGATCCGTCAGCCCCAGGCGCGCCAGGGTGAACTCCTGTGTGATCATCGCCAACCCGAAGGCACCTTGTTCGGAGACCATGATCTCGCAACCCGGGAGCTTGGTTTCCAACAGGTCCTGGATCAACATGTCGCGGAGACCCTTGTTGAGCCCCCTGAAGTCCCCCGTCGCGCCGGTGAACGAGCTGTCCGGCATCCCGACGATCGGCCGCAGGACGACTGCTTTCGCCCGCGCCGAGAGCCGCACCGACTTGCGCTGACCGCGTTTCAGGCGAACCCGCGTCGGCTTCGGTGCGAACAGCCTGTTGAGTGTGATCACCGTGGGGAGCAACACGAACGTACCCTTTGCCACGGTCAGCGTATATCGGCCGGCGGCGTCGGTGTCATCTGTCGCCACGACGGTCCCGGTCTGGACGCTGACGGCGCGGACGAACGCCTGCCCGGTACCGGCTGCCGGGATCGGCGTTCCGGCGATCTTGCCCGTGACCGTCGAAGCCGTGGCTGGAGCTCCGCCTGCAATCGCCAGCGCAAGGAGGGCGCCGACCGCCGCGACGATGACGGGCCTGCAGACAGCCGGGTGTTGCATCCGTGAGACCACGATGTCGCCCTCCGCGTCGGTGGCGGCAAACCTTACGCCCCGGTCCTGATCGCAGTGGCCGTCCGACCGACGCCATCGAACTCTTGGAACGGTGCACTACACTGCTGCCCTGATCGGGGCGCCACGGGTCAGCCGGGTGCACCAGGCCGTGGAGGCGGGATGTCGCACGTCGATGAGCTTGACGAGTACGACGCCGAACTCGAGCTTCGACTGAAGCGCGAGTACAACGACGTGTTCCCGTTGTTCCGCTACTGCGTGCTGACCCAGGAAGCGACGTACCTGTGCAATTCGGTCGAGCGGCGCATCGACATTCAGCCCAACTACCCGCTCTTCCACATCCTGATGGAGGACGTCTGGGTGTGGGACAAGAATCGCCCCACCCGGATCATCCCCCGCGTGGAGATCTCGACGGCGCAGGATGTGACCATCGAGATCCTCACCACTGACGGGGCCATCGCCGTCGGGGACGGCGCCTGATGCTGCTCGCGATCGATGTCGGCAACACCCAGACCGTGGCGGGGGTGTTCCACGGTCAGGAGCTGTTGCACCAGTGGCGGCTCTCGACGGTGCGGACCGCGACGCTGGATGAGCTGGCAGCGCAGCACGATTCGATGCTGCGACTGCGCGGCAGCAGCCTGAGTGACGTGGCGGACATGGTCGTCTCGTCGGTGGTGCCGACGCTGACCGCCGGCTACCGCGATCTGGCCACCAGGTACCTGGACCAGCCGGCACTGGTCATCGGACCGGGCGTACGCACGAGCATGCCGATCGTCATCGACAACCCACACGAGGTCGGCGCCGACCGCATCGTCAACTCGGTCGCGGCATTCCGTCGCTACGGCGGGCCGTGCATCGTCGTCGACTTCGGCACCGCGACCAACTTCGACTGCGTGTCCGCGGCGGGTGAGTACCTGGGCGGCGCGATCGCTCCCGGCATCGAAGTCTCGGTCGAGGCGCTCATCAGCCGCGCAGCCCGGCTGCTCAAGGTCGAGTTCGTCGAGCCGGCGTCCGCGATCGGCAAGTCCACGGTTGCCGCGCTGCAATCGGGGATTCTGTACGGGACCGTCGCCATGGTCGACGGGCTCGTCGCGCGGCTCAAGGGCGAGCTCGGCACCGACGCCGTCGTCATCGCCACCGGTGGCTTGTCGGAGTTGATCGTGCCGCTGTCGGTTCAGATCGACGAGCACGACCCCACGCTGACGCTCACCGGTTTGCGGATGGTCCACGAGCAGAACACCGCCAAGGCCTCCGGATGAGGAAGCGCATGAACCGTGTCGTCGCCGTGCGCGACGCCGAGCCCCAGATCACGGTCGATGGGTCGTGGCCCCTTGCCGAGCCGTTTGCGATCGGGGAGGTGCAGATTCCCAACCGGGTGGTGCAACCGCCGTTGGCGGGCATCGCCAACTGGGCGTTTCGCAGCCAGTCACGCAAGCACGGAGTTGGCCTCGCGGTGTCCGAGATGGTGTCGAGCTTCGGAATCGTCCACGGCAACGAACGCACGCAACAGATGCTTCGACTCGATCACGACGAGGGTCCGGTCGCGATCCAGCTCTTCGGTTCGAACCCGCAGGCCATGGCCGATGCCGCCCGTGCCGTCCAGGATGCGGGCGCCGACATCGTCGACATCAACATGGGCTGCCCCGTGCGCAAGGTGTGCAAGACCGGTGCCGGTGCCGCGCTGCTCCTTGACCCCGCGGTCGGTGCCCAGATCGTCGCGGCCATGGTGCGGGCGGTTGACATCCCCGTCACCGTCAAAATGCGTCGTGGGCTGACGCCCGAGACCGCCGACCCGGTGGCCGCGGCCAAGCGGTTCGAGGCGGCCGGGGCGGCGGCGTTGTTCGTGCATCCGCGTACCGCCTCGCAGGAGTATGCGGGACGCGCCGACCATCGCTACACGGCCGAGGTCGCCGAAGCCGTCTCCATTCCTGTGATCGCGAGCGGTGACATCGACAGTCCCAGCGAAGCCGTGCGGGTCATGCAGCAGGCCGGTGTGACGGCGGTGGCGATCGGCCGCCCCGCGCTCGGCAACCCGTGGCTCTTTGGTGAAGTCTTGCGCGGTGGGCATGATCCGGTCAGATCGCTCATGGAGGTCGTCCAAGAGGTAGAGTCCTTCGCCGCAGACGTCTCGGCTGCGCTTGGTCACGACCGGGCGTGCGCGTACATGCGCAAGTTCTACCCCTGGTACCTGGTGGGGCAGCCGGTTGCCGGCGACGACCGGGATGCATTGCTCGTGGAGCCCACTCTCGAGGGGGCGCTTGACCTGCTTCGCGCGCTGGCGGAGCGGGATGGCTTGAAACCAGCGGCGTAGGTCAACTACGGTACCTCGCCGTTCCCGGCGCGGAATACCCCCCGAAAGGTGATGTATGGAGCGCGAAGTCGTCCTGACCGAAGAGGGCTACAACAAGCTCAAGGTGGAGATCGAGCACCTGCAGACTGTCAAGGTCCGCGAGGTCGCCGAGCGCATCAAAGAGGCCCGTGAGTTCGGAGACATCTCCGAGAACTCCGAGTACGACGACGCCAAGAATGAGCAGGCGCAGGTCGCGGCGCGCATCATCATGCTCGAGCAGCAGCTCCGCAACGCGCGCGTGGTGGCCCCCGAGAACGTCTCGACCGAGTCGGTGTCGATCGGCGCGCGCGTGACGGTCAAGGACCTCGCCACCAAGAAGAACAACGAATACGCGGTGGTCGGTTCGGCCGAGGCGGATCCGCGCGCCCACCGTTTGTCATCGGAGAGCCCGCTCGGCAAGGCGCTCCTGGGCAAGAAGAAGGGCGAGAAATTGATGGTCACCACCCCCCGCGGGGCCATGGAGTACCAGGTGATGAAGATCGAGCCCGGCGGTCACTAGCCGGCCATTGCACTTCGTGGCGCCTACCAGGCTGTTACGCGTTCATTAAAGGTGTCTGACACCATATTTCCCGGGAACCCTTACCGTCACGGCGATCACAGGGTGACAGGAAGGGTCGGAAACAGTGTTACAAAGTCAGTCGTTGGCGTGGTTACGCGCAGGCTCGCCGAAGCGGCGCTGATGGCCGTCGATCCTGACCTTCGGGAGCTTGGCATGGCCAGCCGTGCCTGGCCGTTTGAGGAGGCCCGCAAGCTCGTCGCGCGGATCGAGCGCTCCGCCACCGCGCCGGAGTCGGTCCTGTTCGAGACCGGATACGGGCCGTCAGGGCTGCCGCACATCGGGACGTTCCAGGAGGTCGCCCGGACGACGATGGTCCGCCACGCGTTCGAGACGCTCTCGGACGTTCCGACCCGGCTCGTGTGTTTCTCGGATGACATGGACGGCCTGCGAAAGGTCCCGGACAACATCCCCAACGCCGAACTCCTGCAACCCCACCTCGGCAAGCCGCTGACGCAGATCCCGGACCCGTTCGGCACGCACCAGAGCTTTGCCCACCACAACAACGCAATGCTCCGCGACTTCCTGGACCGGTTTGGATTCGCGTACGAGTTCGTGTCGTCGACCGACTACTACACCCAGGGGCGGTTCGACCAGGCACTGCTGCGGATGCTCGACTGCTTCGATGAGGTGATGGGGGTCATGGTGCCGTCGCTGCGCGAGGAACGCGCGTCGACGTACTCGCCGTTCCTGCCGATCCACCCGACGACCGGGGTCGTCATGCAGGTGCCCATCGACGAGGTCCGCGGCGAGGCCGGCACACTCGTGTGGACGGACCCGGACACCGGCGAGCGGTTTGAGACCCCGGTCACCGGCGGGCACTGCAAGCTGCAGTGGAAGCCCGACTGGGCAATGCGCTGGTACGCCCTGGGCGTCGACTACGAGATGTCCGGAAAGGACCTGATCGACTCCGTCCGCCTCGGCACCCAGATCGTGTCCATCCTGGGTGGCACCCCGCCCGAGACGTATACGTACGAGCTCTTTCTGGACGAACACGGCCAGAAGATCAGCAAGAGCAAGGGCAACGGCCTGACCATCGAGGAGTGGTTGAGGTACGCCAGCCCCGAGAGCCTGCAGCTGTTCGTCTACAACAAGCCGCGCGAGGCCAAGCGCCTCTACTTCGACGTGATCCCGCGCAACGTCGACGAGTACCTGTCGCATTTGGACGGCTACACCCGTCAGGACCCGGCACGGCAACGCTCCAACCCGGTGTGGCACATCCACGCAGGCGCCCCGCCCGCGCCCGAGGCCCTCGGCGGGGGCGCGGACACCACGGTCTCGTTTGCCCTGCTCCTCAACCTGGTGTCGGTCGCCAACACCGACGACAAGGACGTGTTGTGGGCGTTCCTGCAGCGCTATGCGCCCGGCGTGTCGGCCCAGACCCACCCGCGCCTGGACGCCCTGCTCGGCTATGCCCTGCGCTACTACCAGGACTTCGTCAAGCCCGCCAAGCGCTACCGCCTGGCTGACGACGTCGAGCGTGATGCGCTGACCCGCCTGTCCCACGCCCTTGCCACCGCGCCCGCCGACGCGAGCCCCGACGACCTGCAGACGATCGTCTACGACGTCGGCCGCGCGATCGAGCGCTACCAGGATCCCAACGCCAAGAACGCCACCCCCGATCGCCCCGGCGTGTCGCAAGTCTGGTTCAGCGCGATCTATCAAGTGCTGCTGGGCGAGGAGCGCGGCCCAAGGTTCGGTTCGTTCATCGCCCTCTACGGGGTGGAGGAGACGCGGGCGCTCATCGCTCGGGCGCTGGCCGGTCAGCTCACCGTCGGCGTGTAGCGCCAAATGTCCAACAGCGGCTGGGACGAACCTGCTTTGGGCGCCGTCGGCGCCGAACGACCGGCCGGCACGATTGCGGCGTGACCGCGGTACGGCAGCTCTGGCATCACCGAGACTTTCGCCGGCTCTGGCTGGGTCAATCGATGAGCGCTGTTGGCGACCAGATGATCATCATCGTGATCGCGCTGTTCGTCGTCGACCAGACCGGCTCGGCGCGAGACCTGGGCATCGTCCTGGCAGCGCAGACGGCGCCGCTCGTGTTGCTCATCCTGATCGGCGGGGTATGGGCCGACCGCCTGCCGCGTCAGCGGATCATGATCGCGAGCGACCTGGCCAGGTTCGTTGTGCAGGCCACGGTCGCGGCGTTGGTCTTTGCGGGCGACGTTCCGATCTGGCTGCTGGCGACGCTCGCCGCGTGCTTCGGCGCGGCCGAGGCCTTCTTCCGACCCGCCTACACCGGGCTCATTCCGCAGACCGTGCCCGAGGAGCTGATCCAGCAGGCGCAGGCCCTGACGCAGACCTCCTACAACGTCGCCGGTTTCATCGGGCCGGCGCTTGCGACGCTCCTCGCGCTTGGCGCCGGCTTCGGTTGGGCGTACCTGTTCGACGCCGTGACGTTTCTCGTCAGCGCGGCGCTGCTGGTCCCGGTGAGCGCCCGGCCGCGAGGTGAGGCATCGACGACGGCGCGCCGCTCCATGCGCGCCGAGTTGGCAGAGGGATTCCTTCAGGTCCGCTCGCGCGCGTGGGTGTGGGTCACGCTCCTCACTGCGCTGGTGGTCGTGTTCGCGGGCGTGGCGCCGTTCTTCGCGGTTGGGGCCGTCGTCGCGCGTGACGAGTACGGATCGAGCGGGGTTTTCGGCTGGCTCGAGGTCGCAGCGGGCGTCGGTACGATCGCGGGTGCGCTGTTCGGCCTGCGCTGGCGACCGGAGCGGCCGCTGGCCGTCGGAATCATGCTCGTGTCGATCTGGCCGGTGCCGGTGGGAATGTTCGCGCTCGGCATGCCGCTCGGGATCGTGCTGCCTGCGATGGCGCTCAACGGCGCTGGGCTCACGCTGTTCCTCGTGCTGTGGGAGACCGCCCTGGCCGAGCGCATTCCACCCGACGCGCTCTCCCGGGTCAGTTCGTACGACTGGATGGTGTCACTGGCCCTCTTACCCGTCGGCTACCTGCTGGCGGGCATCCTGGCCGACCGTTTCGATGCTTCGAGGGTGCTGCTCATCGGCTGCGCCGTGGCGGCCCTCGCCGGTCCGGCGGCGCTGTTGTCACGCGACCTCCGCTCGCTCCGAAAAATCGCCCCTGCCGGGTCGGCGAGACCCGTTCTCACCAACGCTCCTGAGAGGTAGTCTCGGCCCCATGGCTGAGCGCAACCCATCGGACGACGGCTTCGCGTTGATCGATCAGGGGCTCGCTGAGTTCCTCGACTGGTTCGGTCAGACCAAGCGGGTCTGGCAGCTCGAGGAGATGGTCCGTGATCTGATCCCACCCGACGTCGGGGCATCGGAGGCCGGCGACGACTTCGTCGATGCGATCATCACCCGGCTGGCCACCACGCCCGTCGGTGTGTCGGCGCTGCACGTCATGGGGAAGGTGGCGGTGCCACTCGTCGCGCTCAGAGCACGCAGCACCGTCGAACGCATCATCGAGCAGGGCGGTCCAAAACCCTCGTCGCTGGCACGACGATGCGGAGGCCTGGTTCCGGTGCAGGCCTGGCGTATGGCGGCTCAGCAAGGCGACGCGGCCTTCCTACTGGTCTGCGCCCGCGCCGGAAGCACCCGTGTGCAGGTTGCGTTTGTCGCAACGATGGACCTCGGCGACGGCCCGATCTTGACCGAGGGTTCGCTCACCGACCCGCTGCCCGAGGCCGACGCCCGCAGCCTCGTCGAGGTGTTCGAGGTACAAGGGCTGCGATCGCAAGAGGTCGCCGTGACGCAGGTGGCCGCAGACATCGTCAACCTGGCCAAGCACAACATCGCGACCGACCGCGGTCCGACGGCCGAGTTGCTCCTGGTGCTGGTCGCGTTGTTTCCCCACCTGGATGTCCCCGAGTGGCACGGCCTTGTCACCGCCCTGACGATGCTGCCGCTGGCCGAGGTCGCCGATGACGACGACGCGTGGGACGACGACGACTTGGATCAGCTCGAGGTGGTGATCGACGACCCGCCGGTTCCGCTCACCGACCTCGAGGTCAAACGGATCGAGCGGGATCTGAAGCAGGTGTCGGCACAGTTCGATGCGTGGATCGCTGTACGCGTGGACGACGCCGATCGGCGCGAGCTGGCCGGCTTCCTCGCGCGCAACATGTTCGAGTACCGCGCGTGGTACCGGAATGGCGATCCTTGGGACGAAGCGATGCTCGACGGGTTCCTGCTGTCGCATGTGCCCCGCAAGATGGGGATGGAGCAGGATGACGTGGTCGCAACCCCGCTTGTGGTCCCGGACGTGCTGGAGTTCCTGGCCGAGCGCGGCGACCTCTCGACCACGACGCTGGCGAAGCTGATCGAACTGACGTCTGAGCTCGGGCCGGAGTTCTTCGAGGCGATGTCCGACCCCGGCACCTTCGGGATGGCCAAGCGGCTGACCCACCAGATGGGCCTCGAAGGCATCGATCCGGCGGATCGCGACGCCCTGCAGGAATGGATGGCGGACTTCAACGAGCGTCCGATCGAGGAGCGCGCCGAGATGCTCCCGAACTCCATCTTGGGACTGCCGCCCACGCCGCCGCCGGCGGAGCCGAGTGAGGGCTGGGCCGACCGCGATGCCGCCCGTCGCAAACGCAACGCCGCCCGCGACGCGCGCAAGAAGAACCGCCGCCGCGGCAGGTAGCAACCGCTGAGCCACATTCGGGACGATCCGCTACACTCCCGGGCCGGTTCGAGAAAACAGGGAGCGTATGGCCAGGTCGTCACAGAACACAAACAGCGGAGCACGCAAGGGCAAGCGCCCGAGTTTGGTGCCCGCAGCACGCAAGCGTCGTCCGCAGCTGCCGCCCGAGGAGATCGACTGGAAGAACTTCCCGTCGCTCCGCCGGTTCCTGTCAGAGCGCGGCAAGATCCGTTCGCGTCGCATCACCGGCCTGTCACGCCGCCAGCAGAGTGAACTCGCCCGCGCGGTCAAGCGCGCCCGCACCATGGGGCTCTTCCCGTACCCGGACCAGGAGCGCAACCTGCGCGAGAAGTCGGTCGGCGGCGGCAGCCCCGTGACCACCACCAGCACCAGGGCCCCCAGCGTCGACGACGGCGTCAGCGTCGATGACACCGGCGTCGAGAACCTGACCGTCGACAACATCGAAGGCGTCGAGGTCGTTCACGAGGACTGATCGGTGACGGCCCGGGCATTCCTGGGCGTGTCGCCGCGGTAGCGACGTTTGGTGGGGCGTTAAGCCCGCGCCGTCCGTCGCCGATGGGATACTGAACCCCGAATGGGAGTGTGTCCCGCATGCGACGCTGCATTGATTTGGCGTCAGAACGGACTTTGGTGCGACCGTTGCCATCGCAAGGTCGAATCGTGCTGCGAGGGTGCTCCGCAATGCACCCCCAACCCCGTCGTGGTGACCGCGGTTGCGGGGGCTCACGGACAAACCCCGTGCTAGCCTTCGATCCTTGTCGTTCGTCACCCAAACCGCTTCCCGACGCGCTTCCCGCGCCGGCTCCCCGTACCTGACGGCCGCCCTGAGCGACCGTCGATAAGGAGGGCAACCCCCGATGTTTGAACGCTTCACCGAACGCGCCCGCCAGGTTGTCGTCCTGGCTCAAGAAGAGGCGCGCACTCTCAAGCACAACTACATCGGCACCGAGCACATCCTGCTGGGGTTGCTGCGTGAGGAAGAAGGCCTCGCGGCGCGTGTACTCGAAGGTCTCGAGATCACGGTCGAAGAGGTTCGCAACCAGGTGATCCGCATCGTGGGCGCCGGCGAGGAGGTCACCTCCGGCCAGATTCCGTTCACGCCACGGGCCAAGAAGGTGCTCGAGCTCGCCCTTCGCGAAGCGCTGTCGCTCGGCCACAACTACATCGGCACCGAGCACATCCTGCTGGGCCTGGTGCGCGAGAACGAGGGCGTCGCGGCCCGGATCCTCGCCGACTTCGACGCCGACTCCGAGAAGATCCGCAACGAGATCATCCGCATGCTGTCCGGCCCCAGCGGCCGTCAGCGCGGTCAGGGCGCAACGCAAGGCGGGGGCCCCGCCGGCGAGAAGAAGTCCAGCAAGCTGCTCGATCAGTTCGGCCGCAACCTGACCAAGCTGGCTCAAGATGGCAAGCTGGACCCTGTCGTCGGTCGTCAGAACGAGATCGAGCGGGTCATGCAGATCCTGTCGCGGCGCACCAAGAACAACCCGGTGCTGATCGGCGAGCCCGGCGTCGGCAAGACGGCCGTCGTCGAGGGTCTCGCGCAGCGCATCTCGGGCGGTCAGGTGCCGGAGCTTCTGCGTGGCAAGCAGATCTACACACTCGACCTGGCGGCCTTGGTGGCCGGGTCCAAGTACCGCGGTGAGTTCGAGGAGCGCCTCAAGAAGGTGATGAAGGAGATCACCCAGCGCGGCGACATCATCCTGTTCATCGACGAGCTGCACAACCTGGTCGGCGCGGGTGCCGCCGAGGGTGCCATCGACGCCGCGTCGATCCTCAAGCCTGCCCTCGCCCGTGGCGAGCTGCAGACCGTGGGCGCCACCACGCTCGACGAGTTCCGCAAATACCTGGAGCGCGACTCCGCGCTGGAGCGGCGCTTCCAGAAGATCCTGGTGGATGAGCCATCGATCGAGGAGACCGAGCAGATCCTGCGTGGCCTGCGCGACCGCTACGAGGCCCACCACCGCGTCGACATCACCGACGAGGCGCTGCACGCTGCGGCCACCCTCGCCGACCGCTACATCGCCGACCGGTTCCTGCCCGACAAGGCCATCGACCTGATCGACGAGGCTGCGTCCCGCATGCGCATCAAGACGATGACCGCGCCGCCCAGCTACCGCGAACTCGAGGACGAGATCGACACGGTGCGTCGTGAGAAGGAAGCCGCCATCGAGAACCAGGAGTTCGAGAAGGCCGCGAACCTGCGCGACAAGGAACGCCGTCTGACCAACTCCAAGCGCGAGGCCGAAGAGGCCTGGCGCAACGACGAGGACGGACCGCGTCCGGCCATCGGCGAGGAAGAGATCGCAGAGATCGTCTCGATGTGGACCGGCATCCCGGTCGTCAAGCTCACCGAGGCCGAGACCCAGAAGCTCCTTCGCATGGAGGACGAGCTGCACAAGCGGGTCATCGGTCAGCAGCCGGCCATCGCCGCCGTGTCCCGCGCGATCCGGCGTGCACGTGCCGGCATCAAGGACCCCAAGCGGCCCGCCGGTTCGTTCATCTTCCTCGGCCCCTCCGGTGTCGGCAAGACCGAGTTGGCACGCACGCTCGCCGAGTTCTTGTTCGGTGACGAGAGCGCGCTGATCCAGATCGACATGTCCGAGTACATGGAGAAGCACTCCGTCTCGCGGCTGGTCGGCTCGCCTCCCGGCTACATCGGGTACGACGAGGGCGGACAGCTGACCGAGATGGTGCGCCGCAAGCCGTACTCGGTCGTCCTGCTGGACGAAGTCGAGAAGGCGCACCCCGAGGTCTTCAACATCCTCTTGCAGATCCTCGAGGATGGTCGCCTGACCGACTCGCAGGGCCGTTCGGTGGACTTCCGCAACGCGATCGTGATCATGACCTCAAACATCGGGGCCGCCACGATCTCGCGCAACACGCCGCTCGGGTTCTCGACCTCCGACGACGCGGGTCTCAGCTACGACGACATGAAGTCCAAGATCATGGGCGAGCTCAAGAAGGTCTTCCGCCCGGAGCTGATCAACCGTATCGACGAGGTCATCGTCTTCCACAAGCTGACCAAGGAGCAGATCACCGAGGTCGTCGACCTGCTGATGCTTCGCCTGCAGAAGCAGCTTGCGGACCGCGGTGTGTCGTTGCAGCTGACCGACGAGGCCAAGGATCTGCTGGTCGAGCAGGGTTACGACCCGACGATGGGGGCACGGCCGCTGCGTCGCGCGATCCAACGTCTGATCGAGGATCGCCTGGCCGACGAGGTCCTGGGTGGCAACCTGCCCGAAGGGGCGACGATCCTCGTCGAGCGCGAGGGCGACGAGATGCACTTCACGGTGCGCGAGCCGGAGCCGGACGTGGTCGGCGCGACTGCCGCACCCGCAGGTGGCGACGAGCCGTCTGCCGACGCGTCGTAGTTGATCCGGCCAGCTGACCGGGAGCAGTAAGACGGCGTCGGGCCCCCGCCCGGCGTCGTCGCGCGCCCGCACGGTTCACGTGTGCTCGTCGTGCGGCTCTCAGGCCGCGCGATGGGTCGGGCGCTGCCCCGGCTGCGGGGAATGGGGCACCCTGGTCGAGGAAGCCACGACGCGTTCGTCGGCTGCCCCGGCAACGTCCTCGGCCACGCCGGTGCGCTTGGGTGACATCCCCCAGGATGGCGATGAACGCGTCCCGACCGGTGTGCCCGAGCTTGACCGCGTGTTGGGCGGCGGGTTGGTCCCGGGATCGCTTGTGCTGATCGGCGGTGAGCCCGGTATCGGCAAGAGCACGCTGGTCATGCAGGCGCTGGCGCACCTGTCGCAGGCGGGTCGCGTGTTGTTGGTCACCGGAGAGGAGTCACCCAGACAGGTCCGCTCCCGCGCGGCGCGTCTGACCGGAGACTGCAGCGGCGTGGAGGTGGCGGCCGAGACCCGGTTGCAGTCGGTCGTCGCGCTGATCGAGTCCGGTCAGTACACGGTGTGTGCGGTGGACTCGGTGCAGACCCTTGCTTCGGATCTGCTGGACGGGGCCCCGGGCAGCGTCGGCCAGGTCCGCGAGGCCGCCGCAGAGCTGCTGCGTGCGGCCAAGTCGAGTGGCGTCACGGTCATCCTGGTGGGCCAGGTCACCAAGGACGGTGCCCTGGCGGGGCCGCGCCTGCTCGAGCACCTGGTCGACTGTGTGGTGTCGTTCGACGGCGAGGACGGCCGAGCACATCGCATCTTGCGCGCCACCAAGAACCGCTTCGGCGCGACCAACGAGGTCGGGATCCTCGAGATGCGCGCAGATGGGCTCGTGTCGGTGGACGATCCCGCTGCCGTATGGCTTGCCGAGGCGGGCGAGCGGATCGGCTCATGCGTGTTCCCTGTGCTCGAAGGCAGCCGGGCGCTCTTGGTCGAGATCCAAGCGCTGGTCGGGCACACCGAGGTCGTCCCGCCCCGTCGCGTCGCTGTCGGCGTGGACCGCACGCGCCTTGCACAGGTCATCGCAATTCTGAGTCGCCACGCGGGGTTGCGCCTGGGCGACCAGGACGTGTTCGTCAGCGTGGCGGGAGGCGCGAGGGCGCTCGAACCGGCTGCCGATCTGGCCATCGCGCTCGCCGTCGTCAGCGCACATCGGGGCCGTCCCTTGGGTGCCGGAACGGTGGCATTCGGCGAGTTGGGACTGACCGGAGGCCTGCGTCCGGTGTCCGGTGACGAACGTCGTCTCGCCGCGGCCTCGGCAAGAGGCCTCAAATGTGGCATCATTCCAGATGGCGCGCGCGTCACGCCCGATTCCGGTGTCGGTCGGATCGTGGGCGTCGACGCGATCAGTGCGGCGATCGAGGCCGCGTTCTGAAGCACTGCGTTGTGTCCATCTGCCAGGAGGAGAAAATTGCCCGCGTACAAAGTTGGAGACAAAGTCGTCTACCCACACCACGGCGCCGGCAAGATCGTCAAGAAGGACAAGAAGGAGGTACTCGGGCAACAGCGTGAGTACCTGACGATCCAGATCCTCTACAACGAGATGACCGTCGAGGTCCCGTCCGACAGCGCCGACCGTGCAGGGCTGCGCAAGGTCATTGGCGAGGAGACTGTGGACGAGGTCATCGCCGTCCTCAACGACGACGGTTCGTCGATGCCCAAGAACTGGAACCGCCGGTTCAAGCACAATCGCGACAAGATCAAGACCGGCGACATCTTCGAGCTGGCCGAGGTCGTGCGCAACCTCTCCATCCGCGAGCTCGACAAGGGTCTGTCCACCGGCGAGAAGCAGATGTTCGGCCGCGCCAAGAAGATCCTCGCAAGCGAGCTGATGTATGCGCGCGACATGGGCGAGGACGAGGCCACCGAGTTTCTCGAGGATCTGCTCAACGACGTGTCCCACGTCCGGGTGGCGAGCCCCGAGCGCGACGAGGTCTTCGCCGACTAGTGGATCCGTCGGAACGTCCTGCCGGGTGGTTGCGGAAAATCCGGCTGACGAGAGTAACCTAATACGTTGATGGCACGGAGGGCATCACCGGGGCGTTCGTCGCGGGTGACTTCCGGGCCACTCCTCCCGTTCACTCTCCGTTCAGGCCGGTGTTGATGGTTCTTTCGAGCCGCATCGTATTGGCGATCCTGCTGGGCCTCGGGGCGTGGCAGGGCGGCGCGAGCCTGCTCCCCAAGGAATGGGACGGGCTGCCCCGATACGGCGCGTGGGTCGGTGTCGTCGTGGTCGCGATGGGAATCGGCTACCTCCTCGGCGGTGTGTTGGGACGATGGCTGGCGGAACGCATGAAAGCCTTGGAGCGCGCTGCCGATCGACGGCCCGCAGCCGAGCTTGTCGTCGCGTCGTTGGCGCTCGTCATCGGTCTGCTCGTGGCGCTCTTGGCGGGGCTGCTCGTCGCCCAACTGCCAGGCATCGGCATCTACCTCGCGGTCATCGTCGCGCTCGTCATCGCGTACGTGTTCAGCCGGATCGGCGCACGTAAACACGTCGACATCCTGCGGTTGGTCGGCATCCGCCCACGGCAGCAGCTGCCGCCGGTGCCGCCGCGTGTCATCGACACCAGCGCGATCATCGACGGGCGGCTGGTGGATGTCGTCAAGACCAAGTTCCTGTCGGGGCAGATCGTGGTGCCGACGTTCGTGTTGGACGAACTGCAGCGCGTCGCGGATTCGAGTGATCCGCTCAAGCGGGCACGCGGTCGGCGCGGACTGGAGCTGGTCGAGGATCTCAAGGCCAGCGCCAACGGCGGGTTCTCGGTACGCGAACGCGACTACGAAGACCTGGAAGGTGTGGACAGCAAGCTGGTGCGTCTCGCACAGGAGATGGGCGCCGAGATCGTCACGACCGACTTCAACCTCAACAAGGTTGCGTCGATCCATGGTGTCGTCGTCCTCAACCTCAACGACCTGGCCAACGCGCTCAAGCCGGCGGTGCTGCCGGGCGAGGCGATGAAGGTCAAGATCATCCGCGAGGGGCGTGAGTACGAGCAGGGCATCGGCTACCTGGCGGACGGCACGATGATCGTGGTGGAGGGCGGCAAGGGCCTGGTCGGCCAGGAGGTCGATGTCGAGGTCACGAGCGTGTTGCAGTCATCGTCCGGCAAGATGATCTTCACGAAGGCCGCGACCAACGGCACGGCACCGTCCGCGGCGCCGACCGAGACGCCCAATCAGGCTTGACCATGTTCAGCTGGCCGCACCCGAGGGATGCGAGCAGGCTGCACGAGAGTTCTACGGGGTGGTGCTCGGCCTCAGCGAGGTCACCAAACCCGGGGAGCTGCGCAGCTCCGGCGGCGTCTGGTTCCAACTCGAGCAAGGCCAGCTGCACATCGGCGTCGACCCGAACTTCCGGCCTGCGGGCAAGGCGCACCCTGCGCTGGTCGTGACCCCCGACCAGCTCTCAGTGTTCGCGGTCCGGCTGACGGCGTCGGGGTTTCCTGTCGAGTACGACGACCGCGTCGAGGGCGTCACCCGGTTCTTCACGGCCGACCCGTGGGGCAACCGTCTGGAGCTGATGGCGCCCATCGCTCGCGCCAAGGTCAGACGTTTGGTCGCCGGTGTCGGACGCAGCACCGCAGCGCGTAACCGTTCGCGCCGCCCACCCCCGCGCCGCCGAGTCTGAGTCGGTCCTCGAGACTCCGCCACCTTCGGCGATCCCCAGTCCAGACCGCCGCCAACCACCCCGGCGGTTGATCCAAAAATTGCCCGTTTCAGATGATCATCGGTGCCCGGCACCTTGCACGGCGCCTCGTCTCCGGGTGGACGACGACGTAGCGTGGGCAGAAGCGCGGCGCTACGGCAGCGGCCGAAGTTCGATGAAGCCTGCTGCGGCAAAGTCACCGTCGAACGCGAGCGTCTGCTGAACCCTCAGTGCCGCCATCACGGCGAAGCTTGTCGCATCGACGAAGGAGTATTCTCGTTCGTCGTGTCGACGCAGCCATCGAAGGGCCTTGTCCTCCTGCTCGGGAGTGACTGAGGTGATGGACACGCGTTGGGATCGCGCCAGACCGTCGAGGAACGCCACCGCCGAGCCATGCCCTGCGCGACGCCGCAGAAACGTCCAGGTCTCACCTCGAACGTGATTGGTCGTCACGAGCTGCTCGTCGCCATGAACTGCGATGAGGGCGGCGGCATCCTCATGATGTTGGTCGCGCTGATTGCGAAGCGCCACCCAGAACGACGTGTCGACGAAGATCACGAGTAGACGACGTCGTCGATGTCACCCGGTTCGAAGGAATCGACGCCGACCATCCCGAACAGCGGATCCGATGAACGAGGCGGGAGCGGACGGAGGCTCTTGCGAACGACATCACGAATGATCGCGGCCTTCGATGTGTGGTCCGCCCTGGCTTTGCGATCGAGGGCTTCGTCAAGGTCTTCGTCGATCATGATCTGTAGTCGTTTCATTGTATGAGCTTACATCAGTCAACTCAATCCAACGTAACGCTCTTGGAACTCCAACGGCTTTGCTTCTGGTATGAGCGGGTGACCATTGCGCGCACGCGTTTCGTGGGGCAGGTGGTCCTGGCGCACCCCCGGGTCGTTCACAGCCGGTGCCCAGGCCTCGAACCGGATCCCCGCATGCAAGCGACGACCATGCTCGACAGCCACCCGGACGCCCGCGGGGCGACCCAGGACCTGGACGTCCGCATCCGCCGGTTCCGCGGTCGCAGGCGGGCGTGGGCCGGATGTCAGCGGCGATCTCGGCGTCCCTCCCGGGTTCCGCGGCGGCCTGCCCCCGGGACAGGACGGCTTTGCAGGTGGACTTGGCGGTCCGGGCGCCAACGGGTTCCCACGATCGCCAGGTGCGCAATGCCGGACGACGGCGGGTCGGAGTTCTTGATCGGGACAACCGGTGACTTTCATGGCTCGATGCTCTCGATCAACGCGACTCGGGTGTCCTGCCGTCCAGGATGGTCGCGAACTTCGAGGTGTCGATGTTGCCGCCCGTCAGGATCACTCCGGCGCGTGCGTCAGGCCGCTCCTGCAGCAATGCCGCCAACGCAGCCGCCCCCGCGCCCTCGGCGACGTTGTGGGTGGAGGCGAACAGGAGCCGCGCGGCCTCGGCGATCTCCGGATCGCTTACGGTGACGATCCGCTCGGCGCCCTCCAGGATGATGTCCAGGGCGATCGGGTCTGGTGTCCGGACGGTCACGCCGTCGGCGAACGACCGAGCCGAATCCGTTGGCACGACCTTCCGCGCGGCGAACGACTGTGCGTACGCTGTCGCACCTTCGGCGACGACACCCACGACTTGGGTGGCCAGGCCCAGCAGGTCGCGCACACCGATGACGGCGCAGATTCCGCTGCCCAAACCGATCGGGACGTAGACGACGTCCAGGTCCGGGACGACCGTCAACAACTCGTACGCGTACGTTGCGACGCCCACCACCAGGTCGGGGTGGAACGACGGGACGTAGTCGAGGTCACGTTCTTCGGCCAGTTGATCGGCGACGCCACGCGCCGCGTCGAAGTCGTGGCCGGCTTCGACCAGCTCGGCCCCCAGCGCCCGCATGGCGGCGTTCTTCTCGACGGAGTTTCCGTGTGGCACGACGATCGTCGCGGCGATGCCCTCGCGCCCCGCCGCGAACGCGATGCTCTGCCCGTGGTTGCCGCGGGTCGCGCTGATGACGCCGCCGCTCTGTCCGGCCTCGCGGCGCCGACGCATATGGACCAGTCCGCCGCGCACCTTGAACGCCCCCACGGGCGTGTGGTTTTCGTGCTTGACCCAGACCGGGCAGCCGGCGGCCTCCTCGAGCAGCGGCCAGCGGTACTGCGGTGTGGGAGCCATGGCCTCGGCAACGATCGCGCGGGCCGCGTGCAATTCGTCGAGCGTGAACATCACGCGTGGCCCACCCGCGTCTCTGGCCTCGCTTGTGACAAATCTGGTGTCAGACACGGATGGGACCAAAACACGGTTCGCGAAACGGATCGCGAGAGTGGAAATGACCCTTCCCTACGGAAAGTTTGTGACAATCGGCGTGCGACATCACGGTTGGCCCACCAGCCACTCGGCCAGGCCGATTCCACCGAACGGGTCGCCTGCCGGGATGCCTTCGTGCTTGGTGAACGCCAGCACCGGGCGATCGGCGGCTTCGCGCCGCAGCAGCGTCAGCCACCCGTCGCGGGCCTCGGCGCTGTAGCGGTCGCTGCGCAGCCGGATGTATGCGAACGGTCCCGGTGGCAGTCGGTCCAGCACCTGTCCCGCGGTCTCCGAGATGCAGACCGTGCCGCCACGCGCCCCGATTGCCGCGAACACATTGTCGGCGACCCACGACTCGTGGCGGAACTCCATGGCGAACGCCACATCGGTCGGCAACGCGTCGAGCACAGCAGCCAGGCCGTCGTCGTCGCGCTCGCGCGTTGGCGGGTACTGCAGCAGCAGGGCGCCGAATCGCTGACCCAGCGGCGCGATCGACTCCAGGAACGTGCGCAGGAATGCCCGCTCCTCCTTGTCCCACGCCATCTGCCGCGTGTGGGTCAGCCGTCGGTGCGCTTTGACCGCAAAGCGAAAACCTTGGGGCACGGCGCTCGCCCACCGTGACACGACCGACTCCGACTGCAGGCGGTAGAACGTCGCGTTGATCTCGCACGCCGACAACACCGACCCGTAGTGCTCCAGGAACCGGTTCTGCGGGACGTCCGCCGGATAGAACGCCGGTTTCCACTCCTTGTATGCCCAGCCCGAGGTGCCGATGTGGAGGCTCACCCCGTCAACGTATCCTGTCGGTGTGACGTACGCGATCGTTGTCGCCGCTGGTTCGGGCGTTCGGATGGGGACTCGCATGCCAAAGGCGCTGATTCCGCTTGGCTCACGACCGCTCGTGGCGTGGAGCATGATCGCGCTCGCGGCGTGTGATGCCATCGACGGCATCGTGCTGGCGGCGCCGACGGGGCAGGAGATACCGATGCGGATGGCTGTGGGCGAGGCCGGCGGCGAGGGCCTGGTCGTCGTCAGCGGCGGCGCCAGCCGTCAGCGCTCAGTGCAGGCCGCACTGGCGGCAGTCCCCGACGACGCCGAGTACATCCTGGTACATGACGCCGCGCGCCCGCTCGTGACCGCCGAGCTGTGTATCGCGCTCCTCGCCGCACTCGACGGCGCCGAGGGTGCGATCGCCGCGACGCCGGTGGCCGACACGCTCAAGCGGGTGGAGGAGGCGATGATCGTCACCGAGACCGTCGACCGCGCTGGCCTGTGGCAGGCCCAGACGCCGCAGGCGTTCCACGCTGACGTGCTGCGCCATGCGTTCGCGACGGCCACCGACGAGGTGCTCGACACCGCAACCGACTGTGCGTCGATGGTCGAGGCCCTGGGCGGTCGCGTGCGTCTGGTGGCAACGGCCGCACCCAACTTGAAGGTCACGACGCCGGCCGACCTGCTCGCCGCCGAGCAGCTGCTGCGAGCGGCCGGCCGGCTTGCGCCGGAGCGCTGACGACGTTTGACCGGGGGCATCGCACGGGTTGTCAGGTTGTCGCGGTACCATCCGCCCGTGCGATTCCCGCCTGGAGTGTTTGCGGCCATCATGGCCACCACACTGGTGGTCGCTCTGGCTGCGTGGGTTCCCGCGGCAACGGCGCAGGGCGATGCACAGGCCGCCCAGGGCGTGCTCCCCGGTAACCCCGATGGTCACGTCGCCGTCCCAGCCCAGGCCAGAGCGGTCGACACCGCGCGACCGACCCGGGTCGTGGGCCAGGGCGCACCGGCCGGCTGTACCTCCAAAGCCGTGGTGGCCGCAGTTGCCGCGGGCGGCATCATCACCTTCAACTGCGGTCCCGACCCCGTGATCATCACGATGAAGGCCACAGCAAAGGTCCGCAACACGAGTCCACGCGTGGTCATCGACGGCGGGGGCCTGGTGACGCTGAGCGGCGGCGGTGTCCGTCGGATCCTCTACATGAACACCTGCGATCAGAAACAGGTCTGGACGACATCGCACTGCCAGGACCAACCCACGCCGCAGCTGGTGGTGCAGAACCTGACCTTCGCCGCCGGAAACGCCACCGGGCAACGCGCCGAGGGAGGCGGTGGTGGCGCGATCTTCGTGCGCGGCGGGCGCATCCGGGTGGTCAATTCCCGGTTTGTCCGCAACCGCTGCGACCCCACGGGCCCAGACCTCGGTGGCGCCGCGATCCGTGTGCTCGACCAGTCCGGCGACCGGTCCGTGTACATCGTCAGCAGCACGTTCGGCGGCGCCGCGGGACAGGGCGGGGTGTGCTCGAACGGCGGCGCGCTCAGCAGCATCGGGGTCTCATGGGTCGTGCTCAATAGCGTCCTGAGCCACAACAAGGCGATCGGCCGGGGCGCGAACCCCGCCAAGGGAGGCACCCCGGGCGGCGGCAGCGGCGGCGCGATCTACACCGACGGCAACCGGTTCACGGTGCGCATCGCCGGGTCGATCATCGAGGAAAACTCGGCCAAGGAAGGCGGGGGAGCCGTCTTCTTCGTCAGCAACAACCGCACCGGCACCATGCGCATCGATCATTCGACGCTGCGCCACAACCCCAGCGCCGGATTCGAGACCCGGGGCCTGCCCGGCATCTTCTTCCTCGGCGCCCGCCCCCCGACCGTGGTGGACTCGAGGATCACCCGGTAGACGCGGTCAGCCGGCGAAGCTTCTCGGTCGGGGACATCCGTTGCGTCGCCAAGTTGTGCGCGGAGTATGTCCAACTGGTCGAGCCGCCCCGCAGGATGCCGGAGATGGCAGGTGCGCGTAGATCATTCCGCAACATTCTTCGATGAGTCGACTAGTCGACCAATCGACGACTCAAAGACTCGCGAACGCAACCGGCGTTGGCTTACAGCACACGGTCCTTTCGTCGCGGACCGTCAAGTCGACCAACCGAAGGCCGCGCTTGTCGCGTCAGCCTGCGAGCAGCGCATCGAGTTTGGTGAACGAACTCTCCCAGCCCATGTCGGCCATCTTCTGGATCTCGGCGGTGTACGGCCCCTGGCGCAGAACGAGTCGGGTGGTGCCGTCGCCCTGGTCGTGGAACTCCAACCGCATCTGCATGACGCCACCGTCCTGCCTGCCGGGCACGCCCTCCCAGCGTTCTTCTGCGACCAGCAGTTCGTTCTCAACGACCTCGACAAAGGTTGCGTTGACGGGCGATGCCTTTGAGGAGTCGGCGTCGCTGACCATCGTGAAGCGCTGGTGGCCGCCGACGCGCACGTCTTGCTCGATCGTGTCGCGCGGAACCGACCAGCCGACCGGTCCGAACCACGCGGCGATCTGGTCGGAGTCGGTGAACGCGCGATAGACGGCCTCGCGTGGCGCGTTGAAGATGCGGGTGATGACCAGCTCGGTGTCGGGTGTGGTGGTGCTCACTTCGATGCCTTTCGTGTGGAAGGGGCCTCGGCTGCGATGCGCTCGAGGTGTGCGTCCAATCGGGCGAAGCGTGCGTCCCATACGCCACGCCAGTACGAGATCCAGTCGATCGCCTCGTCCAGCGCGTCGGTGCGCAGGTGGCTCGAGCGAAACTGCCCGGACTTGCCGCGTGTGATCAGCCCCGCACGCTCCAGCACCTTCAGGTGCCGCGAGATCGCCGGCTGGCTGATTGCGAACGGCTCGACCAGCTGCGAGACCGTCGCCTCGCCCTCGGTCAGCCGAGCCAGGATCGCCCGGCGGGTGGGGTCGGCGAGTGCGGAGAACACGAGGCTGAGTTGATCGGTGGCCATGACTCCCTGATATATAACGAATATGTTATGAGTATACGTGCGGGGTCACCTGTGTCAAGTGGTCTTGACGAACCGCGTATCGTCCAGGGCCGTGCTGACCGACTACCACATGCACCTGCAGCCCGACGGCGTCGAGGCGCGCGCGCGTGACGCCCGCCGCTGGGAGGCTCACGGCGGCCCGCGGTCGGTCGGTTGGATCGGCCGGTACGTCGAGCGGGCCAAGGCCCGGGCGGTCGGAGAGATCGCGATCACCGAACACATCCACCGGTTCACGGTCGCCCGTGACTGGCACACCAGCCCCTGGTGGCAGGGCGAGGCGACCGAGGATCTGGGCACCCACTGCGAGGCCCTGGTCGAGGCCAAGGCCGCGGGCCTGCCGGTGCTGGTCGGCATCGAGATGGACTGGCTCCCCGATCGGCGCGATCAAATCGCCGCGGTGCTCGCAGCCCATCCGTTCGACGTCGTGCTGGGATCGGTCCACTGGCTCGAGGGCCTCGCGATCGATGACCCGGACGATCCGGCGGCCGAACACATCGGGGCCGAGGCCGTGTGGGACCGCTACCTCGACGAGCTCGTGGCCGCCGCCCAGTCGGGCCTGTACGACGTCATGGCCCACCCGGACCTGCCCAAGGTGTTCGGCCACCGGTTCCCCGCGACATTCGCCGACCGGGTTGACGATCTGGTCGCCGCGATCGCCGAGACCGGTGTCGCGGTCGAGTGCAGCTCGGCCGGCCTGCGCAAGCCGGTGCGCGAGCTGTACCCCGACCCGGGCTGGCTCGCCAAGTTCCACGCGGCCGGTGTGCCGGCGACGCTCTCGAGCGATGCCCACAACCCGGACGATGTCGCGCGCGACTACCCAACGGCCGTCGCAGCGCTCCGTGGCGCCGGGTATACGACGCTCACCTGCTTCAAGGGTCGCGAGCCCCGCCAGGAGCCGATCGGATGAAAGACGCCGTATTCCCCAGCCGCCACCGACGTTTGAGCCGCCGCAAGATATGTCCTTTGGGGCCGGCGGCGAATAGGCCGCCCAAGAGCCGTGCCGGGGGCGGCGTATGAAACACCGAATCGGACTCGGAGTCGACGCACACAGGCTGGAGCCGGGTCGACCGCTGATGCTGGGCACGATCCACATCGACCACCCGTCGGGGCTGGCCGGCCATTCCGACGGTGATGTCGTCGCGCATGCCCTGTGCGACGCGCTGCTCTCGGCCTGCGGCGGCCCCGACATCGGCGCGCTGTTCCCACCCGGCGATCCCGAGTGGGCCGGGGCGTCGGGTGCGATGCTGCTCGGCATCGTCGTCGAGCGGGTACGCGACGCTGGCTATGCGGTGGTCAACGCCCACGCGGTCGTCGTCTGCGAAGCACCACGAGTGGCGCCTCATCGCGAGGCGATGCAACATGCGCTCTCCACGATCGTCGGCGCGCCGGTCACCGTTCATGCCACGACGACCGATGGCATGGGCGCCACAGGCCGTGGCGAGGGAATCGCGTGCCAGGCCGTCTGCCTGTTGGAGAGCGTATGAGTCCCACAGGGATCCGCATCTACTCGACGCTGTCCAAGCGCAAGGAGCCCCTCGTGGCCGGCCCGGACGGCGTGGTGGGCATCTACGCGTGTGGGCCGACGGTGTACTCGCGGATCCACATCGGCAACGCGCGGCCGTTCGTCGTGTTCTCGGTGCTCAAGCGGTTTCTGGATCGTCAGGGCTACCGCGCGGTGCTGGTATGCAACGTCACCGACGTCAACGACAAGATCTATGACGCCGGGCGCAGGGAGGGCATCAGCAGCACCGAGGCCGCGGCCAAGTACACACGGGCGTACATCGACGACACCGACCGGCTGGGGCTGGGCCGCCCGACGCACGAGCCGACGGTGGTCGAGACGATGCCCCAGATCATCCAGCTCATCTCAGACCTCATCGACAAGGGCCTGGCGTATCCGGCGGCGGGCGATGTCTACTTCCGTGTCGAGCGTTTTGACGGGTACGGCAAGCTGTCGGGTCGTGTGCTCGACGAGCTTCGCAGCGAGGAGCCGGGCGACGGCAAGGAGAGCCCGCTCGACTTCGCCCTGTGGAAGGGCCACAAGCCCGACGAGGACATGTTCTGGGAGTCGCCGTGGGGGCCGGGCCGGCCGGGCTGGCACATCGAGTGCAGCGCGATGGCCGAGGCCCTGTTGGGGGTCGAGTTCGAGATCCACGGCGGCGGCCTGGACCTGGTGTTCCCGCACCACGAGAATGAGATCGCCCAGTCAGAGGGGGCCCGCGACCGGCCGTTCGCCAAGATCTGGATGCACAACGAGATGCTGGAGCTTGCGGGCGAGAAGATGGCCAAGAGCGTCGGCAACATCGCCTCGTTGGCCCAGGTGCTGGACGAATGGCCGCGCGACACGATCATCGCGTACTTCCTGACGAGCCACTACCGGTCCAAGCTGCCGTTCTCGGACGAGCGGCTGGACGAGGCCGGCAAGCGTTATGAGCGCATCAAGAACGCCCTGCGCAGCCTCAGCGCGGCCATCAAGGCCCCGGGCCAGGGCATGGACCCCGGGCTGACCGCCGCGCTGATGGACGGCCGCACCCGGTTCTTCGACGCGCTCAGCGACGACTTCAACACGCCCGAGGCCTGGGCGGCTCTGGACGGGCTGGTGCGCGCGGTTAACCTTGCAGTCGAGGGTCAGCGTCCGTCAGCAGATCAGCTACGAGAGGCCAAGCGCGTCATCGTCGAGCTGCTCGACGTGTTCGCCCTGGCGCCGGCCGATGACGATGCCCCTGCGGGGATCCCGGCCCAGGTGCAGCAGCTGGCCGATGCCCGCCTCGCGGCCCGTGCCGCAAAGGACTTCGCCGAGTCCGACCGCCTACGCGATGCCATCGCCGCCCTGGGCTACGAGGTCCGCGACACCGCCGCCGGTCAAGAGCTCCGCTCCGCCTGAGTTTTCGAATCTGCGGATCTCATTTTACGGATCTGCCGCCTCGGTTTACGGATCTTCGGGCCCAAGGTCCGGCATCTCGACGCCGAGGTCAAAGACTCCCCGGGAGTCAGCCACGCATTGCCTACCGGTAGTGGCTTGGCGTCACTGGCCCACCGAGGCGCAAACCGGACATCGCCGCCTTTGCGCGCTGAACCCCTCTTCGGTGGTCCCCGGCCCAGCGGGCACTCGATCCCGAAGAAGGGCGTCGCGATAGAGCTTCACGACGTCTTCGCCTGGGAGGCCGGATGTGGTGCGGGTTTCCTTCGTTGCCATGGACCCAACGATACAACGCCTCAGGGCAGTGGCCGAATCCCTCGTGGTGGACGGTGCGGACCCCGTCTCCGCCCGGGCGCCTTCCGGGCGGGGCCTTAGGCTCTCCCACATGGCTCATGAGGACCGACGAAAGCGCCAACCCTGGAATCGCGACGCGGACACATCCGATGAGCCGGCGGTGGTCTATGGCCGAAACCCCGTCCGTGAGCTCGCCGCGGCGGGCAGGCGGGCCATCCGCGAGGTGTGGGCCCTGCCGGATCTGTGCAAGGAGCCCTGGGTCGCGGCGCTCAACCCGAAGTCCGTCGAGAAGTCCGCGCTCGGCAAGGCCGCGGGGACGGGCGACAACCAGGGGATCATCGCGTTCGCCGATCCCTACCCGTACGCGGAGTCTCACGAGATCCTGGACGCCCTGGGGCCGATCGTCTGCCTTGACCGGCTGCAGGACCCCCGCAACCTGGGTGCGGTGGCCCGCGTGGCCGACGCGGTGGGGGCGGCCGGCATCGTGATGATGCGCCGCGGCAGCCCCGAGGTCACCGGGACGGTCTGCAAGACGTCTGCCGGGGCGATCGAGCATGTGCGGGTGGCCCAGGTCGAGAACCTGGCGAGCTTCCTGCACGACGCGAAGAGCCCGTCGCGATGGGTCGTCGGTGCGGACGAGGATGCCGATGAGGACTACCGCGATGTCGCGTGGGACCCCGGCGCGATCGTCGTGATCGGCGCCGAAGGCGAGGGACTGCGTCCCCGCGTGTGGTCCATGTGCGATCGGCTGGTCAAAATCCCCATGGCGGGAAAGGTCAAAAGCCTCAACCTGTCGGTTGCGACTGCGCTTTTGCTGTTCGAAACCACCCGCCGCAGATAAATCCGCTATTTGCGGGAATGAGGATTTGACATGGCGTCACCGGACGCAGAGAATGCGCGCCAGCTGACCGAAACAAAAGTTCAACTTGAACCTGAGAGTTCTGGTCAGCGACACCGCAACCGCTTTCTACGAGACGGATCTCCCGTCGGGGGCACGATGACGTATCACCAAGCGACCGCTGAACAGATTCAAGCTCGATCTCTGGTTGAGAATCATGATCGAGGCCTCGTCAACCGCGCTCGCGCGGGCGATCGGGTCGCGATGGACAAGATCATCGAGCGCTACAAGGGTTTCGTGCGCCTCAAGGCCAACTCGTACTTCCTGGCCGGCGGCGAGATCGAGGATCTGATCCAGGAGGGGCTCATCGGGCTCTTCAAGGCGGTCCGCGACTACCGCGTCGAGCGTGAGGCGTCGTTTCGTTCGTTCGCCGAGCTGTGCGTGACGCGCCAGATCATCACCGCGATCAAGACCGCGGCCCGAAACAAGCACTCGCCGCTCAACACGTACATCAGCTTCAGCCACTCCCGCGCCGGCAGCGGCGAGCAGGAGGCCACGCTGGCCGAAGTCCTCGCCGGCGACCCCGTCGCAGACCCCATGACGCAGGCCATCTCGACGGAGGAGCTCCGCAGCCTCCTCGATTGCCTCGGAACCGTCCTGTCGGAGCTCGAGCACCGTGTCCTCGGCATGTACCTCGAGGGCCGCAGCTACGAGGAGATCGCCGAGATCCAGGGCTGCACCCCCAAAACCGTCGACAACGCCCTCCAACGCGTCAAACGGAAGGTCGCGCTGCACCTCAAGAGCCGTGAGGTCATCGACCTGCGCTGAACCCCGCGCTCCCGGCGCGGTACCCTGTGCACCGCGCCGGAGTAGCTCAGCTGGTAGAGCAGCCGCCTTGTAAGCGGCAGGTCAGGGGTTCGAGTCCCCTCTCCGGCTTTGGGGGCTCTTCGCAGATGAGTGGGGGTTGTGGGTAGTCGGGGTGGCGTAGGTGTCGGGGACTTCGGGTATCGTTGCGGCTTCTCGACGGCTGCGACGAAGGTGAGGTCCCCGACGTGTCTGACGCTACCTTGGAAGTGCCACGTCGGAACAGGGGAACGGGCTCATCCTGAGTGCGGTTCCGCCTTGACCAGACCTTCTACCCGTTCTCCAATCCGCGCAGCACGCTCCCAAAGGAGGTCCTCAGGGGCCTCAAGCAAGAGCGCTTTGATGTCTGGCGGCAACATCTGGGAAGGACCAGCGGTCTCTAAGAGGTCCCCGTCCACTAGTCCAGCTTGGAGCCCCTCCGCGATTGTCAGACGCCCTAGGCTGAGGCGCTCGCGTTCAGTGACCAAAACGACATTAGCAAGTACTCGATTCGAGAAGCTCGGAACACCCGTTGTCCGACCAACCGCCGCACTATCGACAAGCGGCACGAAATTATTTGCACGAAAGCCAGTGCTGATTTGACCGGTGTCCAACACCTCGCCAGAAAGAATCGACCGGACCCCTTGTTGCAGAAGTAACATCCCGATGCCAGCCGATAGCGAGCTGTTTGTGCGGAACGACCGCTTCAGAAGGTCGGAGTAGTCGAAGCGCAGCGTCGGTGCCTCCGAGGGCACCGTGCCTTTTGAAAGATGAACTCGCAACGTATCGAGGTCAGCGGCGACGGCATGATCGGGCCTACCTCGGAAGGCCTCGCTGAAGGTGGTGCTCCAGAACCAACGGGTCAGATACTGCTCCCACTCAGCGGCGGTCGAGTCCGACGAAAATACTTGCACCATCTCCAGAACTTGGGCCTCGTAGGGCACGAATTCAAGAGAGTGAACACCGATCTGGCGACGAACGAACTCCGCCACTAGCTCTAGGCAACGACGAGCCGTACCTACAGCCTCTTTGAGTCCACGAGAAGTCAGCATACGGAGCTGAAGCATTGATTCATTCGTTGGATCCCTACCCGCGCAAATAGCCATCGCCTTAACAAGCGTGGCATCGTCCAAAGGCTCAAGGGTCGTCCCTGTCGACTCGCGCATCATCTGGAGCTCGGTATCAAGATCGAAGTCCTCCGACCACGTGACGGCGCGAATAAAGTCCGCTCCCACAAGTTTAGTGCCCTGTGTGTTGATGCGCTCAAAGATTGTTACCACGGTACGAACGTCCGCTTCGTCAATTGTAACAATAGGCAACATATATTCCTGAAACCGCGCATAAACGCCGACTAAGCGGTCCAATGCGGCCTCGTCTGCAAGTTCGAGGATTCGTGCCTGCTCAGCTAGGAAGCGGCGAGAAGAGAAAAACGCGTGGACTGGGACGGCAAGCTCGTCCGCCTGGTCAACCGTGGAATATCGATGCACGAACTGTTCAGATGCCAGGTCGAACAGAACATCGAAAGGCGTGCCTGGTAGCTCGGGATCGACCATGAGGCATCTATAGAGTGTCGTCAGACGCTGGAGACCGTCCAGCACGTACGCGCTGGACACTGAAGGTTCAGTGCTGGTGACCCCGAGGATGCTCTCATCGACCTGCAACCGCGGTGCAGTTGCAGAGTAGCGCCAGAGAAGAATGCTGCCAATCGGGTATCCGAGGTAGACGCTTTCAAGTAGCGACGTGACCTGCTTGTCGGACCAGACGAATTGGCGCTGGAATCGTGGAACCAGGATTTCCCCTGCCGCAAGGCGCCGCAGCAACGTCGGGAGGTGTAGGACTTTTGGTTCGGGCGCATCAAACCGTTTCATCGGGCTCCAAAGGAATGTGGGTGGTAGCGACGCCAGGCCCGGCTAGATGGTCTCGCGTGGCGACAATCTGAGCCTCAAGTAGATGAAGCGCGTGACTTATATATGCAGTAAAGAAGCGGGCTTCACGGAATTGCCACTTCCACGCATCGCTCGGGGCGCGAGGTGTAGAACGATCAGATTCGTAGAGGCGGTGGGTTAGTTGATCGAGAACCTCCTGGAGTTGAGTGGTCACTTGAATCTCCAGGTGAATAGTAAGGGCTACAATGCCATGGCCATCAGGAATCTCGATTGTATGCGGAAGATAGACATGATGCGCGTAGTACCCGCGATCAGCAGCGTGGGTACGGACAACTGGTGCTGAAATTCCGTGAGTGGCGGCGTGGCGTAGAATGCACGTGACGACCTCGTCGGGGCCGTCAAGGTATTTGCACACGATGCGGGTTCGCACGAGGTCGTCGATCTGGGTAAACCATGCATCAGGGACGCATGGGCCGCGGGTGATGTCTGGGTCAAGTGCGTTCAAGCGGTAGGACTTCTCGTAAATGCTTGGGAAGGGTTTGGTCGCCAAGCTGAGCTGTGAAGGATCCGTGGCGAGAAGGGGTGAGGAGGTGGCCGTCTGATGCCGGGCATCCTGGTCAGACAACGATTGAGGAAGGTGGTCCCAGAACGGGTGTTCCCGGATCTGGCTGCGTGCATTTTCGAGGACGAGGTGGGCGCGGCGGTAGTCATCCAGGCAAAGCGCACGACCGGCGAGCGCTTCGAATTTGGCTTCGTAGTCGGCAAACCAGGGAACTCCTGCGCGCGCAGTCGCCAGCCAGGCTGAGAATTCGAAGGGTGGAGGGCCCGACATATTGGGCCTAGTGTAGTCGCGATGAGTCTGCGGAGGCGAACTTGGTTCACCTCCCGGTGTCAGACACTCCACGTGAATGGACGCCGGCCCGTTGGGTGGCAGGATGGCGGGGTCGGCCGGTCTGTGCCTTACCGGACCTCGTTGCTTGTTTGGGAGCGGCTTCGTTTGTCCAGATCTGGGGCCGACTCTCCGAGGTGGATGCATGCCGTACGCGCCTTGATCAGTCCCCGTTCGCGCATACCAGAGGGTAAAAGCCTGCGTGTTCCTCGTGACAGCTGTTGTCGTGGGGGAGGTAGGGCGTGCGGTTCAGTCCGCCACGGGAGCCGTCCCTTCTGTTTGCGGGTAAGGCGTTCCGTCGTCCGTCGGTGTGGCAGGTGTTCTGCGCGCTGCCGCCGATCGAGGCGACGCGTGTTTGCGCCGGGTTGGGTTACACACACGCCGAGATCGCCGCGGTGGCGGAGGTGAGTCGCTCAGCGATCAGTTACCGGCTGCACGCCGCAGCGGGGCATTCACGTGGAGTGCCTTGGCACGCGGAGGTGAAACGGAGTTCGTCTCCGACACATCGACGCGAACTTCGGTCATTTGCCAGACATCACAATCCTGGGGATCGAGGAACGAGCGGTGCTCACGGCCCCACCGGCCATCGAGGTTCCAAATGCCGATCCTCATGGTGCAGCCTGACGACTCGTTGGACGGACACGACGTCCGTGAGTGGCCTCTATGGTCTCGGCATGGCGACAGACACGGATACCGGGCCAAGCCGACCCGAGGACCGCTGGTTCCCCGCGCGGATCATTCCTACGAGCGGTATCGGCGGTGGCCAAGAGCAGGAGCGCCGGGCGACGTCTGCGCTTCTTGCGGTGATGAAGGCCGTGCCAGCCTTTGGGGCGGCGCTGACAAGCAAGGTCGGAGCACCACGCGGCAACATCTCGACATTTGTTGAGATCCGGTTGGCGAACCCTGACGGCCAGAACCTGATTCCCGACGGTGCGATCGTTATTGAAGGCCGGGGAGGTGCAACGTGGCGCTGCCTTGTCGAGGTGAAGACTGCAGAGAATGATCTCCTGCCTGCGCAGGTCGATGCCTATCTGGATCTCGCGAAGGCCTATGGGTTCGACGCAGTACTAACGATCTCCAATCAGATCACCGGGTCAGCGGACGAGAGTCCCGTTGCTCTCCCGAGTAAAGGTCGGGGGCGCGCGCCCGTCCGGCCGCCGCTCTACCACCTCTCTTGGTGGCAGATTCTCGCCGAGGCGATTGTCCACCACCAACACCGTGGCATCTCGGACCCCGACCAGGCATGGATCCTCGGTGAGCTGATCGCGTATCTCGACAACGAACGCTCGGGTGCTGGGGGCTTCGTTGAGATGGGCGAGCGATGGGTGAAGGTGCGTGATGCCGCGCGCGAACGCACGCTCAAAGCATCGGATCCCGAAGCGGGTAATGTCGCGGAGCGTTTTGAGCAGTTTGTCGACTACCTCTGTCTTGGGCTCTACCAGGACTTGGGTCGGCAAGTGGCTCCGCTCTTCCGGCGTGGGATCGAACCCACCGACCGGTGGGCTCAAGCCGCGAAGACCCTCGCGGATGACGGTCGACTCGAAAGTACGATTCGGATCACTGATGCGGTTGGCCCCGTCGTGGTCGACGCTGACCTGCGGGGTCGTGTTGTGACGACGTCAGTGTTGGTAGATGCCCCGCGTGAAGACGGCCAACGTGCAAAGACCCGGATTGGCTGGATGCTTCGGCAACTGAGCAGCGCGCCTGCCGGATTGCGAGTCGAGGTGCTCTTCGAAGCAACACGCGGCCAGACGACGTCTCTTTCGCTGAGTGAGGCGATTGGGAATCCCGACAGACTGCTGTTCCCTCAGGATCCGAAGAGGCTCCCGCGCGCCTTCCGTCTCGCACTCGCACGAGAGATGGGTACCAAGCGGGGAAAGGTTCCGGGGTCCTTTATCTATGACACGAAGCGCCAGGTCGTTGATTTCTACCGCGACGTGGTGCAAGGCCTTGTCGCCTGGCAACCACGCGCTCCGAAGCTCCCTGCAGCTGGATTGGTCGGCGCGGTCGAGCACCCCACCTCAGAACCCCCGCCGTTCAGTGCACCCGAATCACGCGAGGCTGGTGAGGCGAGCGATCCCGACGAGGCGAGCGGGAACTTCTCTCATCAGATCGGCAACGGTTCCGAGGCCCCAACCGTCGGCGGCGATGAGGTCTTCCCTCCGCGCCCTTGATCCGAGGAGGTGAATGGGCCTGCGCCCATGACGCTCTCCTTGGGCAGTCGATCGTCTGCTGCAGTCGTTTCGGCGTAACGCCGAACAGTCCTATCCGAGGCGTGGCTGCAGCGCCTATGGCATCTCGGGGGTGATGCGTGTCCCGAGTCCGTCAGGGACGATCGCCGCGAACATGTCGATGACGTCTTGGGCGTGACGGGCTGCTCCGTAGGAGGCTGACATCCCCCCGTCGACGACGAGGGTGTGGCCGCTGACGTAGCTGGAGGCATCCGACGCCAGGAAGAGCAGCGGGGCGACGAGCTCCGAGAGCTCTCCGACGCGGCCAGCGGGCTGCTGGATGAGGATCGAGTGCATGAACGGCGGCGCGGCGAAGTACGGGTCGGTCATCTCGCTGGGAAACCACCCCGGAGCCATCGCGTTGACCCGGACGCGGCGATCTCCCCAGCTGACGGCGAGGCTGCGAGTGAGGTTGATCACCGCGGCCTTGGTCGCGGAGTAGGCGGGCGGGTAGTTCTGCTGGCCGCCCAACCCGAGCACGGATGAGATGTTGATGATCGAGCCTCCAAGCCCGTCGCTGAGCATGCGACGCCCGGCCGCCTGGCAGCCGTACCAGACGCCGAGGAGGTTGACCCGGACCGTGTGCTCGAACAGCTGGTGGGGGAGCCGCTCGGGCGTTGGTCCACCGTCTCCCGCGGTGCCTGCGTTGTTGACCATGATGTCCACCCGGCCGAACCGTTCGCAGGCGGCCTCGACGACCGCGTCGACCTGATCCGCCTCGGTCACGTCACAGGGCATCGCGAAGGCGCTCCCGTCTGCGGCCTCCAGCCGTTCGACCAGGGCGGCGAGCCGATCCTGGCGGCGGGCGGCGAGGACGACGTTCGCCCCTCGGGTCGCCAGTGCCTCCGCGAAGACCTCGCCAAGCCCCGACGATGCGCCCGTGACCACCGCGGTCTTGCCGGCGACTTCGAGCAGATTTCCGTTTGCTTGAGTCATTGATTTCCCCCCTTTGATCAGCACGTCGCGGGTTCCGGTCCTCCCAACAACGAGAGACAGGTGAGTGCTTTTCTGAGACAGTCATTGGCCCGGGCTCCGAATGGACCAGCGGCGGTGGTCGCAGAGGCGAACGTGATTCACGCCCGGGGTCAGGCACCCGAGGGTGAATGAGAGGGCGATCCGGTCTGGTGAGGTGAGCTCGCTGGTTCACTCCAACGAACGTATGTTCGCTTTTTCGTGGAGAACGCGCTACGGTTGGTTTATGGAGAACGCATCGGATTTTCGGCTCACCATCGTCGCCAACACCTGCGCTGGCGCCGCGGCGCTTCGCAGCCGCCTTGCGGCGCACGGATTGGACACTGCAACCGTCGCCCGGCTCGTGCACACCAGTCCGCTCACGCTCGCGCGGGCGATCAAAACGGGCGCCACGCCGCGTGGACTGCTGATCGGTTTGGCGGCGCTCACCGCGGTCATGGATCAGCTTGCCGCGCACGGTGTCGGGGCGAATGACCTGACGCGCGACACGGCAACGGTGGACCAGGCCGTCGCGGCCGTGGCTGCCGAAAGCCCCGTCGCCGCCGACATGCTGACACGGCTGTGCGAGCTGCAGATACAGGCCATGCCTGTGCAGCTCTCGTTCGACTCGCGCGAGCGCACCGCGGCCTGACAAACGCGACATCGACGCGGAGCCCGCCGCGCTGCAGTTCGGGCTTGCGAACAGGAAGAGCCGGTCGATGCGGGCCCGGCGGATATGACATAGCCTGGCTGGATGGACGCTCCAACTCAGAACGTGATCACTCGATGGCGGGTCCTCGCTGCTGCGGTTGTCGTCGCCGGTGTGTCTGCGCTCGTGGGGTGCGGTTCGACTCCCGCCACGCCCGGGGGTGCCAAAGGCCCGGCCTCGACACCCAGCACAACAACACCGACCACCCCGCCGGCAACGACGACCCGCTCTCGTTACTAGTTCAACTCTCGGATCGCGCGTGGCGCAACGCACGGCCCGGCCGGCCGCCTGCCGACCCGCTATTGCCTTTGGGGCTCTGGTCGGGAGTAGGGTGAACGCCACCCGACCACGGAGAAACAGCATGAGCATCCTTGTCCGGTTTACAGGAGCGCCAGGCATGACGGCCGACAAGTACGACGCAGTGATGCCCCGTTTTGAGGCATCGGGCACGTTCCCGCCTGAGGGGCTCGAGTACCACGTCGCCTTCAGTTCCGGTGACACCTTCCGGGTCAGCGAGATCTGGGACTCGAAGGAGCAGTTCGAGGCGTTCGGTCAACGCCTGATGCCGATCCTGACCGAGGGCGGTGTCGAGCTCGCCGGTCCACCGGAGGTAGTCGAGGTCCACAACATCGTCAAGCGGTAGGCGGGCCTCCGCCCCACATGACGACCGTGGAGGCGAAACCGGTTCACCTCCCGGTGCCAGACACCCGAGGTGAATGGTCCGACGGTGGTCACCGGTCTCGTCGGGAAGGGGCAATCGCCTCGATTTCCGCTGGCATCGTGGCTTGCGAGAACGCTCCCGTTCACACGCGGAGGGTCCAGCACGCGAGCGGCCTTGGGACGTGAATCCGTGCGTGTCGAAGGTGCAGCGGAGGTGCATCCCGCGGGCAAGAGTGGGTTGCGAGACGAGCACGGAGATGTACGAGCTACGGACGTTGGTGCTCGGCCTGAGCGCTCAGCGGGAGCTGGCCGCCGTTCGGCTGGGAGAGCATCTGTGTGCCGGCGTTTCTCATCCATGACGAACCATTGGCGTTGGGCAGGTTGACGACGACGTCAGGGCCGACCTCAGCGTCGCCGTCGGTGGTCACCGTGATGCCAGGTCCGCCAGGTTGATGAGCTGCCGCTGAACGACCGACGTGGCAACACCCGTGCCGGCCGCGACGCGCCCGCTCGCGAGCAAGGCACTGGGCGCCGACTCTCCGAGGGCGAGAGTGGTTCACCTCCACCTCCAAGTGCCTGGCGGCCGAGGTGAATGGTCGGACGTTCGTCCGCAATCGCTCGTGCGACTTGCAACTGGCAGGTCAGGGGCTGGTCTCGAGTTTCAGTTTGCGACCAACCTGAAGACCACGCCGGTGGGGTCGGCGGCCTGGGCGAGACGGCCGTACGGTGTGTCCACCGCCGGCTCGACGATTTTTCCGCCAAGCTCGACCACGCGCTCCAGCGCCGCGTCGGTGTCGTCGACGCGGAAGTAGACCGACCAGCCTGCCGGGCTCCCCTCGGGGGCGGACGCGGTGTCGTCCATGATCCCCGCGAGCGCGTCGTCGCCCTCGCCGAGCGTCGTGTAGCGGAACTCGGGTGAGTCGCTCATGGTGCGCGGCTCCCAGCCGAAGACGTCGCGATAGAAGGCGACCGCTCCCGCGTAATCGCGTGTGTGAAGCTCAAACCAGGTCGGGGTGCCGACTTCGTTACGCACGTCGAAGCCCTTCATCTTTCCCGCTTGCCACGCGCCGATCCCCGCGTTGCCCGAGTCACCGAGCATCGCGAAGCTGCCGTTCTCCCCGACCTGCATCGGCGCCATGTACACCTGGCCGCCATGCTCGGCCGCCGCCTTGGCGGTCGCCTCGACATCGTCGGTCGTCAGGTAGACGGTCCAGGTGTCCGGGCCCCCCGTCGTGCCGTCGTTGGCCATGCACCCGGCGACGAACTTGCCGTCCTTGGTGAACGTGAAGTAGCCGCCGAATCCCTCCTCGGGAAGCTCGGCGCTCCAGCCCAGGAGCCGGCCGTAGAACGTTTTGGCGGCGTCGGTATTGGAGCTGTAGAGGTCGATCCAGCACGGTGCGCCGGGGACGAGGGTCGGTGCAGGCATGAGTCCTCCTTCTGGTGTGGGAGCGAGATATCTATCGCATTTCAACGCGGTCGCGGACCGCTCCTCGCTCCCGCGAGCCCTCTCCGCCGAACGGATGCTCTCGGAACGAGGGGACGTGCCGCATGTTGTCTCCTCGGGACAAGATTCCCTGCGTTGTGGTTCAGCCTGCGAGCCTGACCGAGTACACGGGCGGGAGCCGGGTCGCGGCGGTGAACCATGTGCGCCCGGCGTCGGCGGAGCCGAAGACTTCGCCCGATGTGGCACCGAAGTAGAGCTCGAGCGCGTCGCTCTCGCCACCCGAGGTAAATGCCTCGCGCAGGACGGTGAGGTAGGAGTCGGATGGAGGCAGGCCGTCGCCGCGTGGTGTCCACGTCGCCCCCGCGTCCCGCGTCTCGTAGACCCGCACCGCACCGTCCGGGGTGACGCGGTCACTGTCTGCTGCAAGCGGGATGACGTACGCGCAGTCCGGGTCGGCCGGGTCGATCGCGATCGGAAAGCCGAAGTCCGACGGCAGACCGGCTGCAATGTCGATCCAGGACTCGCCGGCGTCGTCGGAGCGGTACACGCCGCCGTGGAACTGCAAGAACAGCCGTTCCGGCCGGCTGGGGGATCGGGCGATGCAGTGGACGCAATGTTGGTGATCGATATCGCGCTGATCCTCGGGCAGATAACGCGGCACGATGCCGGTGTTCGAGTGACGCCAGGTGCGCCCGCCATCGTCGGTGTGCATCACGCCGACCGCCGAAATCCCGATCGACAGCCGATTGGGATCGCCGGGCCACGGCACGATCGTGTGCAGACACAGGCCGCCTCCGCCCGGATGCCAGGTGGCTCGCGTCGGGTCGTTCCACAGGCCCTCGCTGAGCGCCCACGTCTCGCCGCCGTCGCGGCTTTCGAACAGCACCGCCGGGTCCCCGCCCGCGTAGAGCAGCCCGTCCTCTTGGCCTTCCACGATCACCCAGATCCGGGCGAGCGCGGTATCCCCCTCGGGGAGCTCGACGCCGCGCGCCTGAGTCCATCCGCCGCCTGGGTCGTCCGTCCACCAGAGCTTGGGACCGTAGAACGGCGAGGCCGCCGCGGCGAACGTCCGCCCGGTGCGCCGATCGCGCATCGCGTACTCGACGGGCTCGCCCGCGAAGGACCGCGAAGAGATCCCGAATCCGTCGCGTCCACCCCCCGCCAGGACGAACAATCCCTTTTTCGTTCCGACCAAGATCTCGCTCAACTCACCCTCCTGTGATCGACGGCAGGACGTGGACGCGGGCGTCGGGCTCGAGCGGCGTATCCGCTCCTGCGACCACCGTGTTGACGAAGACGCTGATGTGACGTCGAATCGCGCGGCGCTCGTCCAGAATCCATCCGCGGATCGCGGGGTGCCGCTCCTCCAGGTCGATCAGGGCATCGCGCACGGTGCTTCCGGAGACCTCGTGCTCCCGCTCACCACCGGTCAGTGACTGGAGTTGCCCACTCAGTTTGACGACCGGCATGCCGCGATCCTACGCCACGAGAGTGAATGCGTCCGCGTGTGTCGTGGGTGTGGGTCGGATCCGGGGACCTCAGAAGGCAGGTGGGCGAGGGGGGATCAGCGTGGCGATCTGTTCCTCGAGCCGGTTAGTAGGACTTTGTTACTCCTGTTGGGGGAAGAGTGAACCGCCCCGGCTTTGGTGGAGGCTCGTTGAGTTGGTTTCATTGTGCCTGTTCGAGGCCGGTCGGTGCGCCCACAAGCAGCGCGGGCCGGTCGGCCTCGGCGGGCCCGCGGGGCCCGCGATCGGTGGATGTAGTGGAGGCGAACCCGCTTCACCTCCTGGTGCCAGGCACCCGAGGTGAATGGTCCGAGGGTGGTCAGTGCCTGCGAGAGGGTCGCCCGGCGTCGTCCCTGACATGGCGACCCGGACTCGCCGACGCATCCGCTGCCCTCTGGCGCGCCGTGCAGCTCGACTACTTCTTCGCGAGCACCACGGTTCGGCTAGTCGCGAGCGGCGTCCAGCCGTCCGTATCGACGAGCACGACCCTCACCCTGGCAGGGCGGGGGACGCGGACGTCGGCTTCCGAGACGTAGTCGACGCGGGTTCTCACGACGGGCCACCAGCCGAACCGCTCCCGGAGGTAGGCCTCGACGAGAATCCGGGAAAAGGGGGCGCTCGGTGTGACGGTAACGCGCACACCCTGTCGCGTCTTGCGAATGTGCACGCGGCGGCTGGAGACGAGCAGCCTTCGGGTCTGGCTGACGTCGGTGCCGGATGTCGCGCGGTAGTAGCGCGTCTCTGCGGCGTTGACCGTCGCCCGCCACGTTCCGTCGGGCGCGGGCGCGGCGCTGGAGATTGTCGAGAAAGCGGATCCGTCGAGGCTCCGCTGGAGGTACACGGGCTGGGTCGGGTCGGCGGTCCGGCCAGTCAATTCGACACGAGTGCCGACCGACAGGACCGCCGTGGGCAACGACCCGAGGATCACCCGCCGAACGTCGACCTCGCCGCGGATGCTCGGATGAATCGTGCAGTGATAGGCATACGTCTCGACAGAGCTGAACGGGAACGTGAAGCGAGCGTCCCCCGGAAGCTCGCCGGAGTCGAACAGGCCCGTGTCGGAGGTCACAGTATGGGTGCGTTGGCTGATGTTCGTCCATTGCACCGTCTCGCCCGGCAGAACGTCAAGCTGCGATGGGGCGTACGCGGAGAACTGGACGCTCACCTCCTGCTGCGTCGCCTCCGCGACCGCGGCCTGCAGCAACACGAGGGCTACAGCGAGGGAGCTGAGCCCTCTGGCGCTCACCGCGACACCCGATAGATCCCGATCATTCCGCGCATCATGTGGTCCTCAACGTGGCAGTGGTACAGCCAAGTGCCTGGAGCGTCCTCGCGCCACCGAATGCGGAAGGACTCGGCCGGGCCGACCGCCTGCGTGTCGCGTGGCACTCCACCGGGCGCGATCCAGCGGTGCCCGTGAACGTGGAACGTGTGGAAATCCGACCCCATCGCCATGACGTCCCACTGCACGAGCTCACCGACCTTCGCGTGGAAGACCGGTGTGTTCCCGACGAACGCGCGCCCATCGATCGTCATGAAGCCGTTGCCCATCGACGAAAAGCCCACCTCGAACTCGCGGTCGGGGGCCCGTTCATCACGTCCGAGTATCGAGAGCATGCCGTACATGCCGCCGCCGATCGACTCGGTCATCGAGGGTGAGTGGTCGTGGTACGGCCAGACCCCGACAGAGTCCTTGCCGGCGGTGAGCCGGTACACATGACTTTGGCCCGGCTTCACGTTTCCGTCTCGTCCCGAGAAGCCGGGCACGTACGCCCCGTCCGACCCTGGGCGATAGTGCACACCGTGAAAATGCATCGAGTGAGGTGCGTTGCGCAGCGTGTCCATGTTCTTGAAGTGGATACGCAAGCGGTCGCCCACCCGCGCCCGGATCAACGGACCGGGGATCGCGAGCCCATCGGAGCTGGACAGCGGCGCGTTCTGCAGCGGCTTCCGCCAGTGGGGGCTGAACCGGCGATACACGACCGTCCCCAGCACCGAGTCCGCCAGCGAGATCTTCGTTCCCATTATCGCGTCCCGTCCGTTGGGAACGACATTCCACGAGACGGGCACGGCGGCGATCCAGTAGTCGATCGTCCGTCCCTGCCCGCGGGCGTACGCGGACCCCGTCGCGCCACCACTGGTCCCGCAGAGCGCGAGGACGCAAGCTGCCGCAAGCGTCCTCGCGCCGCGCCGACCGCGGGCGGCGGGTCTCACGTAACGTCGACCTCGGCCTGCATCCACGGGTGGATCAGGCACATGAAGTGCAGCTTCGTGCCCCTCCGTGCCGTCACCTTGAGGTTAATGTACTCGCCGAGCTTCCCCGCGCCGGTGATCCCTGAATCGCCGGCTCGGTCAACCAACGGAGGCGTTGCCTGACCGACGCCGTTCTCGAGGAACGGGAACGTGGGCGGCGCGTCGCTGCTCGGATCCGCGCCGTGCGCCTTGCCGAGCTTCGCGCAGATGAGGCACCTGACGACCTGCAGGCCGGTATGCGGCTCGTCCTTCGGGCGCACGACGGTAAAGGTGTGGGGACCCTCGCCGGCGGCGCGATTGACGATGTGCAGCGTGCCGCCGGAGCGCACCGTGTAGATGTCCCTGTTCCATCGCAGGCCGCTCTGGATGTAGCGGTTGATCTTCACCGTCGGAGCCGACGTGACCGCTTTGATTCTGGTGACGCTCGCGGCGTTGCCGGCCGCGATTGGGGCGATCGCGGCCACGCAGGCCAACGCTAGAGCGAAAACGAGCTTGCGTACGGTCATCAGGCTCCTTTCTCGGCCGGCGGGGTGCCGACACTCGACGGACTCAACGGGAGTCAATCCGTCCCTCAACGGAGGTCGATCCGTCCCGCGCGGCCAAGCCTGCCGTACGCCACCGAGAAATGCAAGAGCCGGAGCGCGCGGCAGTTGGCTGCAAAGACCGCGACTGTTACGGAGGCGAACATGGTTCACCGCCGGGTGCCAGGCGCCCGAGGGGAATGACGTCACGGCCTCGATGGGCACCGCCTGGGCGATTCACGCAAAGTGCCGGGCACTGCCTGGGCGATTCACGCAAAGTGCCGGGCACTGCGAGGTGAACCTCAGGGTTCGCCGCCCCGACCACACGGGATGGAACGCTGGGGCGTCCGGTCCCTGTCGTCTACGGTGGCAAAGTCACGAGACGCGCCTCTGGTCCAGTATCCGTCTTGCGTCGCTGACGTACGTCGAGTTCAAGGTATCCGGGTGATCCGCCGATAGGTACCGCATGAGTCCCCTCCTCCCAGGGGCTGTGCTGCGTTCCTCACGGCTGGCGCTGCTCGCGATCGCAGGATCGACCCTGGCGGTCGTGCCGCCGGCGCGTGCGGTTCAGGGTGTTCCGCTTCCGAATCGCGAGGGTGTGGTCGTGGCCTGGCAGCCGGCGTCCTCGACCGCGGTCGTGGTCACTGACGATCACCGCGTGTATGCGATCCATTCGCTTCGCCGGGTCGCCCCCGGAGTTCGCGTCAGGGTCGACGGCATCAAGTGGGGAGCACCGCCTCGGGCATCAAAGTGGACCGTTGCGCCGTCCGGCATCAAGTGGGGGATCAAGTGGGGCATCAAGCGCGCGAAGAATGGGAGCTACTCATCGCGCCTCACACCGCTGAAGGGCGTCGCGCGGACGACCAGCCTTCGCGGCACCGTCGTCCGCCGGTTCGGGCGCCGCGGCGTTGCGGTGTCGATCCCGGGAAGCACGATCGTCATTCCTCTTCGAGGCGCTGTGTGGCTTCCCGGTGGCAAGCGTACCCTCGCCACAGCTGATCTCGGTCAGCTCGGCTCGAAGGTCTCGATCACCGTCAGCTTCGACGCCGGCGGTAGGCCGGTTGGCCGACGCGTGGTCCAGACCGCGCCCGCGAGCGCAACGCCGACGGTACCGTTGGCCGGTCGCGTGAGCGCCGTTGACGCGGTGACACGCACGGTCACGCTTCAGGTCGGTACCAAGGCGTTCCCGCTGGCGTTCACGATCAACGTTCCGGCGAACGCCGACCTCACGAAGTACCCGGCCGGTGCCGTCATCACCGTCGTTGCAGTCGAGACCGCACGGGAGGGTCCGTTGGCGGCGGTCTACCTCGCGCTCAACGGCACGTTTGCCCAGGCCGATGCTCCGAGCCCGGTCGTGTCATCGGGCCCGGCCAACCCGACGAGTCCAGCCGCGTCGTCCCCCGCGTCGCCCCAGGCGATCGCCGCGATCGAGCAGATGCGCGTGGGCTGGGCCGACGCTCGTGCCCAGGGGCTGCTTCCGAACACGGGCCTCTACACCTCGCAACGCAACCGCCTGGACGACATTGCTGCGTTGATCGGTGCCGCCGACAAGGCCGGGGCAACGGCTCAGCTGCTGGAGTTCGAGGCCCGGCTCGTGAGCACACCGGCCGGAATGATCAGCATCTCGTTCCGCGACCAGATGGTGACCACGTCCGCGGAACTTCGCAGCCTGCTCGTCTAGGTTGACCTCCTGGTGCCAGGCTGTGAGGGTGTGGGTGGCGCCCGGTTGGGGTTGCTGCGAGGCTTGCGTCGGCTCACCGGTTCGTGACTCTGTGCCAGGCTGACCCCCGGTTTGGGGTGTCTTTCTCGTGATTTGTCCGGGGCGGTGTGTCGGCGCCAGCTGAGCGACGCTGTCCCCGTTGGTTTTGGCCCGGTAGGAGCTTGTCCACCCCTGGCAGGGGGTGTGACTCATCACAGTCGTGCCGGACCGTCGGGTCGCTTCGTGTCTTCCCAGCTGACGCCGTGTCCCCCCAAACCCAAGTTGGAGGTACCACGGATGTTTACAGACGACGACGTGTTCGTCATCGGTGTCGATACCCACCGCGACACCCACGCCTACGCAGTGGTCGAACGCGCAACGGGCGTGATCGTCGACCAGTTCCAGTCCTCGGCAGATGGCGCGGGCTATCGCGACGCGCTACGCCGAGTCAGGCGCGCAGGTCGTGGCGGGAGGGTGTGGGCGATCGAGGGCACCGGAAGCTACGGCGCCGGCCTCACGATGTGCTCCAGGCGGCGGGTGAGCGGGTGGCGGAGGTCGACCACCCCCACCGGCGCGACGCGGATACCCGCGGCAAGAGCGACGAGCTCGACGCGATCCGCGCCGCGCGAATGGTCATCGGCCGCGACCGCCACACCCAGCCGCGGGAACGCCGGGGGCCCAGGGAAGCGTTGCGGGTACTCATGATCGCGAGGCGCGGAGCGGTACACACCCGCACCGACGCGATCCGGCAACTGAAATCCCTCCTGGTCGGCTTGCCTGACCGAACCCGCCAACGCTTGCGGGGGTTGAGCGCAGATCTCCTCGTCATCGAGTGCGCGAAACTCCGGTTGCCGAGGAACGACCGCTACCACGCCAGCATCATCGCGTCTGTACGCGCGATCGCGAAACGGTGCTTGGCCGCCACAGACGAAGCGAACCAACACGAACGCGACATCGCGTCGTGGGTCAGGGCACTCAACCCACAGTTGCTCGACGAGTACGGCGTCGGGCCGATCAGCGCAGCGCAACTGTTGGTCAGCTGGTCACACCACGGGCGCATAGGAAGCGACGCATGCTTCGCGCGCCTCGCCGGCGTCGCCCCGATCCCCGCCTCGAGCGGCAACACCACCCGCCACCGCCTCGACCGCGGCGGCGACCGCCAACACAGGCAACGCCATCCACACCATCGCCCTGGCCCGCACGAACGGCGACCCCGAAACCATCGCCTGCATCACCCGCCGCGTCAGCGAAGGCAAGACCAAGAGGGAAGCCATCCGCGCCCTCAAACGCCACGTCCCCCGACGCGTCTACCGCATCCTCGAAACGACCAGCCGCGCCCTTGACAACCCGTAGGAGCATCACCCGAGGTGAATGCCGTGTTGCGCGGGCTCAGAAGGCACGAGGGCGAGCCGGGATCAGCGTGGTGATCTGTTCCTCGAGTCGGCGGACGCGCTCCTCGAGTTCTGCGAGGCGATCGGCCTTTGCGGGAGCCGGGTCGTCCACCGGCTCGGCGCTCTCCCCGGAGTTCAACGCCGCGCCGCCGAGGAGCTGGACCCAGCGTTCTTCCTTCTGGCCCGGCCGACGCTCCAGGCGTTCGACCAGCTGCCGCTCGGCCAGTCCGTCCAGCGTCTGCTCAAGGTCGGCGAGGCTTGCGAACAGGAAGAGCCGCTCGGTGCGGGCCTTGAGTTCGCCGGGAGTCTGCGCCCCACGGAGCATGAGCACCGTCAGGACCGAAATCTCCGGTGGCTTCACGCTGAGCGTCTCGTCGAGCAGGTGTCGGTACTTGGTGGCACGGCTGCCGGCGTCGCTCGCCAACCGGGACCACCGCCTGAGCGCAAGCCGCTGCAGGGCGTCGCGGATCGTCGCCTCGTCATATTCGACCACCGGCTCGCGGTTCGTCGCCTGGTTGCACGCAAGGCGGAGGCTGTTCAGCGACAACGGGTAGACATCGGGGGTCGTCCGCTGCTTCTCGATGAGGCAGCCGAGCACCCGGATCTCGACGGCGTCTGGCGGTTCCATGGAGAAAAGCCTACCCCGCACCCGTCCTCCCCGGAACTCCAAACTCCGGAGGCGAAACAGGGTTCACCCCTCGGTGATGCTCCTATGGGTTGTCAAGGGCGGGGCTGGTCGTTTTGAGGATGGTGTAGGCGCGTCGTGTGACGTGTCGTTTGAGGGCGCGGAGTGCTTCGCGCCTGGTTTTGCCTTCGCTGATGCGCCTGTTGATGTAGGCCTT
>JANLOO010000072.1:0-14842 GCA_031366605.1 Actinomycetota bacterium | reverse complement strand
GTCTCGGTCGACCGCAACCCCCAACCACCAGCGCCTGGTGTCCACCGGTTGGTGTGCGCTCGCAAGATGCGCGCGCACTCCTTGCATTGTGGGACTCTCACCGCTTTGCGCGTAGGGCCATCAGCTCGCGAGTGCTTCGGTCTCCACCACGTCCTCGATCGGCTCGACTTCAGTGGTGACGACGAACTCACCGGCGTTCGGGGCGGGCACGCTGTGGAGCGCGCGGATCCGAGCGTCGATCTCGGCGGCGATGTCGGTGTGTTCGCGCAGGAACGCCTTTGCGGCGCTTCTGCCCTGCCCGAGGCGCTCCTCACCGTATGAGAAGTAGGCACCGCTCTTGGTGACGATGCCGTCCTCGACACCCAGGTCGATCAGGTTGCCCTCGTAGGAGATGCCTTCGCCGTAGACGATGTCGAACTCGGCCTGGCGGAATGGCGGTGCCATCTTGTTCTTGACGACCTTGACGCGGACGCGGTTGCCGACAGCCTCCGTGCCCTCTTTGATGGTCTCAATCCGACGGATGTCCAGACGCACCGATGAATAGAACTTGAGCGCACGTCCACCCGGGGTGGTCTCGGGCGATCCGAACATCACGCCGATCTTCTCGCGCAACTGGTTGGTGAACACACAGATCGTGCCGGCACGGTTAAGCGTGCCCGCGAGCTTGCGCAGTGCCTGCGACATGAGTCGGGCCTGCAGGCCGACATGCGTGTCGCCCATCTCGCCTTCGATCTCGGCCTTGGGCACGAGCGCCGCGACGGAGTCGATCGCCACGATGTCGAGGGCACCGGAGCGCACGAGCAGATCCGCGATCTCGAGCCCCTGCTCACCGTGGTCGGGCTGCGAGACCAGCAGCTCGTCGATGTTGACCCCGATCCGACGTGCGTATTGAGGGTCCATTGAGTGCTCCGCGTCGATGAACGCCGCGAGCCCGCCGGCCTTCTGGGCCTGCGCGATGATGTGGTAGAGCAGGGTGGTCTTGCCCGAGCTCTCCGGGCCGAAGACCTCGACGATGCGTCCGCGCGGCAGGCCGCCGATGCCGAGCGCGACGTCCAGCGACAGGGCGCCGGTCGAGATCGCGTTGACGTCGAGCTGCATGGCGGGATCGCCCATTCGCATGATCGAGCCCTTGCCAAACTGACGCTCGATCTGTGTGAGGGCCGAACCGAGGGCCTGGGCTTTATCCATGTGAAGGACTCCTTTGAACGAGAGTGCCGAGCGTGACACCGAGGAGTTCGTCATATCTCGGAGCCCGTCCCGGCGCGATGTCAGAATCATAGAGCGCAACGCGGGTGATGTCGAACACACGTTCGCTCTCTGTTGTCGGGGACCTTCTCACACGCTCCGGACGGCTGAACCGCGCGACCGTGATGTGCGGCCACAACGGGCGATTGGAGACGCTTCCGTCCAGTACCGCCGCCGTCGCCCGATGGACGCGTTTTGCGAGGACCGTCAGCGCACCATCGGTGTCGTGGAGTTCGAGTGCGAGCAAGCGTGCACGTCCCGGCGAGGGGCGCGCCACGACTGTCCCGGCCCGCACGCGGATCCCCGGACCGTGCAACGCATCGGCCAGTGCCGCCAGCAGGTCGTCTGCGCAATCCGGTCGGACCTGCCCGAGAAACTGGAGCGTGATGTGCAGGTTTGGCCCCGCAACGAGGTGAGCCTGGGTATGTGCGGCCGCCATGGCACCGGCCTCAGCCGCGTGAGCGCGCAGTACCTCGGGCAGCTCGAGCGCGACGAACAGGCGGTTACGCGGGTTGATCGTCCGGTCAGTGGTCACGCTTCGAGCGTACGCCCACAACCTGTGTCATCGCTCACCCAAACTGTGCCAATTCGTCACAAAACCGTGTCAATCGCCGACACACTTTCGCGGAGTGTCTTAGCGTCCCAGGGCGACCCGCAGATGATGCAACGCCGTGGTCTGTGCCCTGCGCCGGACGCTTTCACGATCGGCGCGCAAGAGGCGGTGCTCGTACGCGTGGATGGCCCCGTCAGGGTCGGCGACACCGATCCACACCAACCCCACGGGCTTGTCCGGAGTGCCACCGTCCGGCCCGGCGATGCCGGTGATCGCGACACCCCACGAGGCCCCTGCGACGGTCCGCGCGCCGTCGGCCATCTGGACCACGCATTCCGCCGACACTGCACCATGACGTGCGATGACGGCGGGATCGACCCCCAACAGTGCGGTCTTTGACGCGTTGGAGTAGGTGATGGCGCCTCCCACAAACCACTCCGACGCGCCCGGCATCGTCGTCACGCGTGCGCCAAGTCCACCCCCGGTACACGACTCCCCCACCGCCAAAGTCTGGCCATGTTCGACGAGCGCTTCGGCGACGATTGCGTCCACGTGCCGGTCGTCTGTCGCAAACAGGGCGGCGCCAAAGTGATGTGCGAGCAGCCCGCCGACCACTGTCGCCAAGGACGCAGGCACAACGATCTCGAGCTCCCCTTCGCGCGTGTAGGTCCCGATGCGGTCGAGCACCTCGGCGCCGAGTGGGTCCAACACCGGCACCAACTCCGCCTCGAACACCGACCACAGTCGGAACGTACGCGTCGTGATCCCCCCGCTCCTGGCGAGCAGCCCGGCGAGGGGATCCGTCGCGAGTGCCGCATCCCACATTCCTTGGAGCTCCCAGGGCGGTCCGGGCAACACCACGATCAGCGTGGTGTCGTACATCAACGTGCACCCCGGGGCCGTGCCGATCGGCGGCAGCACGGTGGCTCCCTGGGGCAACGTGGCCTGCTTGCGCCGCATGCGATCGAGGTCTGCGTCGTCGACTGACAGACGGAGGGCGACGGACCTGCTGCGCTCCTCCACCATCGCAAGCGCAGCGGGATGGAGCTGCAACGGCCGATCCGTCGTCTGGGCCACCGCCGCCATGGTCAAATCGTCGTAGGTGGGGCCGAGGCCTCCGCTGGTACAGACAAGATCGACGTCCAAATCGATGAGCGCCTGCAGCCCGTCGCGGATCTCACTCGGCGCATCGCCTACGACAAGGGTCCGATGGACCGTGATGCCGTGCTCGGCGAGTGAACGTGCGAGAAACCCGGCGTTACGCTCACTGACGCGGCCGCCCAAGACCTCGTCACCGGTCACCAGAACCGCCGCGCGCACCGAACTCCTCTAAGGAGTTGTGGAGGGCTGGATCACACCGCCGGCGAGCAGACGGAACTCGGTCTTGCCCGGCGGCGTCGACACCCGAATCCCGTCCACGGTCAGCCGAAGGCCGGATCCATCCCCCACGTAAACCCAGATGGGCGGTTGGGCCTGGACCGTCCGTGCCGTGCCGACCGGGACCGCGCCAGGCGTGAAGAACGTTGCACCCTTGGGCCCGTCCTGCCGTACCTCAATGTAGGTCGGCTTGGCCCCCGCCGGGCCGAACACGGCGGTCAGCGGTTTGGCTTGGGGCGGTGGTGCGATGACGGCTGCGGGCGTGGAATGGTCTTCGGCGAAGCCCACCCACAGGCCGGTTGACGCGAGCAGTACGAGCGTGGACGCGACGAGCAACACGCGTGCTTCGCGACTGCGGCGACGCTTGGCCCGCCGTTTGTTGGGGTCGCCGTCAGGGTTGTACGGGTGATCCTGACGGCCGGTGAAACGTGATTCGTACTCGTCGAGGACCAGCCTGCCGTCCAGGTCCAGGTACTCGGCGTACGTTCGGAGGAAACCCTTGACGTACGTCGGCCCCGGAAGAATCTCGAACTGCTCCTCCTCGAGTGCGCGCAAATACTTGGCGCGGATCTTCGTCGCCGATTCACAGTCGGCGATGTCGAGCGCTCGGCGAAGACGCGCTTCTCTCAGTGTGTTCCCGATTTCGAACATAGAACGACGCACCCCCAAAGGCGCGCGCCGGTCCAGGATACCAGGGGTTTTTCAGGCAGCCACTGGATCAGGCGTCGTCGGGCGTTGCGTCCGCATCGTCGTGGGGGGTCGTGCGGCGCAGGATGCGGTCCAGATCGCCTTCGCCCACGAGCACGTTGCGGGGCTTGGAGCCTTCGTGTCCCGAGATGACGCCCATGCGCTCCATGACGTCCACCAGCCGTCCCGCCCGGGCATACCCGACTCCCAAGCGACGCTGGAGCAGTGAGACGGACGCGGTGCCCTGCGCGACGACCATCTCGATCGCCTTGGCGATCAGGTCGTCGGCGTCGGGATCGAGCGGGTCGTCCTCGGGGACCTCGGGCCGCTCCAGCAGGTCCTCGCGCAGCTCAGGCTTGCCCTGGCGGCGCCAGTGGTCGGTGATCGCCAGGATCTCCTCCTCACTGACGTATGCACCCTGCAGTCGCTGCAGACGTGAGGTGCCGATCGGGCGGAACAGCATGTCGCCCGCGCCGAGCAGGCTCTCTGCGCCCGTCGCGTCCAGCACAACGCGGGAGTCCACCTGCGACGAGACGGCGAACGCGATCCGTGACGGGACGTTGGCTTTGATCATGCCGGTGATGACGTCGACCGACGGGCGCTGCGTTGCGAGCACCAGGTGGATACCGACGGCACGGCTCTTCTGGGCCAGGCGGATGATGGCGTCCTCGACCTCCGCCGGTGAGACCATCATCAGGTCGGCCAGCTCGTCGATCAGCACGAGGATGGTGGGGATCTTCTTGTCGCCCCGCGCCTCGCGCGTCTCGTTCCAGTCGCGGATGTTGCGCGCCCGGTCTTGACCCATCAGGTCGTAGCGGCTCTCCATCTCGCGCACCACGTTGGCCAGCACGGCCGAGGCGTTCTTCATGTTGGTGACGACGGGCGTCAAGAGGTGCGGAATGCCCTCGTAGTGGTTCAGCTCGACTTTCTTGGGATCGATCAGGATCATCCGCAGGTCATCCGGCGTGGAGCGCAGCAGGATCGACGCGAGAATGGCGTTGAGGCACACGCTCTTACCGGTACCGGTCGAGCCTGCGATCAGGATGTGCGGCATGCGCGCCAGGTCCAGGTAGACCGCGCTGCCACCGATGTCGATGCCCAACCAGCTCATCAAGGGGCCGGCGTTCTCGGGGAAGTCACGGAAAAGGTCGCCCAGTGTGACCATCGTCGCGTTGGGGTTTGCGACCTCGACGCCGACGGCTTGCTTGCCGGGGATCGGAGCGATGATGCGGATCTCCTCGCGGGCGGCCAGGGCGTAGGCCAGGTCGTCGCGCAGGGCGGTGACACGGCTGACCTTGGTGCCGGGCGCAAGCGCCAGCTCGTACCGTGTGACGCGTGGGCCGCTGACGGCTTCGGTCACCTCGGCGACGACGCCGAAGTGGCCCAAGGTCTCGACCAGGCGCTTGCTGGTCTCCTGGATGACCGATGCGGGCTGCGTCTTGGCCCCGGTCGAGCGCTTCAGCACGTTGCGCGATGGCGGCCGGTAGCCACGCTGCGGGCTGTGCGGCGGGATCAGCGCGTCGACCGGCGACGCCACGACGGTTGTGGCGGTGTACGCGTCGTCAACGAGGGCTTCGCGCGCCGCGACGGGCGCGCCGACCTCTGCGGGTGTGATCTCATGCGGCTCGTCGCCGTCGGGGCCAAGCGCAGGCGACCGCGGCATGGTCCCGATCGTGGTGAACAGGTCGGGGAAGTGATCCGCGCCGTCCAGGGGTGGGGCCGCGGCCGCACCGCCACGCCGGGCAATTGCGATCGTCGGCTCGTCTCCAGCGTCACGTCGTGTGCGGACTTGCTCGCCCAGCATCCGTCCGCCACGGACCGCACCCAACGTGACGGTGCGGGCCCCGCGGCCCACGACCCGGCTCGCCACGGCCGCGCCCTTCCCCGAACGGCGAAGGACGACGCTCAGCGAGGCGCCGGTCACCAGGACCGCGCCGGCGATGAGGGCCAGGATCACCAGAAGCCCGGTACCGGGTCCGCCGACGGTGTTCGACGTGATGAAGTACTCGATCTCGCCTACAACGCCACCGCGTCCTTGGAGGACCGTGGAGTCGAACCATCCGGCGCGCGTGCGTCCGCCGATGCCGAAGCTGCCCGCTGCGAGTGCCAGTGGCATTGCGCCGATCAGGGCGCCGACGCCGATCCGAAATGGTCGGGTGTCCAGGATCTTCCAGCCGAAGATGAGCCCGAGCCCGAGGGCGATCAACGCCAGCGGCGCGAGTGCCACCGATCGACCAACGCCGAGTCGGATCAGCGTCTCGAGTCCACCTCCGAGCGGCCCCACGGACACGCCCAGAAACAGCGTCATCGCCAGGAATGCGCCGAGTCCGACCAGGCCGAGTCCCGTGATCTCACGTATCTGCATGTTGTGGGCGCTTGCGGCGGCGCGCCGAGTTCGACTCTGGCGGCTTCTGCGAGCAACGGTCGTGACAGCCATGGGGTTCCTCGTGGTGGATGATGGACGGATTGGTCCCGGTCAATAAAGGTTGGCCACCGGCGACCGTGTTCCTGCCAGGCCGGGTCCCCGGTCCGGGAGTAGGCTGGGCGGAACGACGTACATGTCAACGCACAAAGGAGCCCGATCGGTGGCGACACTCCACAAGGTCACGGCGATGGCCAAGCCGGACAAGATCCTGAAGCTCGACGGCATCTCGGCCGAGTCGGTCGAGGCTCATTGGGCGCTCTACGAGGCGTATTGCAACAAGTACAACGAAATCTCCGAAAAACTCCAGTCCGCGGATCAGAGCGTGGCGAACCAGATCTACTCGGACTACCGGGCGCTGCGCGAGAACCTGACGTTCGCGATCGGTGGCATCAAGAACCACGAGCTGTACTTCGACAACCTCGGGCCGGCTGGCGGCGCGCCCAACGACGCGCTCGGCGCGATGATCGTCCGTGATTTCGGCAGCCTGGATGCGATGCTGACCGAACTCAAAGCTGGCGGAATGGCCGGTCGCGGATGGGCGTGGGTCGCGTACGACTGGGACTGGTCACGCCTTGACGTCTACATCGGGGACGCGCAGCACACGTTCCCCGTCTGGAACGCAACGCCGCTCATCGCGCTCGACGTCTATGAGCACGCCTACATCCGCGACTTCTCGACGGCGCGTCCCAAGTACATCGAGGCGTTCATGGCGAACCTTGACTGGGCGGCGATCAACGACCGGTTCGACCGCTACCGCATCGGTCAGATGGCGTAAGTCGTGCCGGTCACCCCCGGAGTCGCCGACCTCGGTGATGCTCGGTTGCACTACCTGGAGGCAGGGGACGGTCCGCTCGTCCTCTGCCTCCACGGCTTTCCGGACCACGCGCCGACGTTTCGGCCGTTGCTTGAGGACTTGGCCGCGGCGGGCTTCCGGGCGGTCGCACCGTTCATGCGTGGGTACGCGCCGTCAACCGTCGAGGCATCGACCTACGAGACCGCTGCCCTGGCCGGCGATGCGCTGGGCTTGTTGGATCTCTTGGGCGACGGTTCGCCCGCGTGCATCGTGGGCCACGACTGGGGTGGCACAGCTGCCCAACTCGCCGCCGTGCTCAGCCCTCCGAAGATCCGGCGACTGGTCACGATCGCCATCCCCCACGCGGCTGCGTTCGCCGGGGCCTTGCGAGGCGATCCCGAGCAGCTGCGCCGATCGTGGTACGAGTTCGTGTTCCTGGTGGAGGGGTTCGCCGAAAAGGTCGTGTCAATGGATCACTTCGCGTTCATCGACCGGCTCGTGGCGGAGTGGTCGCCGGGTGGCGCACTCGAACCAGAGGAGTGGGAGGCGATCAAGCGGACGCTCGACGCGCCCGGCGTCCTGAACGCGGCGCTGGGCTACTACCGCGCCGCGTTCCTTTCCCACCATCGCGATCCGGCGCTGGCCGAGGCCGCAGCTCATTGGGCCGATCCGGTGCCGGTCCCGACGCTCGCGATCGTTGGCGCCGATGACGGCTGTATCGCCGCGTCGGTGAGCGAGGGCCACGAGGAGCGCTTCCCCGCTGGACGCCGCCGCGAGGTGATCCCCGGTGCCGGGCACTGGCCGCACCGCGAACGCGCTGATGTCGTGACCCCGCTGATCGTTGAGTGGCTTCTGGGATGAGGACGTCGGCCGGATACTCGGGGACACCGCTTGCGAAGAAGCTGGGAATCAAGGAGGGTTCGCGGGTCACGCTCGTCGGCGCACCCGACGGCTTCGATGACCTCCTCGCCCCCATCCCGGACGGCGTCAGGATCGCCCGGCGTCTGGGCCGCGACGCGGACGTGATCGTCGCGTTCCACACCTCGCGGGCGGTCTGCGAGGAACGCTTCGACCGCCTGCGCGCAGCAATGCACGACGCCGGCGGCTTGTGGATCGCGTGGCCAAAGAGGGTCTCGGGTGTGTCGACCAACATCACCGAGGACGTTGTCCGCGATATCGCCCTCGCCAAGGGTCTTGTCGACAACAAGGTTTGCGCAATCGACGCCACCTGGTCCGGCTTGCGGATTGTTGTGCGGGTCCGGGACCGACAGGCGGGACCCTCGTCCGAGAGGCGACGCTGACCTCGCGGTGACGACTCAGGAAGGGCGAGGTATCAGTGGGTACCTCGTTGTGGAGCGGGTGGAGCGGTGGCCCGACCCGTCATCGTGTGATTCGCTGCCCTCACACCGATTGAGTCTGGACCTACCTTTGGGGTGAGACGGCTCCAGCGACCGCGCGTGCGATTGCCCTGGCGGTCGCGCGACGGGAGGCGATCACCACGAGCGCCCGTCGCGGCCCGGCGTTGACGACGGCGAGGTGATACCCCGGGACCTGATGGATCGTGATCAGCAGTCCGCTCCGACGCTCGGTGGCAACGGCCGCGACGTCGATCAACCCCCGGATGCTGCGCCCGACGTCGGGCGCTGATGCGCCCGGGACGACCGCGACCCCGAGGATAAGCCCGGACTCATTGCCCTGCTTGGCCTGGACGGTCTTGAGCGTGTAGTTGGACGCGGCCCCCGGGAGTCCGTTCAAGATCGTGTTGCGGAGCCGGAAGACCAGCGAGATGCGATAGGTACCGATCTCCACCGGCGCGAGCTCGACCCCGGGAATGTTCGCCGGGAGCGGGGATGGTGCGGGCGACACACTGCTCGGCGATGGCGTTGCCGTCGTGGGCGGGGCCGGTGTCGTCGTCGCTGTCGTCGCGGGCTCGTCCGTGGACCGCAGAGCGACCACCCCGACCCCGGCAGCGCCGGCGATCACGAGGGAGCTCACGACCACGAACATTCGGTGGCGTGTCATTGCAGTTCTCTCCAGCGATCGGACGACGACCCGGGCGGTTGCCGGACGGAGTGAACGGAACGCCAGGCTGTCCCCTCCACCGGCGAGGAGATACCCCGGTGGAAGGGACGGATTGGCATCGGGCCTATGGGAGCTTGTAGGCCACGACTTCGGGGGATTGCCCCGGTGCGGACGCGAAGCCGGCTCCCTGGACGATCATGTCGTCCGCGATCGCGGGGGTCGAGTTGGACTGGGCCGGGAGCTGTTGGGTCCAGACCTCGGACCCGTCCTTCTTGTTGTACGCGTGGATCATTCCGTCGAAGGTGACGGTTACGACGGTGTCGTTGACGATCGTCGCACCACCGTAGTTCTGGGTGGCCAAGTCCTTCTTCCAGAGTTCCTTACCGGTCGCGCCGTCGAGGGCGACGAGCTCACCGCTGCTTGTTTTGAAGTCACACAGCTCTGAGCCTTCGGTGAAGTTGGCCTGCTTGGTGTACACCGAGCAGAGGTTGTTGACGGGGACGTAGATCACCCCGTCGGACACCGCCATCGCTGTTTCGACGCCGCCGAGCCACCCTGGGTAGACCGTGGTGGGGAACGTGGTGAACGGACCGTTCTTGTCAGGGCCTGGATCAAATGCGACGCCCTTGCCATCGGTCGAACCGGCCTCGGGCGTGTGCTTTCCGACGTCCTTCTGCCAGATCAGCTTGTGCGTGTCGCGGTCGACGACGTAGACCGTTCCCATCTTGCCGCTCAGAACCACGACCTTGTGGACCTTGCCGTCGATCGTGAACGTACTGAGGATCGGCCCGAGATGCAGGTCCCAGTCGCGCAGGTCGTGTGAGATGGCTTGCCAGTACCACTTGAGTGTGCCGGTTTTGCCGTCCAGAACGACCAGGCTGTTCGTATAGAGGTTGTCGCCCTTGCGGCTCGAGCCGTTGGGGAATTCCTTCGTCCCGGGCCATGGCCCTGGGTTGGCGACGGCGATGTAGACGTTGCCCTGGTCGTCGACCGAGGGCGTCTGCCAGAGCCCGCCACCGGTGTTGAGCTTGGGGTTGCCCCACAGGTCGTCGGAGGTGGTGTCGAATTGCCACTTCTCGGTCCCGGTGGCGAGGTCGAGCGCGTGCACGATGCCCTTGCCGCCGCCGCCGTAGAAGTTCGACAGCGACGCACCAGGGACGGTGCTGATGATCACGGTGTCGTTCCAGACGAGCGGCGCCATGTCGACGCCCTCACTCGGCTGGCGGACGATCTTCTGGTCCCACTTGACCTCACCGGTGGCGGCGTCGAGCGCGAACACAGAGGTCGCGGTGCCACCGACGACCATGCCACCTCCAATCGCGACGCCGTTGGGACCGGTCGTGGGTTTGTCGAACTTGTGCTCCCACTTGACCTTGCCCGTCGCTCGATCGACGGCCATGACGTTGGAGGCGATGTCCTGCAGGTACACGGTGTCGGTGGTGATGATCGGGTTGCTCGAAAACACCCCGAACGTGCTCTCACCGGTCAGCGGGACCGACCACGCCTTGGCGAGCGTTCCGATGTTGGCCGCGTTGATCTTCCCTGCGACGGCCCGGGTGTTGGTGTACGTCCCGTTCGGTGACGGGAACGCCGTGGCAGAGGCGGTGACCTCGGACGGGGTTCCCGCTGGGAACGCCGGATCGGATGAGGATTTTGTTGACGAACTGCCGCACGCGGCGAGTGAGCCGGCGAGGCCGATGCACATGGCCGCCACCAGAGGAACACGCGACCGTCTTCCCCGTCGTGCAACGTCACTGTCTGCTGGAGCGTCGTGTCTCATCTCGTTCCTTCCCAACGTCGGACCTGCGATCACCGTGACGCTAACCCGGTCAGTACAGGCTCCGACGCGTGAGTGGCCTGACGTGGTGCGCCCACGACCGGGAAAACACTCGGCAGACCAGGTGTGGAGGGCTTTTTAGCCCTGACGAGCCGCGCGTAATCGAGGTCACCTGTTCGGGTGAGAGCTCACCCGAACAGGTGACCTCACGGGGAAGCTATTGCAGGCTCAGCACGTAGGCGACGACATCCTCGTAGTCCTGCCCCGTCGCCCGTCCGGCCGGCATTTGGTTGCGACCGTTGCGCACGGTGACGCGGATCACTGCCCGGGTCAGTCCCTTCCCAGCGAGCTTCGGACCGAACGCCGCCTGGGTCCCTCCTGCCGCATGACATCCAGAGCACTTGGCCGCGAAGACGTCTTTCCCGATCTTTGCGCTCCCGGGTCGCGTCGGTGGCACAACCGTGGTGGTCGTGGTGGTGGGGACCGTGTCCGTTGTGGGCGACGCGGTCGTGATCGGCGGCGCCGTCGAGATGGTCGACTGCGCGTTGGATGCGGTGTCCGTGCCGCCACACCCTGCGATCGTGAGCGCCGCAGCCGCGACGGCGGCGGCGCCGAACGCCGCCGGTCGCCTGCGCTTCACGGTGTCACCGCGATCTTGATCACGCCATCTTCCTGGTTGGAGAAGAGCGCGTATGCCTCCTCGATGTCGTCAAGCGGAAAGCGATGGGTGATGAGTTGTTTGAGGTTGAGTCGCCCGGTCTTGACGAGGGTCATCAGCGCACCGAGCCGCTTCTTGCCGCCGGGGCACAAGGTCGAGCGGATGTCGATGTCGCCGATCCCGTAGATGAAGGCCTCAAGCGGGATCGTGATCTTGTCGCCGTAAACGCCGAGCGATGACACGACCCCCGCGGGACGCACCGACTTGAGGCAGTTCTCGAATGTCTCCTGGATGCCGAGCGCCTCGATCGCGACGTCCGCGCCCCGGCCCTCGGTCAGGGCCTTGACCTTGGCGACCGGGTCCTCCTGCGTGTAGTCGATGACCACGTCGGCACCCATCGCTTGAGCCATCTCGAGCCGCCGCGCGTTGGAGTCGACGGCGATGACGAGCCCGGCGCCTCTCAGGCGTGCCCCCGCGGTCGCGCAAAGACCGATCGGCCCTTGGGCGAAGATCACGACGGAGTCCCCCAACTGCACGTTGGCCGTCTCGACGGCCGAGATGCCCGTCGTTGCGATGTCGGTGACGAAGAGGACCTCGTCGTCAGACAAGCCTGCCGGGATCTTGGCGAGGTTGGCCTGGGCGTATGGGACACGGAAATACTCGGCCTGCACGCCATCAATGGAGTTGCCGAGGCGCCACCCCCCGATGATGCCCCACTGGTCCTCATATCCTGCGCACTGAGAGAAATCGCCCGCCTGGCAGAAGTAGCAGGTACCGCACGGTGTGATCGCACCGACGACGACTCGGTCGCCCGGCTGATAGCCCTGCACCGCGTCCCCGACTTCATGCACGACCCCTGCCGGCTCGTGGCCGACGATGCGCCCCGGGGCAACCGGGTATTCACCGCGCCAGATATGTGAGTCCGTTCCGCAGATCGTCGTCGTCGTGACCTTGACGATCGCGTCCGTCGGACCGCACCGGGGCTTGGGGACCTCCTCGATGTGGATGTCGCGGACGTCCTTGAACACGGCCGCCCTCATCGTCTCTGGCATCGGATCTCCTTTCTCCGCATGACGGGTCCGACATTGGCCGACGCGGCCGTGGACTGCAAGGAGTCTCCGACGGGTCACGGAGCCATGCTGACGGTGATTTCTCCGGCATTTCCCGGTCAGACGCGGTCCGTCATGCCTGCTCCCTTCCATGAGAACTCACCCATTCGGGTGAGCCGCCCTGCACGTTTGGGTGTCCGGGTCGATAGTGTCGCCCTGCACCATCTTCGTGGGGGGGAACCATGAATACGGTCAGTGTTGCTCACCGGACGCTCAACGCGGACGGACGGGCCCCGAACATCAACCTCATGAGGCGGGCCGATGCTGCCGGCCAACGGTTGTTTCGCGAGCTCGTGGCCTCGCGGATTGCGTGGGCGACGGTGTCGGAGGCGAGTCGGCTCATTGCGGTCGACCTGGTGGCGTTCTCCCTACGTGTGGCCGGCTGCGCGCATCCGCCGCCCTGCCAACTCCACCATTGTTTCGACCGGATCGAGCTCAAAGCGGTACTCGGCAACCGTGGTTCGCGGCTGCCGGGGCTTCGCCTCGTATCGGGCTCCGGGGTCGGGGGGCGGGTTCTCGAAACGGGCAAGCCGTTCGGCGTCTCGACGTATGGTTCCTCCCCGTTCGATGCCGACCTCGTCAAACTCGTTGCTGAAGAAGAGGGCATCAACGCCCTGATTGGGATTCCGGTCTCGTTCGGGGGAGAGGTTCACGGCGTGCTCCAAGCAGGTCTCAGAAGCGAGGGTGTCTTCAGCGAGGGCAGCGTTGATGCGCTGACCCGCCTGTGCACCTACGCCGGCGCCGCGCTCGCCGCCGCCCGTGATCGCGCCCGCGTGGAAGAGGTCGCCGCACTTCGCGAACGGCGGCGGCTTGCGCGTGCGCTGCACGACGAGTTCGGACAGCGGCTCTTCGGGCTCGGATTGATCGCCCGCCTGGCCCGTGCAAGCGCCGCATCCGGGAGCGCTGACCTCATCTCGCACCTGACGGGACTGGAGCAGCAGATCAGCGGTGCGACGTCCGCGCTCCGGTCGACGCTGGGTGCGCTTGTGCGCCCGACCATCCCTTCTGGTGCACTGGCATTGAAGCTGAGTGAGGACGTCGCAGCGCTCACCAAGCGAACCGGGGTGCCGGCGCACCTCCTCGTCCTCGGCGAGACGTTGTTGATCGACGCTGCCCGCGAGGAACTCTTGGTGCGCGCATTGCAAGAAGGCCTGCGCAACGTCGAGCGTCACGCCGGCGCGACGGAGGTGGTGGTCACGCTCGCCTTTGAGGAGCAGAGCATCGAGCTGGTGATCCAGGACGATGGCGTCGGCGTCCCGACCGAGGCGTCCGGCGCCGGCCTTGGGCTGGGAATGCTGCGCGAGGAGATCCATCGCCTGGGTGGTGAGATCCGGCTCGTCAGAGGCGAAGACTCGGGCACGACCTTAAGGGCTCGGCTTCCTCTGTGACGCGAAGCAAACCCCACACGGTGGTGGTGGCGGACGATCATCCGATCGTGATCTCGGGTATGCGGTTGATGTTGTCTGGGAGCAGGTTCTTCGACCTGTTGGGTGAGGCCCGGACCGGCGCTGAGGCGATCCTGCGGTGCGAGCAGTTCAGACCGGATGTCCTCCTGTTGGACCTACGCCTTCCGGACCTGCCGGCCGGGACGATCTGCATGCGCATCAAGGAGCGGCAACCGGAGATCGCGATCGTGATCCTGACCGCCTACCCCGAAGAGATGGCTGTACGGAGCTGCCTCAAGGCCGGCGCCGCCGCATGCCTGTTCAAAGATGTGAACGAACAAAGCCTGCTGTCTGCGCTGATTCAGGTTGTACACGGAAGGGCAGTCATCGACCCCCGGATCGCAGGCGCCATGCTTCCCAACCGTGGAGGCGGGGCGGGATCACCGGATGGCGTGCTCACCGGACGCGAGCGAGAAGTGCTCCGACTGATCGCGCGGGGTCTCACCACCCAGGAGATCGCCGAGGAAGCGGGCCTCTCGCCCAACACCGTCAAGAGCCACGCACGATCGCTCTTCAACAAACTCGGTGTACACAACCGCGTGCAGGCCCTCGCGGTGGCCAAGGAGCGCGAGTTGCTCTAGTGTCCTGAGTCATAAGTTCACAATGTATTTGGCGACATCATCCCGCCGTGATGGGCAGGTGCCCTCCACCGGAACTGAGCAAAGCGACGACCCTGAGGTCTCAGGGAGTGTCTACACCTCGACGATGACCGGCAGCACCAGGGGGCGCTGGCGGGCGCGCTTCCACATCA
>JANLOO010000049.1:0-6685 GCA_031366605.1 Actinomycetota bacterium | reverse complement strand
GGTCACCAAGACTGTCGACAAGCCCGTTGTCCTCGCGAACGAGACGGTGACCTGGACGGTCCTGGTCGAGAACACCGGCGATGTGGCTCTGACCGGCGTCAACGTGTCCGACGCGCTGGCACCCGGCTGCGACACGCTCATCGGACCGCTCGCCGCGCATACGGCCGCGACCCCGATCAGTTGCACCAGCACCATCACCGCCTTGACGACCAACGTCGCCGTCGCGACCGGCACTGACCTGTTCGGTCACACCGTGGAGGCAAGCGACCACGCGACGGTCAATGTGATCCACCCCGACTTCGTGGTCACCAAGAGGGTCGACGCGCCGGTCGTGCTCGCCGGCACCCACGTGACATGGAAGGTCAACGTCACGAACATCGGTGACGTCCCACTTTCCAACGTCGTGGTGGCTGACCCGCTGGCCCCGGCCTGTAGCGGTGCGATCCCGACCATCGCCCTCGGCGCAACAGAGACCGTCACCTGCACCTCGGTGATCACCGCCAACACCGACAACATCGCATCGGTGACCCCCCACTACGCGATCTCAGGGCAGGATCAGGCGCTGCCGGCGAAGTCCGCGCACGCGGCGGTCACCGTCATCGCCCCCAACTTGACGCTCGTCAAGACGGTCGACAAGCCCGAGGTCATCGCCGGTTCGCAGGTGGTATTCACCATCACGCTCACCAACAGCGGTGACACAGCGATCAACGACATCGTCCTGAGCGACCCGGCTGCGCCTGGTTGTTCCAAGCCGATCGGAACGTTCGCGCCAGGTGTCACCGTCATCGTCAACTGCACCGAGACCATCAATGCGACGATGACCAACGTCGCGACGGTCACCGGCGTCGATCCGCTGACCAACACGCTCACCCGCACCGCGAGCGCCGAGGTCAAGGTCACGGGCACCCCCACCATCGCGATTGCCGGTTCGTCGCAGACGACGCTACGGATCGACAAGCGGGGTCCGTCGAGCGCCAAGGCGGGACAGGTGATCACCTACCGGATCAAGATCACCAACAGCGGCAAGCTCACTGCGCTCAACGTGATCGTGCGTGACCGGCTTCCCGGTGGCATGGCCCTCGCTGCCAAGTCGGAGGGAGTCCAACTCGTCAAGGGTGTCATCACCATCACGATCGGCGATCTTGCTCCCGGGGCAGCCAAGACGCTCCTGGTCAAGGCTCGCATCGACCGGACGGCGCTGGGCGCACGCACCAACGTCGCAACTGCAAGTGCTTCGAACGCACTGCAAGTTCGGGACACCGCCCGCACCAAGGTCGTCAGGATCGGCGGGCGGGTTCGTATTCCGATCGTCACCGGGTAGTACCAACGCCGATTCGGGTGAGGTCGCCGGGGTGGCGGCCTCACCCGTCGATGGTCAGATGGGTCTGTCCCTCTGGTTGGGGGGCCGGGTTCGCGATGGGGTTTAGACCCCCACAGGAGCCAGCCGGGGCGTGGTCTGTGTTCGAGGGTCGCCTGAGCGGGCGCCGTCGATGATGTAGCGGGACGTCAACGCTTCGAGTCGTTCGGCCAAGTCGGCGAGCGAGCGGGCCGCATCGTGCGTCTGGTCCGCCCCCGAAGCGATCTGATGGGTGGTCGTCGCGACATCGGTCATCGCCTGGCCGATCTGCTCCATTCCGACAGACTGTTCCTTGGCGGACGCGGCGATCTGGGAGGCGACCTGAGCCGTCTCCTGAACCGTCTCGCCGATCCGTTCGATTGCCAACCCGGCTTCGCGAGCCCCGGCCGCGCCTGCCTCGACCACGCGGGTGCCCTGTTCGGCGGCCATGACCGCCTTGTCGCTCGCCTGCTGAATCTCCGCAAGGATTGCGCGGACCTGGGCGGTCGCGGCCTTGGACTGCTCGGCCAGGAGCCGGACCTCGTCCGCGACAACCGCGAAGCCCCTGCCGTGCTCACCGGCTTTGGCCGCCTCGATGGTGGCGTTCAACGCCAGCATGTTGGATTGGTCGGCCAGGCCGTTGACGGTTTCGGTGATGTCTTGGATTGCCCGTGCGCGGTCGGAGAGGGCGCGGATGTCACGGGCGATTTCCTCGACCTTGGCGCGGATCGCGCCCATGCCCTCGGTGATTCCCTCAACCGCGGCGCGACCTTCGACCGAGACCGCTGCCGCTGTCAGGGCCTGATCAGCCAACATCTGCGCCCGCTCGGCCGCCTGATGCGCCGTTGCGCGGACCTCGTCCACGGTGACCGAGGTCTCGGCGATCGCCGCCGCCTGCTCAGACGACGCTGCGTTGTGCTGCGACACGACCGCCAGGATCTGGGACGTCGCTCCGGCCATGGCCTTCGCTGCGTCCCGCACCTCGCCGGACATGCCCCCCAGGCCCTGCACCATGTCGTTCATGTTTCCCGCCAGGGACGTGAACTCCCCGCCATCGGCGTTGACCCGAGCGGTCAGGTCGCCACCGGCGACACGTCGCGCGAACGTCTCGTACTGCGTGACCATTGAACGCTGACCCTCCTCGCGGGCGGCCACTTCGGCGGCCTGCGACAGCTGAAGGCGTTCGGTCAGCTCGTTGAAGGACGTCGCCATTTCTTGCAGCTCGTCGCGGCTTTGAACGTCCACGCGATGCGTCAGGTCGCCGGCTGCAACGGCTCGCGTCCCTGCGATGATGCGCGCCATCCGTCGGGTGAGCTTGCGGGAGAGCGTCCCCGCGATCGCGACAGAGAAGAGGAGCGCGAGCAGCGTCAACCCGATCAGCAGCGTGCGGGTGCCCTTGAACACTGATTGGCTCGAACTGTGGCTGTCGGCCGCCGCCCCCTTCTGTGCGTCGGCCAGCGTCTTCTGGGCCTTGAGCACCGGCTCGGTGATTGCGTCCAGCTCCGTATTCGCGGCCTGGGCCGCCGCAGCGAAGTCGCCTCGTTGAACGGCGCCGAGGACTTTTGTGTCCCTGATCTCGTTGTAGTCGCCGATGGCAGCACGCAGTGCCGCGACGGCGGCACTGATGTCGGCCTGACCCGCGTCTCGCTGGTCGATCGTGTCGAGGCGATCGTTGACGTTCTTGTCGAACCCGGCGAACTGACCGAGCTGGCGCTTGAGTTCCACAGGATGGCCCTGCAGCCCTGGAGCCCGGATCGCGTCCGCCTGGATCTCCGCCAGTTGCGCGCCGACGTTGCTGATCTCCTCGAAGTTGGCGACATCGTTGTTGTAGATGTCGTTGGTATGGCCGTTGAGGGTGCCGGCACGGCTGAGGCCGACGACGCCGACGACGCCGATCAGGACGACGACGGCCAGGAAGGCCATCAGGAGCTTTCGGCCGACGCCGAAGCTTCGGGACGCGGCGCCTCCACCCGGCATGGCCGCCGTGGGGGCGTCATTGGACGGAAGGGAGGGCTTCACGATTGTCCTTTCGAATGAGGCACGCGCGAGGCGAGACTCGGGCGAACGCCAAAGGGACCGGGCCCTGGGCAGTTCGGGGAGGTTGCCATCCCCATCGGCGGGGGCGTCCCGAGACTTGAGTCCGGACCGCGCCGTCTATCCCATGGGCGAAAGCTTTGGGTGGCGTTTTCTCGCCCTGGGGCCAACGAAGCGACGACATGCCCCGGCCTAACCTCCCAAATGTCTCGGCCTCCGTTTGGGGCCCCGTAACGATCAGGGAGAAATCATGCGATCAGGCGTGTTGCGCCGCATCATCGCTTTGGCGATGTTGGCGCTCATCGCGTTACCGGTGTCGGCCTTCGCCGCCGACCCAACCCCGGCTGAGCTGTCACAGCAGATCAACGATGTCGCGTTCTCTGCCAACCAGATCTGGGTGGTGTTTGCCGCGATCCTCGTTCTCTTCATGCAAGCGGGTTTCGCGATGCTCGAGATCGGCCTGTCCCGCATGAAGAATGCAGGCGCAGTCGCGGGTAAGATCGTGATCAACCTGTCGATCTCGTTCCTGATGTTTTGGGCTGTCGGCTTCTCGCTGGCGTTCGCCACGGGCAACGGCTTCGTCGGCTCGGGCGGATGGTTCATGAACGTCCACAACTCCGCGACTGAGTTCGCGTCGCTCTCGTACAGCATCACGCCGATTCAGGCACAGTTCTTCTTCCAAGTCGTCTTTGCGGCCGTGTCGCTCGCGATCGTGTTCGGCGCGATGCTGGACCGCACGAAGTTCGTCGCCTACATCATCTTCGGCGTCGTCTTCACCGGGCTCATCTATCCGATCGTCGCGCACTGGACGTGGGGCGGTGGTTGGCTCGCGCAGGATGGGTTCCTGGACTTCGCCGGTAGCTCGATCGTGCATCTTCAAGGTGCGCTCGCGGCACTCGCCGGGACCCTGTTGCTCGGCCCGCGGATCGGTAAGTTCCGCAACAAGAAAGCCGTCCCGATCCCGGGGCACTCGATCCCGCTCGCCATGTTGGGCGTCCTGATCTTGTGGGTCGGTTGGATGGGCTTCAACCCCGGCTCGACCTTGAATGCCGTGGCGAACAACTTCGCCGACATCGCGGTCAACACCAACCTGGCGGCCGCGGCCGGCGTCATGGGCGCGACGATCGGCGCGATGATCATGTTCAAGACGTTGGACGTCTCACAGATGGGCAACGGTGCGATCGCAGGGCTTGTTGCGATCACCGCACCGTGTGCATTCGTCGACCCGTGGGCCGCGGTCGTCATCGGCCTCGTCGCCGGGCTCATCGTTCCTCCGCTGGTCGTACTCGTCGACAAGCTCCTCGTCGACGACCCGATCGGGTGTCTCCCGGTCCACGGTGTCGCCGGTATCTGGGGCACGCTGTCGGTCGGACTCTTCGCCGCGACCGACCGTCTGACGGCGCTGCCGCTCAGCAAGGCTGGGCTGTTCTACGGCGGCGGCGGCCACCAGCTGTGGGTGCAGTTCTACGGAATCGCAGCAACCATCGCGTTCACCGGTGCCTGTTCGTTCATCGTCTTCGCCGCGATCAAGTACACCATTGGTCTGCGTGTCAGCGAGCGGGAAGAGCTGGCAGGACTCGACATCTCCGAGCACGGTATGTTCGGTTACCCGGAGCGCTTCATCGAGGTCCCGGGCGCCGAGCCGGAGGACATGACGTCACCGGCGACGGCGATGCAGAGCAGTGGGGCGAGTCCATCCACACAAACCGCACCAGCGTCGTAAAGGAGGGGTGTTGAAGAAAATCGAAGCGTTCATCCGCCACGAGGCGTTCGAAGAGATCCGCGACCGGCTCGATGCGATGGGGCTCCCCTCAATGAGCGTCAGCGAAGTCAAAGGCTCAGGACGGCAGAAGGGCTTCACCGAGAGCTACCGGGGAGCGAAGACCACAATCTTCCTGCGACCCAAGCTCAAATTGGAGATCGCCGTCGACGACGTCGACGTCGAACGTGCGATCGGCACGATCATGGAGCATGCCCACACCGGCGAACCCGGTGACGGCAAGATCTTCATCTACGCCATCGAGGACGCCATTCGCGTTCGCACCGGTGAGCGGGGTCCGATCGTGTTGGCCTCACACGACGAGGAGCAGGCGCACGTCTGATCAATGTTCGCTTGGGACCCGGTGGCCGTTGTGGTCGCCGGGTCCCGAAAGATCGCTCACCGCACCTATCGGCGCGGGCTGACGGAGGTGGGCTGAGCACGGCTGGATCGTGGCTCGCGATGACGGCCAGCGGCGTACGCCCCGTGATTGCTCGCTGTGATGAGGGGTGACGGTAGTTGTTCGTATCTCCCGACTGGCTGCGTGCCACGGACGTCGCAGAGCTGCGGGTGCCGAGTTGTGGTTCGCCAGTAGGTTGTTCATGGGGGGCCGTGGTCTGCAGGATTGGGGTCGAGGATGTAGCCGGCGCCTCGGAGGGTCCGAAGGGGCCATTGCCGGCCTGGTCGAGTCAGCTTGCGTCTGAGCCGCCCGATGTAGACATCGACGACGTTTGAGAGTCCGTCGTAGTGCTCGTCCCAGACGCGTTCGTACAGGTAGGTGCGGGTGATGAGCTCACCTGGCCGTTCCATGAACGCCTCCAGCAGGGAAAGTTCGCGGATGGTGAGTTCGACTGGTTCGCCGGCGAGGGTGGCGGTGTGCGCCGCCGGGTCCATGACGAGGTCCCCGTGGCTCAGGACGGGTGCTCGTTGCGCGCCGCCGCGCCTACTGAGCGAGCGGAGGCGGGCGAGCAACTCGTCGAACGCAAATGGTTTGGTGAGGTAGTCGTCGGCGCCTGTGTCGAGGCCGGCGACGCGGTCGTCGAGTCCGTCGCGTGCGGTGAGCATGAGCACGGGGATGCTGCTGCCGCCTGTGCGCAGCTCACGGCACACGCTGAGTCCGTCGCGGCCGGGCAACATGACGTCGAGCACGAGTGCCTCATAGGGTCCCGAGCGCGCGCGTGCGAGGGCTTCATCGCCGTTTGCGGTGACATCGGCGGCGTGGCCCGCTTCGCGTAGGCCGCGTTGTATGAGACTCGCCATTTTGTGGTCGTCCTCTGCGATCAGGATGCGCATCAGCTTGTCCCCTTCGTTCGAGTTGCGGTGAGTGTCGCGCATGAAGATGAGAGGACGTTGAACGCGGGTTGATTGCTGTACCGTGCCCCATTCTGAAACGGGCTCTTAGCTTAGTGCTGCGCGTCATAAGTTCGTCGGAGGTCTGGGGAGGAGTCGCGTCGGGGTTGGCGAATGTGTGTGCATGCCGCCGCTGAGCGCCCACCAGGTGGAGCTGAACGATGAGGAGCGCGTTTCGTTGGAGCGGGTGGCGGGGCTTTTGAAGG
>JANLOO010000048.1:0-47435 GCA_031366605.1 Actinomycetota bacterium | reverse complement strand
CCAGCACCGGTCGCTCCGGCTGCAGCAGCGCCTGCGGCTCCGCCAGCACCGGTCGCTCCGGCTGCAGCACCGCCTGCGGCACCGGCAGCACCGGTCGCTCCGGCTGCAGCGGCCCCTGTGACCGAAGCCGCTCAGGCCCCGCCCGTTGCCGCTCCCGCTGTGCCGACGCCCGTCGCTGCGGCCGCGCCAATCGCGCCTGTAGTCGAGCCGCAGGTCGAGGCTCCCGCCGCACCGGTAGCCAGCGAGCCCGCAGCCGTCGAAGCGCCCGAGGCGCCGGTGGCCGAGGCCCCGGCCGAGACAGCAACCGAAACGGCAGCCGATGATCAGGAGCAGACCGCGTGAGCGACTACTCTCCCTCCGCGAAGGAGGTCAAGGCGCTGCGCGACATCACCGGCGCCGGGATGATGGATTGCAAGGCGGCCCTGATCGAGACGGCCGGCGAACACGAAGCCGCGAAGGACCTGCTGCGCGTCAAGGGCGCGGCAGACGTCGCAAAGCGATCGGGTCGTGAGGCGCGTGAGGGCATCGTCGACAGCTACATCCACACGGGTGGACGCGTCGGCGTCATGGTCGAGGTCAACTGCGAGACCGACTTCGTCGCGATGAGCGACGACTTCACCACATTCGTGCACGACCTGGCGCTCCACATCGCCGCGATGAACCCGCTGTTCGTGTCATCGGACGATGTGTCAGAGGAGTACAAGGAACGGGAGCGCGCGGTCTACCTGGCGCAGGCAGAGGACGTGGACGAGAAGTTCCGCGAAAAGGCCGTCGAGGGCAAGCTCGCGAAGCATCTCAAGGAGATCGCGCTGCTCGATCAGGCGTTTGTCCGCGATCAGGCCGAGAAGAAGCCGCGCACGATCGACGATCTGCGTGCCGAGGTGGCGGCGTTGCTCAAGGAGAACATCACGATCCGGCGATTCGTGCGGTATGAGCTCGGCGGGTAACACGCCCATCGGCACACCGTCGGTCGTCGCGACCCCCGAGGGACGCAGCATCTACAAACGCGTGGTGCTCAAGCTCTCCGGCGAGGCGCTGCTTGGTGAGCGCACGTACGGCATCGATCCGGAGCGCGTCAACGCCATCGCCCGTCAGGTGCGAGAGGCCATCGCGATGGGCGCCGAGATGGCCATCGTCGTGGGCGCGGGCAACATCTTCCGTGGGGTCGCGGGGGCATCACGGGGTATGGATCGCTCGACCGCGGACTACATGGGCATGATTGCGACGGTCCTCAACGCGCTCTCGATCCAGGACGCGCTCGAGAAAGTTGGGGTGCCGACGCGTGTGCAGTCGGCCATCGCGATTCAAGAGGTCGCCGAGCCGTATATCCGCCGCCGGGCGATCCGCCACCTCGAAAAACAGCGGGTCGTCATTTTCGCCGGTGGCACGGGCAACCCGTTTTTCACGACCGACACCACCGCGGCGCTCCGTGCGCTCGAGATCGGCGCGGAGTGCATCTTGATGGCCAAGAACAACGTCGAGGGCGTGCTCGACCGCGATCCGCGTGAAGATCCTGCTGCGCAGTTGATCCCGCACATCACCCATATGGAAGCCATCGAGCGGGGCCTCAAGGTCATGGACACGACGGCCCTGACGCTGTGCATGGACAACGACCTGCCGATCATGGTGTTCAACATGTCCGATGAGCGCAACGTGGCGCGGGTCTTGGCAGGCGAACACATCGGCACGATCGTCGCGAGCGGCGACGGGGAGGCACAATGAAGGAGCTGATGGCAGACACCAAGCGCCGCATGGAGGGCGCGCTGAAGAGTCTGGAGGCCGAATTTGCGAGCGTGCGCACCGGTCGCGCGTCAACCCATCTGCTGGACCGGGTCACGGTCCCCGCCTACGGTTCGGACATGCCGCTCAACCAGGTTGCCACGATCGGCGCGCCCGAGGCGCGTCTCTTGACGATCCAGCCGTTCGACAAGACGCTGATGAAGGTGATCGAAAAGGCGCTCATGGAGGCCCAGCTCGGCCTGACCCCGTCCAACGACGGCCAGATGATCCGCCTGCCGATCCCCGACCTGACCGAGGAGCGGCGCAAGGAATACGTCAAGCTCGTCCACAAGATGGCCGAGGACGCCCGTATCGCTGTGCGCAACGTCCGACGGGACACGCTCAACGACGTCAAACGGCGTGAGAAGGACGGCGAGATTTCCAAGGACGAGGTGTCGCGCGTCCAGGACGAGGTGCAGAAGCTGACGGACAGTGAGGTCAAGTCGATCGACGAGGCGATGGCAAAGAAGGAAACCGAGATCCTTGCGATCTGATTCTCCACAGCCGGGCGGCCGATGACGCTACGGACGCGTTGGCGTTCGGCCCGGGCGCTCCTTCGGCTCAAGAGCGGTGAGGAGACGCGGCAGCAGGGTGTGTCGCGCGATGTTCCCGTGTCGGTCGCGATCATCATGGACGGCAACGCCCGCTGGGCGCAGCGGCGGCGTTTGCCGGTCGCAGCGGGCCATCGCGCCGGGGCGCAAGCGCTCAAACGGGTGGTGCGCGCTGCCGGCGACGCGGGTGTCGAAGACCTGACGGTCTTCTCGTTCTCGACCGAGAATTGGTCCCGTCCAGAGCCGGAGGTCACCGACCTGCTCGGCCTGTTCACCGAACTGATCGACCGAGAAACCACCGAACTGGACGCCGAGAACGTGCGCATGCGCTTTGTCGGCCGCCTCGATGCCCTGCCGCCCGAGCTGCGGGCGCGCATCGCGTGGTCGCAGGAGCGCACCGCAGGCAACACGGGACTCAACCTGTTCGTCGCGATGAACTACGGCGGTCGAGGCGAGATCGTCGATGCGGCGCGACGATTTGCGACAGAGGTCGGACCTGATGGCGACGAAGAGGACTTCAGCCGGTGCCTCTATGACGCCGAACTTCGTGATCCCGAGCTCCTGATCCGTACGAGTGGCGAGCAGCGGCTGTCCAACTTCTTGTTGTGGCAGGCGGCGTACTCGGAGCTGTACTTCTGCGACCGCCTGTGGCCCGACTTCACCCCGGACGACCTGAACGCAGCTCTTGCCCACTACGCGGGTTGCCAGCGGCGTTTCGGGGCGCGCTGACCGGGGCGGGCATGGGCAACCGGATTGCTGTTGCGGTCCCCGGGATCGTGCTCGCGATCATCGTCGTGTACGTCGGCGGTCCGTTGTTCGTCGCTGCGGCGACGGCGATTGCCCTGGTGGGTGTCTACGAGTACCTCAACCTCGTCGCAGAGATCGTGCCGCTGCGGTGGGCCGCACTGGTCGGGACCGCGGGGACGGTGGTCCTGCCGTCCGTCATCGATCCGGCGGAGCGAGCGGTCGCGCTCGGGGTCGGGATTTCTGTCGTGCTCGGGGCCGTCGCAGGCTTGATCCTGAAACACCGTGACGAGGTGACGATCCGCGTCGCACTCAGCGTGTTCGGCGCGGTCTATCTGGGCGTGCCGTTGGGGCTCTTCGTCGCGACGCGCGAACTGCCACATGGCGCGGGCGCGATTGCCAATGTGTTGATCGGGACGTGGGCGTTCGACACGTGCTCGTATTTCGCGGGGAAGATGTGGGGCAAACACCCGATCGCACCGCGCACGTCCCCCAACAAGACGGTCGAGGGGTTCCTCGGAGGTGTCGTCGGTGGGACGCTCGCCGTGTGGGTCGCGGGCCTCTACATGGATTGGATCACCTACTGGCAGTCGTTGACGCTCGGACTGATCCTCTGCGCGTTCGCGTATACGGGTGACCTGTTCGAGTCGATGATCAAACGCGACATCGACGTCAAGGACTCGGGACGCCTCCTGGGCGCCCACGGGGGCGTCCTCGACCGTTTCGACGCGATGCTTTTCACCGCGATGGCCGGGTACTTCGCCACGATCTGGTTGGTGTAGAGATGAGCGGGCCGCCACCGCCCGCGGTCGTGCCACGTGCGTCAGGGGCTTGGGGGGACGGGCCGCGGGTGGCTTTGGGTGGGGTACGCGACTCCGGTTGACATCAGGTCGACGAACGGCTTCCACAGCGATGACGACCGGCCGTCAGGCCCGGTGACTCGGGAGTTTGAGCGATGGTCGTTTGATGTGGTCTCCAACCAACGCGCCTGCGTAAACCAGCGGCGCATGGTCCGGATGGATGGCACCATGGCGGGACCATCGCGGTGGTTCTGGCGAAGTTCGGTGATGACCAGGGCAGGCGGTTCGCCTGCGGCAAAGCGTCGTTCTGCTTCGCGACGAAGCTGCGGCCAAGAGTACGACCCCGGTTTTTGGGAGCCGATGGTCGCTTGTTGAACGGCGTGGAGGTGCGCCTCAAGTGCCTCTTGACGTCGAACGGTGAGCACGCCTGACGCAGCCCAGACGGCCGAGAGCCGTTCGGTGAACTCACGCCCGGAACATCGCGCCAGGAATGCCGTCGTCCGGTGTGCGTGGCACAACCACACAACGAGACCGCGGGTCAAGTAGTGCGCCACCCGGTCCGAGCGACCCCGATGCCCACAGATCGCGCACGGCGGGCACTCCTGCTCACCCGGAGCCGGTTCAGGAGCAAGCGCGACCCCCTTCGGTCGGCCTGATGAACCCGTGCGACGCGACGACCTGCTCATCCTACGATTCCTTCCGCCGAGCGCAGCACTGCTACCCAGGTTCGATCCCCGAAGCGAACGCTGGCGCCCATCCTCCGTTTGGACCCACCTGACATGTCCCCGATTCTCCACCAGGACTGTGTTACAGCGCTACACGCATTTGTGCCAATCCGTCACAGAACGCGCACGTGGATGTCACAATTGGCCGCGGATGTCGCCAAATGGCAGTTTGCACGCGCGATGGTCGGGCACATGCCGGGGATGCGATGGGAAGGGTGTCAGCGGCCGAAGGTTGCCGGGCCCGGGGTTCGGTCGACCGAGGCGATGCGGTTGCGCTCGATTGCACGGGCCCACGCTTCGTCCAGGATCGGCCAGCGCGCGAGCAGGTCACGGTGGCGCGCGAAGCGCATGTTGGCCGGGTTGGTTGCCATCGCGCTCACCGGATGACGACCGGGGATCGGCTCGGGTGCCGATGGTGGGGGGTCTTCGTGTGCCATCGGTCATCGGCCCAGGCGCGATTCGCGGTCGTGCAATTCGAACCGGGCGATCGCGTTGGGACGAAGGACGATCGTTCGCGGAACGCCTGCAATCTGGAGCACCAACATCCCCTCGTCGGCTTCGGGGAGTGCGGTCAAGTCAAACGCCTCGCCATCACGGAGCTGAACACGCACGGACGGAAAGCGCTCGTGGCAATCGCGGAAGGCGAGGACTCGGCGTCTCATCATGTCCACGAACTGGGTTCCGTGGCGCCCGTAGCCGAGGTTCTGGAACGCCGCCGGTGGTGAGGTCGCTGACGCACTTCGCGGCACGAGGCCCGTGATGGCATCTCGATTGGAGGCCGCAACGAGCCGTCTGAGCACTTCGGGCCGAATGCGATCCAGCACGCCAAAGTCGGCGAGCAGCAGGGTGGCGGTGCAGTCGGAGAATCGCGCGACGCCGAGAAGCAGGTGTTCCGTGCCCACCGAGTTGCTTCTCTGCGAAAGCGCTTCCATGAGCGCTATTTCGAGTGCGCGTTTTCCGTGTGGGGTGAAAGTGATGCAAGCGTCGCTTGCGGCGTTCGCTGCGTCCTTGTCAGCGCGTTGCCCAACGTTCGCGCGGACCGGGTCGATGCCGATGTCCAAGGAGCGCAAGACGTGTCCGGCGATGCCGTGCGCTTCGCGCAGCATCCCAAGCAGCAGATGCTCTGACCCGATGTACGGGTGGGCAAGGGCGCGGGCCTCGTCGTGCGCCAGGACGACGACTTGACGTGCGCCATCGGTGAACCGCTCGAACATTCCCTGACGATACCGCCGGTGCGCCCGCCCGGCGGCGATTCGGGGCAGCGCCCCGCTACCATCAATGTGTGAAGCGGATTCTCGTCCTCGGCTCGACCGGGTCCATCGGCGTGCAGGCACTTGACGTCATCGACCGGGCTGACGACCTTGTTGCGTGTGGCCTTGCATGTGGTGCACGCGTCGACGAGATGGCGGCGCAGGCCGCAGCCCGTGGTATCGCATCGACATGTGCGGAGGTTGGCGGCGGCACCGTCCCGTATGACGCGGACATGGCGGTGCTCATCGATGTGAGTGAGCCGGACCTGGTGCTCAACGGCCTCGTCGGCGCGGCGGGGTTGCGGCCGACGCTGGCCGCGCTCGAACGCGGGATCCCTGTCGCGCTCGCCAACAAGGAGAGCCTGGTCGTCGGCGGTGAGCTCGTCGCAGCGGTGCGTGCGAGGACCGGCGCCGAACTCACTCCCGTGGACTCGGAGCATTCCGCACTGTTCCAGCTCATGGCGGGCATTCCACGCGAGCGCGTCTACCGGGCGGTGCTCACGGCGTCGGGCGGTCCGTTTCGCGGTCGCACGCGCGACGAGCTCGCTGACGTCACCGTCGAGGAGGCCCTGGCCCATCCCACCTGGAACATGGGCGCCAAAATCACGATTGACTCCGCAACACTCATGAACAAGGGACTCGAGATCATCGAAGCACACCACCTGTTCGACCTGCCCTACGACGATATCGAGGTTGCACTGCACCCGCAGTCGTTCGTCCACGCGATGGTGCGGTTGGACGACGGCAGCGTGTTGATGCACGCGGGCCCGCCTGATATGCGCGTTCCGATCGGCTACGCGCTGCGGTGGCCCCAGGCACCGCCGCCGTCCGCAGCGGTCGATCTCGTCGGCAAGACGCTGGAGTTCGGGGTGCCTGACGAGCAGGCGTTCCCATGCTTGCCGTTGGCGCGCCAAGCCGGGCGTGAGGGTGGCGCGGCGCCGGCGATTCTCAACGCGGCCAACGAGGTCGCCGTCACCGGCTTTTTGGACGGGCGCATCCGGTTCCTGGACATTCCGGCATTGGTCGAGCAGGCGCTGTCGCAGGTACCGTCCGGTGTCGCTGATTCATTGGAGGCGGTGCTGGCAGCAGACGGAGCGGCTCGCCGACATGTTGCCGACGCGATGGCGGTGCGCGCGTGAGTGCCGTCAACATCCTCGTCTTCGTCCTGATCATGATCGTCCTGATCGTGTTGCACGAAGCCGGTCACATGATCGTCGCGAAGCTCTGCGGCATGCGGGTCGAGCGGTTCTCGGTGTTCATGGGCAAGCCGCTGTGGTCATTCAGGCGGGGCGAGACCGAGTACGGCGTCGGGTGGCTGCCGATCGGCGGGTACGTCAAAATCACCGGTATGACCCGCGACGAGTTGGTCCGGCGCGAATACGATCCACAGACCGGTGCGGTCATCAGCGAAACGCCCGAACCTCCCGAGATCCAGGCGCGCGCGTACTGCAACGCGACGACGCCACGCAAGGTCGCGACGATCCTTGCCGGACCCGGCGCCAACGTCATCATCGCGCTGATCGCGTTCATGATCTCGTTCTGGGTGGGGCTTCCGCTCGCGGTCGACGGCCAGGTGACGAACACCGTCGGCGGGGTCGTGCAAGACGGGCCTCTGGCGGTCGCCGGCGTCAAGAAGGGCGACAAGATCCTCTCGATCAACGGGGTCCGCGTCTCCGGCGACAACCCGGTGTCGCTCCTTCCCCAGATCGAGGACAACGTCGGCAAGCCGGTCCAGGTCGTCGTCGAACGCGCCGGCGAACCACTCCCGGCCGTGACCGCGACCCCGGTTCCTGATGCGAAGGATCCCAAGATCGGGCGGTTGCGGTTCGGGTTCGCGCAGCGCGTCGAAACGGTGCACCGGGGGTTCGCCGGAGGGATGGCCGCCTCCGGCAACTTCACATGGTTCGTCACACGGGAGCAAATCAAAGCGCTCGGCAAGCTCTTCACCGATGGCGAGACGCGCAAACAGGTCTCGAGCGTCGTCGGGATCGGCGCGACCTACAACGAGTTCGCCGATCAGGGCTTTGGCACGGTCATGCGGTTTGTGGGGATCATCAGCTTGATCTTGGCGATCATGAACCTGATCCCGCTTCTGCCCCTTGACGGCGGGCACATCGTGTTCGCGCTCTTCGAGCGTCTGCGTGGCAAACGCATGAACATTGCCGTCTACCAGCGCGCCTCGGTCATCGGCATCGCACTCTTTGCCGTGCTGTTCGTCTACGCGCTCAACAACGACATCGGCCGCCTGACGGGTCAGGGGTTCCGACCGTGACCAGGGTCAGCATCGGATGCATGGTCGGAGGCGTTCAGGTGGGTGGGGGCGCGCCCGTGGTTGTGCAGTCGATGACGAACACCGACACTGCCGATGCTCAGGGCACCGCTCACCAGATCGCCGAGTTGGCCGAGGCAGGCTCCGAGATCGTGCGCATCACCGTCAACAACCGAGCCGCAGCAGCCAAAGTCGCCGAAGTGCGTACACGACTGCGGGATGACCACGGGATCGCCGTCCCGATCGTCGGAGACTTCCACTACAACGGCCACACGCTGCTGCGCGAGTTTCCCGACGCAGCGGCGGCGCTCGACAAATACCGCATCAACCCCGGCAACGTCGGGCGTGGCGCGCGGCACGACGCCAACTTCGCCGCGATCGTCCATGCGGCGATCGAGAACGGCAAGCCTGTGCGCATCGGCGTCAACGCCGGTTCGCTCGACCCCGAGCTGATCGACGACCTGATGGACGCCAACGCCGCGCTGTCCGAGCCCGAGGGGGCGGAGGTGGTCGTGCGCCGCGCGATGGTCGCCAGCGCCCTCTCGTCGGCCGAGGCGGCCGAGGAGCTTGGCCTCGCACACGATGCGATCGTGCTGTCGTGCAAGGCGAGCCGGCTGCAGGACATGGTCGCGGTGTACCGCGATCTGGCCGCGGCGTGTGACTACCCACTGCATCTGGGCCTGACCGAAGCCGGAATGTCCAGCAAGGGCATCGTCGCGACGAGCGCGGCCCTGGGCATCTTGCTCCAGGACGGCATCGGCGACACGATCCGTGCGTCGCTCACGCCAGAGCCCGGAGGCGACCGCACCCTCGAGGTCCGTGTCTGCCTGGACCTGCTGCAGAGCCTGGGGCTCCGTTCGTTCCGCCCCGAGGTCACGGCCTGCCCGGGCTGCGGCCGCACGACCAGCACCGTGTTCCAGGAGCTCGCCCAGCGCATCGAGACGCGGCTCGAGGAGCGCATGGCGGTCTGGCGCGTGGAGCGACCGGGGGCGGCGACACTCAAGGTGGCCGTCATGGGATGCATCGTCAACGGGCCGGGCGAAAGTCGTGCCGCCGACATCGGCATCAGCCTGCCGGGCACGGGAGAGGAGCCGCGCGCACCGGTGTACGTGGATGGTCAGAAGGTCAGGACACTGGATGGACCGACGCTGGCCGACGACTTTCTGGCGATGGTCGAGGAGTACGTGGAGCGAACGTTTGCGCATGCCTCGGGTGCTAGCGTGCCCGGCCGATGAGTGACCAAGAGACTTCTGACGACTGGGTGATGGCGGCTGCACCGCGGCGGGGATCGTGGCGACTGACGGGCCGGTTCTGGCCGACGCTGCGGGACGCGCCCGCGGACGCCGAGGCGATCAGCCACAAGCTGATGGTGCGGGCGGGGCTCGTACGACAGCTGGCGTCGGGGCTGTACTCGATCATGCCGCTGGGCCTACGGGTCATCAAACGCGTCGACGCGATCATCCGTGAGGAGATGGATCGCATCGGCGCGCAGGAGATCTTCATGCCCGTCTTGCATCCGGCAGAGATCTGGGAGCAGACCGGCCGTTACGGTCTGTCCGAGCAGTTCCGGCTCGAGGACCGCACCGGCCGCAAGATGGTGCTGGCGATGACCCACGAGGAGATCGTCACGTGGCACGCCGCGCGCGAGATCCGCTCGTACCGCGACCTGCCGCAGAGCTGGTACCACCTGCAGACCAAGATGCGCGACGAGCCGCGACCCAAGAGCGGCATGCTCCGCGTGCGCGAGTTCATCATGAAAGACTCGTATTCGTTCGACCGCGACGACGCCGGCCTCAACCGAAGCTACGAGGCCCATCGCGACGCCTACGGGCGCATCTTCGATCGCTGCGGCTTGCGCTGGTACATGGTCGAGAGCGATGTCGGGATGATGGGCGGCGCGGGCGCGCACGAGTTCATGGCCCCGTCTGCGGTCGGCGAGAACGTCGTGGCGCGCAGCGATGCGTATGCCGCCAACCTCGAGATCGCGACGTCGGTTGCTCGTGAGCCGGCGTTCGGTCCCGACCCAGGCGCGCCTGAGGCGTTCGACACGCCTGGTATCGCGACCATCGCCCAACTCGCCGAGTTCGCAAACCTCGACGAGGCCGTGCTGGCCAAGAGCGTCGTCGTCGTCACCGAGGCCGGCCCGGTCCTGGCAATCGTCCGTGGTGAGCACCAGGTCAGCACGGTCAAGCTGACCAACCTGGTGGGCACGTACCGGGCCGCGCACCCCGAGGAGATCGTCCAGTGGTTCGGCGCCGATCCGGGCTCGCTCGGCCCCGTCGGCGTGCAGGAGAACGTTCGCATCGTCGCCGACGGGTCGATCACCCGCGGCCATTACGTGACGGGTGCCAACCGCACCGGTGTCCACCTGCGCGGCGTGATGTTGGGACGCGACTTCCAGGCCGAGACCGCGGACATCCGTGAGGTCATGGCAGGGGAGGGGTGCCCAGTCTCGGGCGTGCCGCTCGAGCTCGAACCGGTCATCGAGGTCGGCAACATCTTCAAGCTCGGCACCAGGTACTCGGAACCGCTCGGTGCGACGTACCTGGACAAGGACGGCACGGAACAGTTGATCGCGATGGGCTCCTACGGCATCGGGCCCGCCCGCATCGCCGCCGGAGCCATCGAACACGGCAACGACGAGGCCGGCATCGTCTGGCCCAAGTCGATCGCGCCGTTCGACGTGCACCTGGTCCTGATCGGCGACCCGGGCACCCCGCCCGCCGAGTTCGCCGACCGGCTCTACGAGGAGCTGACCGACGGCGGTTTTGATGTCCTCTACGACGACCGTGCCGGACTCTCCCCGGGGCAGAAGTTCATCGAGGCGGAGCTCTTGGGATGTCCCGTGCGCGTGACGGTGGGCAAGCGGACGCTGCCCGATGGACCGCTCGAGGTGCAGATCCGTCGCGGCCGCGAGAAGCGCGAGATTCCGCTCGCAGGCGCTGCCGCCGCCATCCGCCAGATGTGGGACGCGCTGTGATCAAGTGGCTCGTCATCGCCGTGCTGGTGGCCGGCACATTCGGCGTCGTGTGGACCGCACCGTGGAAGGACGACGTCGAGCGCGTCACGAACGACGTCCAGAAGAAGCTCGACACCGCCCGCGCAACGCTCGGCGTTGTGGACAGCACCACCCGCGGCGACTGCAAGAAGGTCGGGCAAACGGCGCCGGGCAACGTCCGCCAAGCGGTCGACACCATCGCCGCCGAGGCCAAGCGCAACCCCAATGCCGAGGTTCCAGGTGCCTCAGGCGGGTCCCCGGCGACCGTCGGCGAGATCGCGAAGCGCCAGGCCACGCAGATCGGTGACTGCATCAAACGGTTCCCCAACACCGGCGCCGGCTGGGTCGACCTGAAGAACAAGCTGGAGTCGGCCGCGCAGGGAGGGTAGGCGTGCGGCGCACCGTGTGGATCGGCTGTGAAGTCGGTGAGCTGCTGCGTGTCGGCGGGCTCGTCACGCTTGGGACGACACGGCCATCGCCACCGTCGTCGATACGCCACCCGTGGCGGGTTGGCATCCTTCCAGGCAATGACCTTTGAGATCTCAGAGGTTGTGTGCGATTCCGATCGCGCCGTGTACGCCGAGGTTCGCAACCGGGTCAATCCGCGCAATCCGTACACGGCAGATGAGTTGCTCCACGCTTGGAGTCTGCCGCCGGATTGCATGGCCTTGTTGGCACGTTCCGACGGGGAGCCCGCCGGGTACGCGTACGTCGAAGTCCAGCATTGGGCGCCTGACGCGACGACCGCGCTGGCCGACATCGGAGTGCTTACGGACGTCCGCGGGTATGGCGTCGGAAGTGCCCTCTACCGGGCTGTCTCGCGGTGGTGCGCAGCTCGGGCACTTGACGGATTGGACCTCTTTCTGGTTCTTGGTCAGGGTGATGCGACGGCGTTCTGGATGCGGCGGGGGTTCTCGGAGGTGTTCCGCGAGTCGGTGTCGAAACTCGATCTCGCAAGAGCTGACCTGCCCGCCGCCGCGCCGCCCGTCGGCGTTCGCCTCGTCACGCTCGCTGAGCGCGGCGATCTTGACGACGCCGTGTATGCGGTTGCGTGTGAGGCGATCGCGGACTCACCCGGTGCAGACGGCGACAGCTACGAGGCCGGCGACTTCGACCATTGGCGAACGGCCGAGTTTCGTTCGCCCAGCGTCATCGAAGACTGCACGATCATCGCTCTGGCTGCCGGCGACATGGTGGTCGGGTACGCGAGCCTCTGGCGCATGGGCGCGTTGCCTGGGACCGCGCTGCACGGGTTCACCGGCGTCGCCCGGGCATCGCGAGGCCGCGGGGTGGCACGGGCGCTCAAGCTCGAGCAGCTCATTCGTGCTCAGCGGATCGGCATCACCGCGGTGCGGACAGAGAATGTTGAGGCCAACGCGCCGATGCTCGCGATCAACCGGAGCCTCGAGTACCTGCCGTTGTACACAGTCCTCGTCATGCGCGGCCCGCTCGCGCGCCGTTGACTCAGACCGGCTCGATCTCGAGCGACGTCGTGATGTCGATGGCCGGCATCAGGGACCGTGCAACCGGGCAGTACTTTGCGTGGGCACCCAGGACGCGTTCGGCCGCCGCGCGTTTGTCGGGGTCCTCGAGCTTCAGGTGGTAGGTCACGTGGATGCGCTTGAGGATCAGGACCTTGTCCTCTTCCTCGACCTCGCCCTCGGCGATTCCGACGAGCCGGTCACCGCTTGAGTTGATTTGACGCGCTGCCAGCGCGCCTCCGAAGGTTCCGGTCAGTCAACCACCGGCGGCGGCGATGATGTAGTCGAGCGTGCCTGCGTGTCGGGTCGCCGGGTGATCGCCGGCAAACCCGTAGTGCGCTCCGACATCCCCGGGGACACCGAACAGCACCGACTCACCGGTCACGTCGATGTGCGCACGACGAAGCGGCGGTTGTTCCCGTTCGATCTTGACGGTGCTGCGGTAGACGACCTCACCCATGGAATGCTCCCTTACGGCCGTTGCGTCGAGGAAAGGCTACGCGATGGCGCTGCGTGTGTCGACCCAGCCGAAGCCCGACCGGTGTCATACCGCCCCTTCCACGTCACCTGCCGGCACGGTGTTGGGATGTGTGTCGTCCCACGACACAAGTGGCCACGGGCCTTGTGGTCAACTGGCCGTTTGGTGGAGGGGTCGACCCCGGGATCGCGCTGGCCGTGCGGTGTGCCCAATGCCGACGATGCGATCTCGGCGCCAAGGTGTGTCGCAAGTGTCACGACTCTGTGTCGTCGCATGACACAAGTGACGGTGACGATTCCGGTCAAGTGGCTCTCTTCGCGAGGCTCTGGGCACGGGTCCAAAGGCCCGCAAGCGTGGTTGTCTGGGGGGGCGGCGCAGCGGCTCCCCTGTGGTAGCGTAGGAGTCGTCGCGGGGCGTGGCGCAGCCTGGTAGCGCACCCGGCTGGGGGCCGGGCGGTCGGAGGTTCAAATCCTCTCGCCCCGACTCACGTGGGTAAACCGAGCACGACGCGCCTGCATTGGCTGCCCAACGCCATCACGAGCCTGCGATTGGCGGCGTTGCCGGTACTGGCCTACTTCCTCGCGGTCGATCCGGGGCCGACGTCCGCCAGGGCGGCCTGGTTTTTCGGCGCGATCGGCGTGACAGACTTCATCGACGGGCAGCTCGCGCGACGCCTCGGGGCGGAGTCCAGGTTCGGGGCGATCGCAGATCCGTTCGCCGACCGCATGCTCATGGCGGTTGGCCTGGTCGGTCTGATCACGCTCGACCGATACTCGTGGCCGGGGCCCACGATCATCCTCGCCAGGGATGTGATCGCGGTGGTCGCGTTTGTCATCCTCACACGCCGGGGCGTGGCGCTCAGGGTAGATGCCGCCGGAAAGATCAGCTCCGGGATGGCGATGTTCGCCGTTGGGCTGGCGCTCTTGATCGACAACCGGGCGATCGATATCTACTTCTGGATCGCCGTCGCAGTGTCGGTCGCAGCGTTCGTCAACTACGCATGGGGTATCGCGCGACAGCTGCAAAGCTCAGGCTCCACATGAGGTTTGGATGCCGTTGGGGTATGCTCTCCGCGAATGGACACCCTGGAAAATGAAGGAAACGCGCAACCGGCGGTCCCTGCACCGGACCTGACGGCGCTCACCGATGGAGACCTCAAGACCGAGATCCATCGTCTGACGCGGCGCGAACGCGAGATCTCGTTCCAGCGGCGATTCCTGCACGGACAGATCGAACTCGCCCGTGCCGAGCTGATGCGCCGCCTGACCGAGATGAGCCCGAGCGAGCTCAGCATGCTGGATGTGGAGGAGCTCAACCGGATCCTCGACGGACCGGACGGAGGCACCTGATGTATTGCCCCGAGTGCGGATTCCACCAGAGCGAAGCACACAACTACTGCGAACGGTGCGGGGCGCTGCTGCACGTCGAAGGCGGCACCGCCGAGACCACGGGCCCGTTTTCGATCGGCGTCGGTGACAACGATTCCGGCGGACTGGGCGGCCATGTCATCGAAGGACCCGCCCTGGCGGTTCGGGCCGGCGGTGGACTGTCAGGTGAGGTCTTCCACTTGACCGGCGAGCGCGTCGCCATCGGACGCGACTCTGCAAGCGACATCTTTCTGGATGATGTGACCGTTTCGCGCAACCATGCGGTCATCACGTTAAGCGAAGGCACTGCCTCGCTTCAGGATCTTGCGAGCCTCAACGGCACCTACGTCAATCGCCGACGGATCGATGAACCCGAGACCTTGACCGACGGCGACGAGCTGCAGATCGGCAAGTTCCGACTCGCGTACATCGCATGAGCGACGCACCATCGGTAACGGTCCAGGACCCCGGCGAGAAAGCCCTGACGATCGGGCGCGTCTGCGAGGAACTCAAGGCGGAGTTCCCGTCGGTGTCGATCTCGAAGATCCGGTTCCTCGAGGACCAACGGTTGGTCACCCCGCAGCGAAGCCCTGGTGGGTACCGCAAGTATTCGCAACGTGACGTTGAGCGACTGCGTACGATCTTGAGACTGCAGCGCGACGAGTTCCTTCCGCTGCGCGTCATCCGGCAGGAACTCGAAACCTCGGCGACCGGCGGTTTCAGCGTTGCCAACCAGGCGCGGCAGCTCAAGCGCGCCAACCTGACCGAACCGGCACCGACGCTGCGTATCACCGCTGAGGACCTGGTCGAGTCGACCGGTGCGCCGCGTTCGTTGATCCAGGCGCTCCAACAGTTCGGCCTGATCGGCGACGGCGAGTCCGACAACTACACCGACACCGATCGCGAGACGGTGCAGACGGCGCTGGAGCTTGCGGCGTTTGGCGTCGAGCCCCGTCATCTGCGTTTGTTCCGCGTCGCCGCCGAACGCGAGGCCGGTCTGCTCGAACAGGTGCTCGCCGCAGGGCTGCGCTCCAAGAACCCAGAGCGTCGGCACGAGGCCCTTCAGGAACTCGAAAACCTTGCGGCGTTCGCGTCGCACATGCGGCACCTGATGCTCGTCTCCGAGCTTCGCAAGATCATCTCCACGTAACCGTGACCCGACCACATCAACTCCGGGAGCCCGTGCCAGTGGCCTTCGACATTGACGCTGCGATTCGAAAGATCCCCAACCATCCCAAGCCGGGGATCCTCTTCTATGACCTGATGCCCCTGTTCGGGAGCCCCGCAGGTCTTGCCGCCTGCATTGACGGCATCGCTGACTGGGCCCGTCCGCGCAATGTGGACATCGTATTGGGCGCCGAAGCCCGTGGGTTCATCGTCGGCGGCGCGGTGGCGCGTGCACTTGGTGTGGGGTTCGCAGCCGCGCGCAAACCCGGCAAGCTGCCCTGGAAGACGGTGCGTCAGGACTACGACCTTGAATATGGCACCGACGCCCTCGAGATCCACGTGGACGCGATCGAGCCCGGTATGCGCGTGCTGGTCCATGACGACCTGCTTGCCACCGGTGGCACGGCCCAGGCCAAGTGCGACATGGTCGAGCGGCTGGGCGGCGTCGTCGCGGGAGCGGCCTTCGTGGTCGAGCTGACGTTCCTGCCGGGGAGGGCCCGATTGGCGGCCCACGACGTGATGTCCCTGGTGCAATACGACTCCGAGGCGGTCCCTGGATAGTGGCAACACCCCCGTCATTGGTCCGACGGTGGGAAGCGCTCTCGGCACGCGCGCAGGGGGCCATTGGGTTTCCAGTGGCGTTTGTCGTGATGCTGCTGATCCACCTGGGGCCGTTCAACCAACCCATGGGGCGGGCGATCGCGTACGCGGTGTTCTGGGGCGCGATCTTGGCCGGGCTCCTCGTGGTGGCGAGTCGTGCCGAGCGGGTACGACGACTCGAAAACGAGCGGAACGAGGACAGCGAATGAGCGACGGACCCCAGGTGCGTTCGTACGGCGCGGCGATGACGGTGACAGGGTCGTGTCACCTCCTCGACACGGGCAGCGTCAACGTGCTCGTCGATTGCGGCGCGTTTCAGGGATCCGCTGCGCTCGGCGCCCTCAACCGCGAACCGTTCGGGTTTGATGTGGGGGCGATCGACGCGGTGCTCCTGACGCACGCGCACATGGACCACGCCGCGCGTCTGCCGCTGCTCGTCAAGCGCGGCTACGCGGGGCCAATCTACGCGCTGCCGGCCACCAAGATGCTCGCCGAGCACCTGCTGCTCGACGGCGCCAAGATTCAGGCGGAGGACGCCGCCCGCGACAAGCGTCATGGCAGGGTTCCCGAGGAGCCACTCTTCGACGAGGACGACGTCCACCGGGCGTTGGAGCTGTTCAAGGAGGTGCACTACGGCCAGACCACGCAGGTCGCGGGGCTCGCAGTCACCCCGCAGGTGGCAGGTCACATTCCCGGCTCGGCGGGCTTCCTTGTCGACGTAGGCGGTACACGGATCGTTTTCAGTGGTGACATCGGCAACGCCCGCAAGGACGTCCTTCCGGACCCCACGCCATGTCCGGTCGCAGACCTGGTGTTGATCGAGTCCACATACGGCGATCGCGATCACCGTGACTTCGACGCGACGATCGCGGAGTTTGCCGAGGTGCTGCGCGAAGCCCACCGGCGCAAGGGCAAGATCCTGATCCCCTCGTTCGCGCTGGAGCGCACGCAGGACGTGCTGTTCCACATCGCCCGGCTGGAGGAGGCAGGCGAGATCGAGCCCATGCCGGTCTACGTCGACTCACCGTTGGCGGACCGCGTCGAGGACGTCTACCAGGCGTGTATGGACGAGATGGCCGACAACGTCCGCCAGATCGCGGCGACCGGCAAGGACCCGTTCGCGCCGGCACGTCTGACCTACACCAAGACCGTCGAGGACTCGAAGAAGATCAACGCGTCCGATGAGCCGGCGGTCATCATCGCAGGGTCGGGAATGATGACCGGCGGTCGCATTCTGCATCACCTGCAGGCGCACCTGGACGACACGCACACGACGGTCATGATCGTCGGCTTTCAGCCCACGGGGGGACTGGGACGCTTACTCGTCGATGGACGGCCCGAGGTCAAGATCATGGGCGAGACCGTCAGACTCAAGGCTCGGGTCGTCACGATCGGTGGCCTGTCGGCCCATGCCGACCGCACCGAGCTGCTCGACTGGGCGTCGGGCGCCGGTCCGGGTGCGTCGTTTCGTCTCGTGCATGGCGAGCCGGATGCCCTCGAGGCACTACGCGGGCAGCTTGCCAGTCGCGGGTTCGGCGCCGAGATCCAAGCGAGCGAGGTGCGGCTTCCGGAGACTGGGCGCAAAGACGAAGGCGGCGAGTAGCGTACGGCAAGGCCAACAATGGGAGGCACAATGATCACGCAGGACGTGGCTGACGCGCTCAACGTGCACATGGGCAGGGAGTTTGGCGCCCACTTCCAGTACCTGTCCCTGTCGGGATGGTTCGACCAGGAGGGGCTGCCGGAACTCGCCGGGTTCTTCGCGACCCAAGCCTCCGAAGAGCATGTGCACGCAATGAAGTTCTGGCGCTACATCCAGGATGCCGGTGCGACGCTCGGAGTGCCGGGCGTCGAGGCGCCACGCGCGTCGTTTGTGAGCGCCGACGATGCGGTCAGCGCGGCGTTGGACTGGGAGATCGCGGTGACGCGCAACATCAACGCCCTAGTGGGTCTGGCGCGCGAGCACAGCGACTACGCGACCGAGACGTTCCTGCACTGGTTTGTGACCGAGCAGGTCGAAGAGGTCGCGACGATGACCCAATTGCAACAGGTGGTTCGTCGGGCCGGCGAGGCCAACCTGCTGCTCGTCGAGGACCATGTCGCCCGCAAACTCGCCCGCAGCGGCGGGCCGGAGGCCACGGGTGGGGAGTAGCGCGGCTACTAGAAGAGCGGCGTCAGCGTGTAGATGTTCTGCGTGTTGGCGGCGTCCACCCCAGAGGTGAGCGTGTAGCGGGTTTTCGCGGCCTGGGACTCGATGCGTGTGGCTTGTGCCGGGGTCAGCGTCGCCGGTGTCGGGGGCGCGCCCGGAAGGGTGGTGGCGACCGGCTGGTCCAGCTCCTCGTCGAGATCGGAGCGCCGGGAGAAGTGGACCGCGCGTGGAAGGCTCTTGGAGTCGGCGCCGCTGATGAACCCCGGTGGCAGGATCGTGATGACGAAGTCCGCCTCCGGCACGTACTTCAGACCGTACAGCGCCAACTCGTGCGCTTCCTGCGCCAGGATCGGCGCGAGGACATCACGGCTCTGGTCGGGGCCGAGCGCACAGTCGGGCCCGGCTGCGCACATCCGGAAGAAGAGGACGCCGCCATACTCGTAGGACACGAGTCCAGGCGGGTTCGTGCCGACCGCCACCACCTGTTGCGCCGGCGGGAGCCTCGGTGTGTCGTCCTCGCCGGCATCGACTCGTACCAAGGGCGTCTGGTCAGGGGCGGCCAGGTAGCGCCCCTCGACGTAGGTCGCGATTTCTTGGGCACGCTTGACCGGATCATCGTCCTTCGTCGTGAACGACGAGAACGGAGCGGGACGATCGGTCTGCGTGGCGAGGAGCCAGGTCAGGCCGGCAGTCGCGAGAACGACGAGGGCCAATGCGACGTAGGCCAAACGGAACCGTCGTGTGAAGGTCGTGGCCGAAACCGACCCCATGGGGCTGGGACCGGACTCTAGATTCTTGGCCAATTCGCCTCGTCCAGCGGGTCGTTGTCGGGCATGGTCAGGTTGACGCTGTCGAGCAGGGCGATGACATCGTTGCCGAACAGTTCCCGCTTCTCGACGAGTACCTCGGCGACGCGCTCCGTTGCATCCTTGTTGTGGCTGACGAACCAATACGCCGTCAGGAAGGCTTGCCCGAGAAACTGAGCGACCATCGCGCGTTTCGCCGCGTCAGCGAGCACTGAGGCGACTGGATCGCCCTCAAACGCACTGCCGGAGCTCGCCCGGTTCATGATCCGCGTGCCAACTTGCTCAAATCGTCGCATCAGCTTGCGTTCAGCGATCTCCGCCTCCGCGGCGGTTGGGAATCGGCTGCTCAGATCTGGGCGATCAGGCGCCATGCCCCAGGTGCCAACCATGAATGCTGCGTCGCAGGTTGCGCCCGCGATGTCGCCGCCGACCCCTTGTCCGGTCTCGCCGTAGAACACCCGCTCCGCGGCCATCGCACCGAGGGTCCAGACGAGATCGGCAAACTTCTCGTGCTGCCAATGTGCGAAGCGTTCGTTGATCTCCCGCATCGCGTGGTGGCCACCGGATCCCGCACGTGGCTTGATGGTGAGGCGCGTCGACATGCGATCCTTCATGAACACGTGGCCGGTGACCGCGTGTCCGGCTTCGTGAACGGCGATGGCGCGGGCCTCTTCGGGGATGAACCGAAAGCCGCTCTCCAATCCGTATTCGACGACCACGATCGCCTCGAGCAGATCCTGCCAATCGAGTTGGGCCTTGCCGCGTCCATGCGCGTAGGTCAGTGCCAATGAGCAGACCTGCTCGATCATGGCCGGCGAATGGCCCATCGTGATGCGACCGAGTTCCTCGCGCCGGGTCGTGCCGTCCAGTTCGGCGTCATGTGCGACTTTGCCCAGGTACAGGTCGATGATGTCGGCGCGGCCGTCTTTGTCGGGCGTGCGAAACTGCACCTCCCGACCCATGCGTCCGGGACGCGTGATCGCGGGGTCCAGCGACTCCCAGGGCACGTTGGCGGCGCCGATGAAGTAGAGCTGCTCCCGCGTGGGTTTGACCGGCGGCAATCGCAGCGACTTGCCTGCGACGGTTGCGGGAATGAGATACGTCGCGTCAAGGAACGTGTTGATTCGGTTGACGAAAAACCGCTGGAGGGCGGGAACCTGGGTAACCCCGTCCATTTCGATGAGCAGTTGCTGGAGCGCCCCATGTCCGCTTCCACCCATCCCCGGCATGACGAACTCGCGAACGCGGTCGGCAACGCGTTGGATGGGCGCCGGGTAGGTGGCCCCGGGGCCGGGCGCACGTTCGCGAAACAGACGTTCTCTCCAGGCCTCGCTCTCGACGATGAGATCCCCAGAAGGGTTGAGGGCGCCCATCGGCCCGTAGAAACAGTGATCGTGAATGCTCTGGGTGTGCGGTGTCACGGATGCGCCGAGGCTCGACCGACGCCCTGCGACGGCATCGATCTCGTCGATGAAGATCAGGCATTGCCCGCCCCACTTACGGGCGAGGCTGCGAGCACGCCACGTCATCCACTTGACCAAGATGACGTCGATTCCGACGAACGTCTGCGACATCGCGGTTCCGGGGACGGACACGAATGGACAGTTGAATCCCGAGGCGATCGCCTTGGCGAGCATCGTCTTGCCCGTACCGGGTGCTCCGAGGAACAACACGCCGCGTTCACGCTTGCCTCCGGCGCGCTCAAACTGGTCGCCCGCCTCCCACAAGGCCACGATCTTGCGGACCTCTTCCTTGGGGGTGTCCTGGCCGCGGATGTCGCTGAGCTTGACGCCCCAGTTGGCATCACCGGGTTCGAACCGCTTGATCTGTTTGATTCCCGCGTACATCAAGGGGCCAAGAAAAATGATCGCGTTGAATGCGAACAGCGCGACAACGGTCAGGACGATGCCGACAAGTTGCAGTTGCTTGTCAGTTGTTCCGATCTGGTCGCCCACCATGTTGAGCGGCGCGCGTAACGCATCGGCGACGCTGGTTGCGCCCTGCGCGGCGTTGACCACATAGACGATGGTGGCGGCGGCCAGGTACAACAGTGCGAGCCAGGCGGCGACGCGGTACCAATATCGCCAGAACCACGCTCGGCGCCGTGCGGTGATATCCGCAGCTTTGAGGGTGGCGTCCGCACCGAACCCGCTCGGCGTTGGAATGAACGCGCGGGTCATGATGTCCACGAGGCCGCGGAAGGCGAACACTCCGAGCACCGTCACCACGATGGACGGGGCCAAACCCCACCCGATGAACCGGTACAGCAGCAGGAAGAACAGCGGCGCCGTGAGGACCGCGACCCCCGTTGCCACCCGAGCCAAGACCTGCCAATGGGCCCCGATTGCAGTCGTTGCCTGTTGTGGCGTGTCCACTTCGTGAGGACCGTCAGGATCCGGCGACGCGACCGGCACTTGCTTCTCAGCGAATGTCGCGGCGCGCAGTCCAGGTTCCGACGGCTCGCCGGAGTGAGGGGTACCTCGGTTCATCGAGCGAAAGGGTACTCCCGCGCCCGGATATCGCGGGGTTGGAGCAGGTCCGGCGTCGTCAGGCGCGCAGACGGAAGGAAAGGTCGGCAGGCACGTCCTCGACGTCGATTTGGGCGCGTTGCAGGTGGCCGGCGTAATCCCAGTTCATGGACTGCCAGCGGGTGAACTGGTCGAGGACCCACATCCCCGATTGACGGCCGCCGTTTCCTGACTTGCCGTTGCCGCCGAAGGGCAGGTGCGATTCGGCACCGGCGGTCGAGTTGTTGACCGAGAGCATCCCCGCCGAGATCCCGGCGCGGAACTGGAATGCCCACTGGGGCGTGTTGGTGTAGATCGCCGACGACAGCCCGTAGCCGTGTCCGTTGGCAAGGGCGATCGCCTCATCCATTGTCGAGAACCTGCCCACCCCGACGAGGGGTCCGAATGTCTCGGTGAAGTACAGGTCGTCTTCGGGGCGGATGCCGTCAACGATCGTCGGGTGCACGAACAGTCCCTTGGCGGGGTTGCCGACAAAGCCCGTGCGCGGGTTGGCACGAGTGATCTTGCCGACGCCGGTCGAGCCCGAGACCGTGTGGTGGGGCTGGATCATGTCCAAGTACTCCAAGAATCGCGTCTGGAAGCGCTCGTGCATCAGCGGGCCGAACAGCACGTTCTTGGTGGGGTCGCCCAGCTTGGCACGCGAAAGGGCGGCCGCGAACCGCTTGACGAACTCCTTGTGGACCTTGGCGTGGCAGAAGACCGTGCCGAGCGACGTGCAGCGTTGGCCGCCGAACGCGAACCCCGAAAAGATCGCGCCGTCGACGGCCAGGTCCAGGTTGGCGTCGGGCATGACGACCAGTGGGTTCTTGCCGCCCAGCTCCAGGCACGGGTTCTGAAGGTGCCGCCCGCACAGCTCGCCGATGCTCTGGCCGACGGCGGTCGAACCGGTAAAGCCCACCTTGCCGACGAGGCCTTCGGCCAGCGCCATCTCGAGGCCGGCCGATGTCGAGGGCCCGTCGGCATGGACGACCTGCAGCACGCCTTTGGGCAGACCGGCGTTGAGGAAGAGCGACGCGAGTGCGTCCGCCAAGGCAGGCGTGTACTCCGCGGGCTTCCATACGAGCGCGTTGCCACAGACCAAAGCGGGGACGATGTACCAGGCGGGTACCGCCACCGGAAAGTTTCCCGCCGTGATGATGAACGACACGCCGACCGGCATGCGGTAGGTGAACAGCTGCTTGTCCTGCATTTCGCTCGGTACGGTCTGGCCATACAGACGGCGACCCTCACCGACGAAGAAGTCGCACTGGTCGATGATCTCCTGGACCTCGCCCAGGGACTCGACGTAGGGCTTGCCGATCTCGCGGGTCAGCAGGCGCGCCAAGGATTCTTTGTTGGCCTCGACCAGACGACCGGCCTGCTGAATGACCCGCGCCCGGCGGGGTGGGGGCGTTGCCGCCCACGATGCCTGCACCGCTTTGGCGGCGCGACACGCGGCAAGAACGCCCTCGGGCCGCACCAGCGCGACCTCGGCGACGACATCGGCCACGTTTGCCGGATTGGTCGATCGTTCGACGCGAAGGATGTGTTGGCGATACGGCTTCCCATTGATCAGCGACGTGACCCGCCGGGCTGTCGGGACAGGTTTCGAACGTACCTCGGCCATGGGATTCCACGCTCCTTGTTGCGAGAAGCCGAGTCTACGCGGGGCCTCTCTGCGCCGCATTCAGCACGACCCTTGGGCTTGGCCCAGGAGGATGCGTAGGGCCCTGGTACCGTGTGGGGTATGACGACGACTGACGCACATGCCCCGCCACTCGGAGATCGTGATGTCGAGTCGCTCGCCGCCGTCGACCTCATCGGTGCGCTGGCGGAGCGGTTCGGCCAGGGCCTGGTGCTTGCCTGCTCCTTCCAAAAAGAGGAGACGGTACTGCTGGACATGTTGTTGACCGCTGATCCTTCCGCCCGGGTGTTCGCGCTCGACACGCACGTCCTGTTTCCCGAAACGTATGCCTACTGGCAACAGGTCGAGGAGCGGTACGCCACCACGATCGAGGTGTTCGAAGGGCTGTCAATGGGAAGGCAGGCCGCCGAGCACGGACCGAACCTCTGGGAGACGGCCCCGGACCGCTGCTGCGCCATCCGCAAGGTGGAGCCCTTGGCCCGCGCGCTGGCGGGCCGCGATTGCTGGATCACCGGCGTGCGGCGCGATCAATCACCGACGCGTGCCAACGCACCGAAGCTCGAGTGGGACCAGACGCGTGCCATGTGGAAGGCAAACCCGCTGGCCGATTGGGACGACGAGCGTTGCTGGGCCTACATCCGCGAGCACGGCTTGCCGTACAACCAACTCCACGACAAGGGTTACGCCTCGATCGGCTGCACGTACTGCACGATGCCCGGCGACGGTCGCGAAGGCCGTTGGTCCGGTCGGGGCAAGACCGAGTGCGGCCTCCACGTGCCGGTGACGTGACCGATCAGGCCGAGCAGATCCTGGGCGCGGCGGCTACAGAATCGACTTGCCCAGCAATGAGGCGATCAGCTCGACGGCCATCTCCGCGGTTCGGTTGTGCTCGTCCAAGATGGGGTTGACCTCGACCAGGTCCGCGGACCGGACGCGGCCGTCGCGGCTGATGACCTCCATGACCAGGTGCGCTTCGCGGTAGGTCAGTCCACCGGGGACAGGAGTGCCGACGCCCGGGGCCTCGAGCGGGTCGACCACGTCCATATCGAGGCTGACGTGCAGACGCTCGACACCGGACAGGTGGGTCAACGCCCGCCGGGCGATATCGCCGGCGCCGTGTTCGTCCACGTCGGTCATCGTGAACGCCGCCACCCCGTGATCGCGAAGGAGCAGCCGCTCGCCGGCATCCACGTCGCGCAGACCGATCAGCGCGATCCGTGCGAACGGGATCTTGGGTCCCGGACGCCCCACGTGGACGAGCGACGGCGCACCCAAGCCCATCAGCGCCGCCAGCGGCATGCCGTGGATGTTGCCGGTCGGTGAGGTTTCGGGTGTGTTGGCGTCGGCGTGCGCGTCGATCCACAACAGGCCGATCGGGCCGGCGGCGGAAACCCCGCCCACGGTGCCGGCGGCCATCGAGTGGTCGCCGCCCAGGAAGATCGGAAAGCGGTCGTCCGTGATGGCTTGTGCCCCGGCGTCGTACGCGGCCGAGCAGCCATCGACGACGGCCGACATGAACGACCGGTCGGGGTGTGCTGCCAACGTCGCACGCTCGGGGATGTCGACGTTGCCGGCGTCTTCGGTGACGTACCCCAGGCTCCGCAGTCGCTCATGCAAGCCCGCGTGCCGAATGGCCGATGGTCCCATGTCGACGCCTCGCCGCGATTGACCCAAGTCCATGGGCACACCGATGACCCGGATCGTGGGACTCGCGCTCATGTCGTGGAGTCTGTCACCCGGTCGACGACGTCGTCACGTGAACCGCTTCGCGTTGAATGACTTGCCACGCGCGAAGGACGTCGGCCTCACGCGTCCGCTCATGTCCGATTGCCAGGCGCAGGACGTAGCGCCCCTCGAGCTTGGTGTGCGAGATGAAGATCTCGCCGGTGGCGTTGACGCGATCCATGAGCACGGCGTTGTGTTGGTCGCTGCCATCCATCCGAAAGCACACAACCGAGAACGGACGCGGGGCGCACAGCTGCCAACCGGGCGCATCACCCACCCACCCCTCGAACAACGCCGCCAGGCGGATCGCCGCACGGATCCGACGCTGCAGGCCGGTCCGACCGTATGCGCGGATCACCGCCCACAGTTTGAGGGCCCGGAATCGCCGTCCCAATGCGGGGCCGTAGTCGCTGAGGCTGTCGGCGTCGTCGTCGGTGCGCAGGTACTCGGGCACCAGGCTGAATGCCTCGCGCAGGGCGTCCGGTCGGCTGGTCCACAGGACCGAGCAATCCATCGGCGTAAAGAGCCACTTGTGTGGGTTGACCACGAGTGAGTCGGCGGCCGCGATGCCGGCGGCCGACCAGCGCGTCTCCGGGCAGACCCACGAGGATCCGGCATACGCGGCATCCACGTGCAGCCACGCTCCGGCGGCGTGCGTGATCTCGGCGATGGCCTCGACCGGGTCGACGGATGTCGTCGAGGTCGTCCCGACGGTTGCGACGACCGCGGCGACGTCTCCCATTGCGACAGCCTCAGCGCACAGGTCCGAGCGCATCCGGAACGCCGTATCGGCGGGCACCTTGCGGATCTGCATGTCCAGCAGCCGCGCGGCCTTGTCGACCGATGAGTGCGCATGCTCGGAGCAGACGATCACGCGGCGGCCTGTGGCGTGCCGGGCAGCGGCAAGTGCGGCGATCGTCGAGGTCGACGCAGTGTCCTCGATGTGCCCGTGCCACTCCGGCGGCAGTCCGAGCAGATCGGCCAGCCAGTCCACGACCAGGTATTCCAGCTCGGTTGCGGCGGGGGAAGTTCGCCAGATGAATGCCACCTGGTTGAGGGTTGCGGCGATCAGCTCGGCGATGATCCCCGGCGGCGAGGCCGTGGTCGCGAAGTACGCGAAAAACCGCGGGTGTTGCCAGTGGGTGACACCGGGCAGCAAGATGTCCAGGTCCGCCAGGATCGCGTCGAACGACTCGGCCTCGACCGGCGGTGCGGAAGGAAGGGCGGCGCGGATCTGGCCGGGCGACGCCGACGGCAGGACCGGCAGCTCGCCGACGCGGTCCAGATACCCCGCGGCCCACTCGAGTGCCTTGGCGCCTTCGGTTCGAAGGAAGGTCCCCCAGTCGTCATCAGGATCCATCAGTGCCCGACCGCGTCGGGCATCGCCGCAGGCGGGGTGAGCGTTGCAGCGAGGACCACGAGGCCGAATGCAAGCACGCGCAGGACGATCCCGCCGGTCGAGTCAGGGAGCCGCTCGCCGAAGACGACGACTCCGGCGACGATGGTGCTGACGATTCCGGCGGCCGTCGTCATCGCGATGACGGCGACGGGCGGTCCGACTTGCAGGCTGCGCGCCGAGATGGCGACACCCGCGAGGGACGCGGCGGCGATGACCAGGACGAGTGGATGCGTGAGCGTCGCGAACGTGTCCCCGGCCAAGCCGCCTGCGAGCGCCTTGATGCAGATGTCGGACGCACCCCACAGGCAGCCGGTCGCGATGCCCAACAGCGGACCACCGATTGGGGTGGTGCGCGCCCAGGCCGCAGCCGCCAAACCCAGTCCGATGAGCACGGAGACGTACATGACGAGGGTCGCGGTGCGGTAGTGGTCGTGAGCGGAGTCAGCGCCACCATCAAGCGTTGCCGCCAGGATTGCGAGTCCCGCGGCGGCCAATACCACGCCGATGACCTCGCGGCGCGTGACGCGGAGTCCGAACAGTCGATCGGCCAAGGCGGTCAGGAACACCAGGCCGCCCGCGATGACGGCCTGGACCAACGAGATCGGCGCCACCGCCAACGCCGCGACGTGGAAGCCCCACGAGCCCACGGCGACCAGCATCCCCAGCAGGTACCACCTGGACCGAAACAGGGCGAGCGATGTCCTGACGGGGCGCCGCAGGTCAACGGCAGGGGCGGCGACAACGCCGCGGTGCTTCATCAGGAATGCGATCACCGCGGTCAGCGACGTCACCAACGCGAACACCAGGCCGAGGATGACGGTCGCACTCATCCGCGGGAGTGTTCCACGACGGCCGCGGCTGCGCCCCGCGTACCCGCCTGAGTGCGTGATGTCATCAGGTGGTCGGTATCGTGCCCACCGTGCTGCGCCGCCCTGCCACGCCCGAGATTCCCGCCCGAATGTACCGCTGGAGTCTGATCGTCCTGGCCATGGCATCAGGCGTGTTCGCCGGCTGCGGTGGGAACCACAAGGGTCCGCCGTTCACCGTCGAAACCGCGCAGACGTCGCCGGTCGCGGGGATTCAGGACGACACCGTCGCCAAGCCTGGCCAGGACCCCACGGAGCGGTTGCGCACGATGGCCGAGAGCGGCGCGAGCCTTGTGCGCATCGACCTTTTGTGGTCGGAGGTTGCGCCGACGCGGCCGGCCAACCCGACGGACCCCCAGGACCCTGCGTACCGGTGGCAGGCATATGACCGGGTGCTCGACGTCGCTGAAGCGCACAAGCTCGAGGTGATGTTCGCGGTGTACGGGACCCCCGATTGGGCCAGAGACCCGACTGTGCGGCCACCCGAGCAGGGCGTGTTCGATTTCGCGATCCGACCGAGGGACCCGGCGGCGTTCGGCGCGTTCGCGACCGCGGCGGCAGCGCGGTTTGCGCCCCGCGGCGTGCGCAGGTGGGAGGGGTGGAACGAGCCCAACATCAAGCTGTTCCTCTACCCGCAGTACGAACGGCGAGGCGAACGCTGGGTCGCAACCTCACCGCAGACTTATTCGGACTTGCAGAAGAGCTTCTACGCAGGTGTCAAGTCCGCTGCGCCCAGCGCGGTCATCGCAGGCGGTGTCACAGCGCCAAACGGTGATCGCTGCGGGGTGTCGTGCCGTGTGGCGAAACAACCCACGAAGCCCAATCGGATCAAAGCCGATGACTTCCTGATGGCACTCGACGCGCCCGGGCTGCAGCCGCCGATGGACGTTGTGAGCCACCATCCGTATCCGGCGACGAAGCCCCGCGAAACGACGTTGCCCAATCGCGGCTATCTCGATCTCTACAACCTCGATGTCTTGACGAAGACCATCGATCGAACCTATTTGCGCGGCAAAATGGTCTGGTTGACCGAGTATGGCTTTGGGACTGAAGCTGTTCCCGAGTACCCCAAGCATTTCACGCCGCAGGAGCAAGCGGCGTACATCGCCGATGCGTTCGAACGCACACGGACCAACCCGCGCGTCCAACTGACGGTCTACTACTTCTTGCACGATCACGAAAAATGGAAGTCGGGATTGCTCGACGTCAACGGCGTCGCCAAGCCAGGCCTCGCGGCGTATGCGCTGCCGCTGGCGATTGATGCCGTGACGCGCAAGGCGGCGCGCCTGGTGGGGCAGGCCCGGGCAACGATCGGTCGGACCAGGGTGCAGATCGAATGGAAATCGGGTGACACCTGGCGTCGGCTGACGACGGTCAAGACCGCGGCCGACGGAACGTTCGCGATGAGCGTTCGGCCGGCTCAGTCGGTCACCCTGCGAGCGACGTGGGACGGCCCGACCCGGTCCGGAAACCGGGTCAAATGGACGAGCCCCGAGGTCACGGTCCCAGCGCTCGCCGGCTCGTAGTCTCCGGGGCGGGGGACCGGTGCAGCAGACGGGGTTGACGGGGCCGGTGCTAACCTGCTGGTCGCGCTCGCGGCCGCGCTGAACATGGCGCAAGGGCCCGCTGTCACACACCGAGAACCGTCGCCCGACGAGGAGATTGCATTGACGACTGCCGCCACACCCGCTGCCGATTTCAAGGTGGCTGACCTTTCGCTCGCCGAGTTCGGGCGCAAGGAGATCGAACTCGCTGAGCACGAGATGCCGGGCCTGATGGCCATGCGCAATGAGTTCGGCGAGTCCAAGCCGCTGACGGGCGCGCGAATCATGGGGTCGCTCCACATGACGATCCAGACCGCGGTGCTGATCGAGACGTTGGTCGCGCTCGGCGCGCACGTGCGCTGGGTCAGCTGCAACATCTTCTCGACGCAGGACCACGCCGCCGCAGCGGTCGCGGTGGGCCCTGACGGCACGGTGGACGATCCTCAGGGCGTTCCGGTGTTCGCCTGGAAGGGCGAGACGCTCGAGGAGTACTGGTGGTGCACCGAGCAGGCGCTCTTGTGGCCGGACGGCGGCGGCCCCAACATGATCCTGGACGACGGCGGCGACGCGACGCTGTTGGTCCACAAGGGTGTCGAGTACGAGCGCGCCGGTCAGGCGCCCGACCCGTCGACGGCCGACTCCGAGGAGTTCCACGTCATCCTCGAGGTGCTCAACCGGTCACTTCAGGAGGACCCCAAGCGGTGGACCAACATTGCCGCCGGTATCAAGGGCGTCACGGAGGAGACGACCACGGGCGTGCATCGCCTCTACCAACTCGCCGAGCGCGAGGAGTTGTTGTTCCCCGCGATCAACGTCAACGACTCCGTGACCAAGTCGAAGTTCGACAACCTGTACGGCTGCCGGCACTCGCTGATCGACGGCATCAACCGCGCGACGGACGTGATGATCGGCGGCAAGGTGGCGGTCATCTGCGGCTTCGGTGACGTCGGCAAGGGCTGCGCCGAGTCCCTCAAGGGCCAAGGTGCCCGGGTGATCGTGACCGAGATCGACCCGATCTGCGCGTTGCAGGCCGCGATGCAGGGCTACGAGGTCAACACGCTCGACGACGTCGTCGGCATCGCCGACATCTTCATCACGTGCACCGGCAACAAGGACATCATCACCGCCGACCACATGGCGAAGATGAAGCACCAGGCCATCGTCGGCAACATCGGCCACTTCGACAACGAGATCGACATGGCGGGCCTGACCGACTTCCCGGGCGTCGAGAAGATCAACATCAAGCCCCAGGTCGACAAGTGGGTGTTCCCGGATGGGCACGCGATCCTGGTGTTGTCTGAGGGACGCCTGCTGAACCTGGGCAACGCGACCGGTCACCCCAGCTTCGTCATGTCCAACTCGTTCACCAACCAGACGATCGCCCAGATCGAGCTGTTCACCAAGAACCGTGACTATGGACGTCAGGTTCACACATTGCCGAAGCACCTGGACGAGAAGGTCGCCCGCTTGCACTTGGATGCGCTTGGTGTGCGTCTGACCGAGCTGACTCCGGACCAGGCCGACTACCTCGGCATCAGCGCCGCGGGTCCCTTCAAACCTGACCACTACCGGTACTAACGGCTGGGGTTGAGATCGGGCGGTCTGCGGACCCGCCCGGCCCCGGTCACCGCACAGGAAGTCCCGTTCCCCCCGGGACATTCCGATAGGCATGCCGCCCCGATGAAGGCCGTCGCCACTGACTCTCTGGCGCCTGTGATGCGCGTATGCAGCCGCTCCTGCGCCTGTCACAGGAGTGCACACACCTGTGACAAAACATCACAAATCACGCACCGCGATGTAACGATTGACCGTCGGTACCCGCGCCAAATAGTTGTTCAACCGCTCGCGATCGGCCCGGTAGCAGGTACAGGTTGGGGGTCGGCGGGTCGCGGGGCAGTGCGCGGAGTTGGGATCAGCGCTTCAGTGGGTCCAGTCCAGCGCGCAGGTCGTTCCACAGGTCGTCGACGTTCTCCAAGCCGACGGACAGGCGGAGTAGACCAGCAGCGACGCGCCCCTCGGGTTCGATTCGGCTGCGGCGTTCGATCAATGATTCGACGCCGCCGAGGCTGGTCGCGCCGTGAATCATCGTCAGCGATCCGATGACCCGATCGGCTGCAGCGGCGTCGGCCAGCTCGAACGAGAGTAAACCGCCGAAGCCACCGGTCATCTGAGCGACAGCAATCTCGTGTTCTGGATGGTGGGGGAGGCCGGGGTAGTTGACGCGCCGAACTGCCGGATGGCCGGCGAGCCGCTTCGCCAGATCAAGCGCGGTCTCACAGTGGCGCGCGACGCGGACGGCGAGCGTGCGGAGGCCGCGACCCAGAAGCCACGCCGCATCGGGCGAGAGGGCTCCACCGATGTGGGTGCGCACGTTACGGATTCGGGCTGCCAGATCCGTGTCACGTGTCGCGAGCACGCCCGCCAACACATCCGAGTGGCCACCCAGATATTTGGTGGCGCTCTGCCAGGCGATGTCGGCCCCCAGATCGAGCGGGCGCTGCAGCAGGGGGGTTGCGACCGTGTTGTCGCAGACCAGCAGTGCTCCTGCGGCGCGGGTCACGTCGGCCATCCGCGCGATGTCGATGACCCGCAGGTCAGGGTTGGCCGGAGTCTCGATGAGGACGAGTCGGGCCCCGATGGCGGCACCGGCGACGGAGCCCGACTCGACCGGGTCGAAGCGACGAACCTCGATGCCCCACGGCTCCAGCAGGAGCTGGGCGTGTGTTTCGACCCCGTAGTAGCCACGGGTCGGGATAGCGGCCACATCACCCGGTCGGAGGATCGTCTGGCAGAGCGCGGTCCAGGCGGTCAGTCCACTCGCAAATGCCAGCGCCGTGGCATCCTCGAGCGCGCCGAGCGTGGCTTCGGCCCCCTGCAACGTCGGGCTGTGGTCACGTCCGTAGGCGGAGGACCGGCCAGCGGTCCCTTCGAACGTCGTGGAGCGATCGAGCAGGGGAGACAGCCCGCCGCTCGGGTTCTCGCCGCTGCCACGAGGGAGGATCGAGTCAGGCTTCATCTGCGCAGCATGTCTGGCGCGGCAAGGCGGGACAAGGCGGGACAGTCACCGCGATCGCGTCCCGAATCTGCCCGGGATGTCGCGCCTGATGCCGTCCCTTCGCGGGCCGGCCAGGCGCACCTTCCGTCGGGTGTGGTTGGAGAAGCTGTTTCGGTGGTTGGGGGACGTCTCGTTCGAGGCGACGTTCGCCTGGCTGGTGCTGGTCACGACGCGCTCGATCGCAACACGTGCCGCAGAGTTCGTCGCGATGGCAGTCTCGCTCGCGCTCACCGGTGTCGTTGTGGCGTTCGCCCCCACGTCAGTGTCGCCGTTCTGGCGGTGCCGGTGCTTCTCTCCGGAGCTTCCTTGCCGTCGAGCCCGACCGCGCGGCGCGCACAATCACCGCCCTGTTTGCGAATCAGACACCAACGGCGCTGCCGAGAGGTGTCGGCCTGCCGGCCAAGTCGCGGTACAGCTCGATGATCTCAGGGATCTGAGCCTCGAAGGTGAAGCGATCGCGATTCTCGGCGACGGTGCGACGAAGCGCTCCCATGTCGAGGTCACGCACCGCGTCAGCGACGTCGCCGATGTCGTCCAGCACGACGCCGACGCCTTCTCTGTCCACGAAACGGCTCAGGGCGAGGTGGTCACGCATAGTGATCACGGGAAGCCCCGCACCAAGATATTCGTACAGCTTGTTCGGCAGCACCGTGTCCAGGTGCGCTCCGTTGAGCGTGGCGTTGAATCCCGCCCAGCCCAGGTCGTACTGCGGAAGCGTGCGCATCAGGCTCGCCGGATCGAGCGAGTCGTGGCAGCGGATGGCGTCGTACTCCGCGGCCAGCTCGACATATTCCTCAACGCGGCGTGACGGGTGGATTTCAACCGAGAGGCCGGCGTTGGCCACGGCGCGGAACATGTCACGCAGGTCGTAGTGGCCACCGTCGGCGGCAAGGCTTCCCTCGTAGACGATCGTCCGCGGAGGCTCGCTGCCGACGCGTGCCGGCAGGTCGACGGCGCGATCGCGGCGCAACGCCAAGTTGCCCAGGACCAGCGTCTGCTCGGGGAGTTCATATCGCGCGCGTACGACGTCGACGAGTTCGGGTGAGACCGTGATGAGGGCGGAGGAACCTTCGATTGCAGTCCGCTCGAGATCCAGCGGATCGACGGGTTCAGGAAAACCATCGCGGTAGGGCGTCGAGCGCAGGCTTTGCAGATCGTGGATGTCGTGGACGAGCGGGATTGCATCGCCCACGAGTTGCAGTGCCAGGACGGTCAGCACATCGGGCAGGTTGTGGCTGTGGATCAAGTCTGGCTGGAAGTCGTCGAGCACTGCCTGGAGCTCGTTGATCGGCTGGGCGGCGTCGCCCAAGTTCCACCAACCGTCAAAGAACTCGTCACCGGTTCCGTAGAACTCGGAAAGCGTGCGCCCCTGGTAGGCGAATCCCAATTCCAGTTCGGGCCAGGCCCCGCGCAGCGAGACCGCGTACTTGAGTGCACGCACGCACGGTTGGCGCTGCAGGAAGAGGACCCTCACGAAGCCACGCGGCTCTTGATTGTCTTGGCCGGGTTGCCGACAGCGATCGAATACGGTTCGACATCACGGGTGACCACGCTCCCGGCGCCGACCACGCAGCCGTCGCCCAAGGTGACCCCTGGCAGAATGCAGACGCCCATGCCGATCCAGCAACCCGCGCCGATCGAGACGGGGCCCAGGTTCCACCCCTGCTCGGGGATGAGCCGGTCCGTCGCCATCTCATGGTTGGCGGTGTGGATCATCGTGTAGGGGCCGATAATGGTGTTCTCCCCGATTGTGAGCCCGCCGAAACCATTGACGTAACACCCGAAGTTGAACCCGACCTTCTCGCCGATTTCGATGTTGTCGCCGTTCAACCAGATGATCTGGTCGATGTAGAACGACCCTTCGCCAATGCGCTTGGCGTCGTGCGGACGAAACGGTATGACCCGCTTGCTCAGTTCGTTGATCAGCATCGAGTCTCCATTCGCTCGCAGTGAAACAGGGCAGACGCGGTGTGCGTTGCCCTGGCGACCCCGCATTTTGCCATACCTGGGGTGGCTCGCAGCGACACAGCCGCAAATGATTGCCCTACTGCGATTTCGATCGGTCCGGCCAACGCCCAGCACACCTCACCGCGCAGATGCTCCACATCGGAGCAGCGCTCCTCCGTGTCGATCATGGCGCGAACTCGCCGGTGGCACTGCCGCCACCAGTGCGTTGCTTGCGCGGCGTGAGGACGCGAGGCCGCGGTGCGGGCGCGAACTCTGCTGCCGGTGATCCAGGGTGAGCGGACCGACGAGCGGTTGAGGGCGTGCTGCGCAGTACTGGTCGTGGCGGCGTCGACAGCGGCGCCGTGTCTTGCGCGTGAGTTGTGGCGGTGGAGGCGAGCGTCGCGCCCAGCATCGGGGGCGCGCGCGTCGTGGCAGGGTGGCCGTCGGCGATGTGATTGACGGTGATCGTTCCGCCCACGGCCAGGGCGGCCGCCGCGACGAGCGCGGCGCCTTTTACCGCGACTCCGGCGCCCGCGGTCACGCCGCCGGCGGCCGCGCCGCTGCCGCCGGACAGGCCGCCCAACCATCCGGGGACCCAGCCCCACACGCTTGCGGCGGCGCCTTTGGCGGCAGCGATGAGGCCACCGGTCGGTACGAGCAAGAGCGGTGCCGGCAGGTACATGACCAGCGCCGATCCTTGCTGGGCGCCGGCGTGTTGGCAGGCGACGCACCCCTCATCGGAATCGACGTCAGGGTCGCCGTAGACGTGGAGGCGAATCTCCCGCGCATATTCCGAACCGATCATGTCGGTCAACGGGCGTTCACCGTTGGGGTTTGTGTCGGCATCACGCTCCTGACGGACGAGCAGGAGATGGGCCCCGGAGTCGCGGCAGAAGTCACCGGCGCGATAGCGCTCCAAGATCGGCTGTACTGCGCTCATTGCCCGCTGGAACGCGTTGAACGCCGCGGTGGTGGAGACCCCCAGGTGGGTTGCGATGTCGCTGAACGTCGCCCCGCTGAGCTTCATGCGGAGCAGCTGGGCATGGCGCTTGTCAACGCGTCGCAGGCCGTCCTGCAAGGCTGAGCTGTCCAGGTCATGAGGCGCGTGGTCGGAGATCGGGTCGCCGCGGTCACAGCCCGCACGGCCGCTGAGCGCATCGTCTGTGAACGTTCCCACCGACATCTCGGTGCGGGTGGATTTGCGCCGTAGGTGGTCGATCGCCGCGTTCTTGATCGACGTGATCAGGCTCGAGCGCAGCCTGTGGTATCCGCCAATGCTCGTGTAGTCCGGCTGTGGATCCGCATCATGCTTGGTGAGATGACGAACGATCACGTCCTGGACCAGGTCTTCGGCTTTGGCGTCGCCCACCTGCCACGCGACCTGGCGCACCAGATCCTGGAAATGATGCATGGCGATCGCCGCGAGTTGATCGCGTGCATCAGCGTCGCGATCCAACCGGTCGGTGATATCCGGCGGGACTGTGGAGCCCGCCCACGGTTGGGGCGTGCGGCGGCCGGCGGTGATCGTTGGGCGTGTCGGTGCGTGCGTGCTCATGGCAGTCTCGTGCGGTTCGGGGATGACATTGCGTTGGGGTGCCCACCCGCCACGGCGTGAGCACCCCCAGGTGTGTCGCGGTCAGAGGACCGTGAGCGTGACGACATGGCTGTTGGTCGCCAGGTACGGCCACCCGTTGTCGGTCGGGACGGCGACGCGGAACGCCACCTTGTACCCGCCGGGGCGGCGGAACTGGTAGACCATTCGGAACCGGCCGTTCTTTGCGACGCGCCCGTTGACCGCGGGGCGCCACTTGCCGGTGACGGGGTCGTTCCACTGCAGTTGGATCGCCTTGTTGTAGGCGCCGGCTTGCGGGATCAGTCGGCCGGTGATGGTGAGCTTGCGGCCACTCTTGGCGCCGCGACTCACGTTCATCGCGACCCGGACGATCGGCGTGACCTCGAGCAGGGCAGCGCCTGCGCGTTCCGCCTGGCCGACCTGGTTGACGGTCCAGACGCCGCCGATCGTCGCCCGGGCTGGGATTGTGAAGCTGCCTGCCGCGTCCGTACGCGCACCGGTGATGTACCGACCCGAGGAGTCACGAAGCTCGACGCCGACGCCGCCCAAGGCGGTGCCGTCGGGCCGCTGCATGTGACCGCGCAGCACGAACGGACGGTTGTAGATCCCGCGGACGACCGGAAGGATCCGGCCGCTGACAAGGCGCGTCGCTGTCTGGCCGTCGGCTGTCAGTTGCGTGAGCTGGTAGTTGAGGACCGTCGACGAGCCGGCACCCGGAACTCCTGGGACCGCCACGTTGGGGCCACCGGTCCAGCTGAATGTCTTGACCTGTGTGGCGGTGTTGCCGGCGGCGTCGCAGACGCTGGTGCGCACCTGGTAATCACCACTTGCCAGCCCCGACATGGGAAGTTGGTGGCTGAAGTTGACCGGCAACGTTCCTGCGGCCTGAGTGAACATCGTTTGCCACGCCGCGTTGGTGGCCGGGCCGTTGAGTTCTATCGTGACCGGACAGGCGCCGAACCCACCTGCGTCAAACAGGGTGAACGACACCACGCCGGTTCCGCTGATCGCCACCGGGGTCACGACCGGGACGTCTTTGTCCAAGCTGATGACCGGACCGCTTGTGATGAATGCGTTGCCGGCACGGTCGGTCGCCCGAATCCGGGTGGCGTGGATTCCTGCGGTCAGAACTGCGGCGTCGGCGGTGACGGCGACCGTGCCGGTGGGGTCGCTGACCGACCCGGCGACGCTGAACCCGGCCTCGGCCTGGCCGCCGGCGGGGTTGCTGTTGACCAGTACCTCCACCTTGGCCAACCCGGACGTCGCGTCGGTCAGGGTCGGGAGCATCAGCTTGTATGCGCCGGGGACTCCGGTCGGCATGGAGGTCCACTCACTGGTATCACTCGCGTCGGGGCTGGTCAGGTCGATCTTGACCGCCTGAATCGGGCTGGCTCCCATCAGGGTGTTGAACGTCGGGTCGTGCGCGACGACGCGGATCTCGGCATTGCCGTCGGTCAGGGCGAGGCCCGTCAAGGATGGGGCAAACAGATGTTGGCCCTGACCCAAGTCGGGGCTGCCCGGTTGGTTGTAGGTGGCCATGTTCTGCCAGGCACCGACGCCTTGGCGGATTTGCACCTCGACGAGCCCCAGACCATCGGCGACGTTGTCGGTCACCGTCGCCGACAGGCGGTTGTCGACCAGACCGGTCACGCCGAAGTCCTTGATCCACCCGGCAGGAGTGGTCTGCAGCGCCGCTGCCGGGGCGATCGAGTCAAGCCGCACCGTGGCGCTGGCGGCGGTTGCCGTATTGCCTGCGTTGTCTTCTGCGACAAGGTAGAACTTGGTCGCGCCGACGTCCTTGGCAGGGATTGACTGGCCGATGCCGGCGAGCTCCGCGTCGTTGGTGGCGACGACCGGGCCATCCGCGGCGCCGAGGTGAACCGCGAACTTCTTGAGGCCCGACAGCGCGTCACCGGTCGTGTCCTTGGCGAGGGTGACCAATCCCGGTGTGGTCTGCGACGCGATGGAGACCGCGGCGGTCGGGTTGGTCTTGTCGATGCGAACGACGCGTGCGGTCGAGGGTCCGCTGACGCGGCCGGCGTTGTCGATGGCGCGTGCGGTGAGGGATGCGCTGCCTTCGGTGGTGCGGGTGACGCCGGCGGGTGAGTCGTTCCAACCACCGCCGTTGACGTTGAGCTGGTTGCGGTTCCAACCCGAGCCGGTGCCGTCAGCGGTCTGGGCGGTGGCGATCGCCACGTCCTGGCTGGTCCACGCCCCACCGCTGTCCGGGCTCAGGCTGATCGACGGTGCACCCGGGTCAGTGCGGTCGAGCTTGAACACTGTGCAAGCACCGGCGGTCGCCCAATAGCCGGACTGTGCTGCCCGGGAGGCACAGATCTGGTGCTGGCCGTCCGTCAGGGCGCCGACACCCACCCACGCGCCGACGTGACCGTTACCGGCGTCGCCGAGATCGGCGGTGCCCCCTCCGACCACCTGCGCGTAGGTGTTGCCGCGCAGGAAGTTGTTGTCGGACTGGTCCCATTCGATCGGGGCGGCATCGCCCGTCAACCACGCACCGCTGCTGGTCGGGCCCGTCACCGCCGGGCCTTGTAAGTCCTCGACCTTCACGCCCTGGATCTGGTTCGTCACCAGCGTGGTGAACCCCAGATTGCTCGTGGTGTTGTTGGCGTAGATGCCCCCGTAGAAGCACTGCCCGGCGGCGAAGTTGACGTCGTCGTCGTAGACCGTATCCTTCTGCATCTCAAGCGCGATCCCCTGGTTGTAGAGGTACCGGTTGTGCAGGTCGATGCCATCAGGACCTTGGATGCGCATGTACCCGAAAATGTCGCTTGAGGTCGCCTGCCACCGCACGCGCCGCACATGGGCTCCGACCAGTTGTGTGCTGGGCCCGTACTGATTGCAGTACTGCGTCTGCAGGTGTGAGCCGACGGGGATTGACGCGCCACCACCAGGGGCGGTGATCGTGTTGCCACCGTCGGGTGTGGTGAACGGACCTGCCTGGCCGGTGATTGCCGTCCAGCTTCCGCCAACCTCGACGACAGGGCCGGCGAGCGCAGATGACGCTCCCGCGCCAAGGGCTCCGAGGGTGGTCAGCAGCCCGAGCGCCCGGCGCGTCTTTCGGCTGAGGGATTGGGGTTTCACGGTAAATCGCTCCTTTTGAAATCGATGGGATATCGCGCGCCGGGAGGGGACGCTCGTGTCAGGTACACGCGGATCAGCCCGCGTCTTCACCTCCCGTGTACGGAAACCGAAAAATCGGTGAGGTGCATTGAGGCGTCGCTCAGGGGTCGAGCAGGAGCGGCGCCCAGCGGTATGGGTGAGGAAACGGGGGAACCCAATGACTGGGATCACATCCGTACCCATCCAGTATCGGCAGGGTCCAAAAACTACAAAAGTCTCATAACACTTTTATAACTTTTGATTGCCTTCGGCGGTGTCCAGTCAGTCAATCGAGGATGGTGTCCGTCGTGCGCGAGGTTCGTCGTTACGGTGCCCAGGCGCGCGCATGTTCTCTGCGGTCGGACCCGCGGGACCCGCCTGCGTGATGCCAGACTGTGTGCGATGTCAACGGGCACGCCAACGGACGAGCAGGACCGCACCGCGGGACTGCGGGCGGACGTCTCGTACCTCGGCCGACTCTTGGGTCAGGTCCTCGTCGAACAGCGCGGCGAGGGGCTCCTCGAAGCCGAGGAGTCGGCGCGATCACTCGCAAAGGCCCTTCGCGCTGACGGGACCCCGCCCGACGAACGCGACCGGTTGGACGTCGACTTGGCCGACCTGGCTGAGTCGTTCGATGTCCCGACGCTCGTCGGTGTCGTGCGTGCGTTCTCGACCTACTTCCAGCTCGTCAACACAGCCGAGCAGCACCATCGCGTGCGCCTGCGACGTCTTCGCGACCGGGATCGGGAGCGGGAGGGCAGATCGCAACCTGAGAGCATGGCCGCTGCCATCCGCGGGTTGGCAGACCGCAAAGTGTCGTCTGAGCGGGTTCAGCAGGTGCTCGACCGGCTGGCGATCGAACCCGTTCTGACCGCCCACCCGACCGAGATTTCACGGCGGTCAATCCTCGAGAAGCACCTTCAGATCTCGACGTGCCTGGACCGGCTCGACAACCAGGCGTTGTCGCCGCGTGAGCACCGTGCCGTCGGCGACGAGCTGCTCGAGGCGATCACCGTGATGTGGCAGAGCAGTGAGTTGCGCTCCACCCGCCCGCGCGTCATCGACGAAGTGCGCAGGACGTTGTTCTTCTTTGAAGAGGTGTTGTTCGACGCGACCAGCGATGTCCATGAGGAGCTGGATCGACTGCTCGCTGCGCACTACCCGGGTGTTCGTGCTCCCGCCGCGTTCCTGAGGTGGGGATCGTGGGCAGGTGGCGACCAGGACGGCAACCCCAACTGCACGGCGGACGTCCTGCGCGAGACCCTCGACCTCCATCATGACGTCGCCGTGCGGTTTCTGCGCACGCGGGTTCGCGAGCTTGCGGCTGCGTTGGGTATCTCGCGTCGGGTGGCGGGGGTCAGCGACGAGCTGGAGGCGTCGATTGCGGCCGACATCACCTCGATGCCCCATGCCGCGGCGGAGATCACCGCGCACAACGCCGACGAGCCCTATCGGCGCAAACTCTGGATCGTGTGGGAGCGCCTCAACCCTGCGTCCGAGCATCCCTACAGCTCGGAGCAGGAGCTCATCGGCGATCTGGAGCTGATCCGCGACTCACTTGCGGCCCACCGCGGGGCACGGGTCGCCGCCCGCGGAGTCGGCAGGCTGATCCGCCAGGCCGAGGTCTTTGGGATGTGCACCGCGACGCTGGATGTGCGCCAGCACTCCAGCCGTATGCTCGCCGCCATCGCTCCGTGGACCGGTCTCGATGTCGCGGCGTTGGAGGCGATGGACGAACGTGAGCGGACCGAGAGGATCGAGGCGTTGCTCGCCGGGGCTGATCTGGTCGAACCCGGCGCGGTGGGCATGGCCGAGGACGAGCTGGTGCAGACGTTCACCGCGCTCGGTGCTGCGATCAGCGCGCACGGCCCGCGTGCGGCGGGCAAGGTGATCGTCAGCTTCACGCGTCGGCCCTCCGATCTGCTCGCGGCACAGGCACTCGCTCGCGTCGGCGGGCTCGCCCGCCCGGATGGGGATGCGACTGTCAGTGACGTCGATCTGGTCCCGCTGTTCGAGTCGATCGACGATCTGCGCCGCGCGCCGGACACCCTCCGCGAACTCTTTCGGACTCCCGCCTACATGCAGAACCTGGTTGCACGAGGCGACGCGCAGACCGTGATGGTCGGCTACAGCGACTCCAACAAGGACGGCGGGTACCTGGCGGCCAACTGGGAGCTCTCCCTGGCGCAGGAACGCATCGCGGACGTCTGTCGGCTCGCGGGAGTTCGCCTGACGCTGTTCCACGGACGGGGCGGCACGGCCAGCCGTGGAGGTGGGTCGACATACGCGGCGATCACCGGCGGTCCTTCGGGCACACTCGACGGGCGAATCCGGATCACCGAACAGGGTGAGCAGATCGCGTTCAAGTTTGCGCTGCCGCAAATCGCGGTGCGCAACCTCGACTCCCTGGTGGCCGCGGTGATCGAGCGCACGGTGGAGGAGGACGAGCATTCAGGGTTCACCGGTCGCAAGCGCGTGTGGGACGAGGCGATGGCCGAGATCGCTGAGACCTCAATGGCCGAGTACCGGGCGCTGGTCTTCGAGAACCCGGACTTCGTGTCCTACTTCCTTGCGGCGAGTCCCATCGCGGAGTTCGACCTGCTCAACATCGGCTCGCGCCCGTCGCGACGTGCCACCGAGGGTGGGGTGCGAGTCGAGGATCTGCGAGCGATCCCCTGGGTGTTCGCCTGGATGCAGAACCGGCACCTGTTGCCATCGTGGTACGGCGTCGGGACGGCCCTGGACGGATTCGCCGCGCGGTACCGCGGTGGCGCCGACGTATTGCGCGAGATGTACACCGAGTGGCCGTGGTGGCGTGCGATCGTCGACAACTGCCACATGACGTTGGCCAAGTCCGACATGCGCATCGCCCGTCGGTACGCGGCGCTGGTGCCGGATGTCGGAGTGCGTGACCGCGTGTTCGGAGCGGTGACGACGGAATTCGCACGCACGAGTTCGGCGATCCTCGGCATCGTCGGCGTGTCGCACCTGCTGGCGGACAAGCCGTTTCTGGCCCGGTCGATTCAGCTTCGCAACCCGTATATCGATCCGCTGCACTACATGCAGGTGCGCCTGCTGCGGCAACTGCGCGCCGGCGCCACCGACCTGGAATACCCGCTGCTGCTCACCGTCAGCGGCATCGCGGCAGGCCTCCGCAACACCGGCTGACGGATCGCGAAAGGAACCGTCCGCGCTATCCCTCCCGAGCCGCCTTCTGGCCCAAGCGGGCGATGCCCTCCACCTGCGAGACGTCCCTGACGGCGCCTGTCGCAGCGCTCGTGGTCATCGCGGCGTACGCACGCAGGGCCACCGACACGTGCCGCTCGCGGGTCGCCGGGGTCCACGCCGCGTCGCCACGTGCATCTTGTGCGACACGGCGGCGCTCCAGCTCATCCGGCTCGACCGCCAGAACGATCGACCGGTTGGGGATGTCGATCTCGATCGTGTCGCCCTCCTCCACGAGCGCGAGCTCACCACCGTCGGCGGCCTCGGGTGAGACGTGGCCGATCGACAGGCCCGACGTGCCACCCGAAAATCGTCCGTCGGTCACCAGGGCACACGACTTGCCGAGACCCATCGACTTGAGGTAGCTGGTGGGGTAGAGCATCTCCTGCATGCCCGGTCCGCCTTTGGGCCCTTCGTAGCGGATGACCACGACGTCGCCCGCCACGATCTGTTGCGCCAAGATCCGGTCGATCGCCTCGTCCTGGCTCTCATAGACGCGGGCGCGACCGCTGAACACGAGGTTCTCGGCGTCGACCCCCGCGGTCTTGACGATGCATCCGTCCCGGGCGATGTTGCCGTAGAGCACGGCCAGGCCACCGTCGGTGCTGTATGCGTGCGCGACGTCGCGGATGCAGCCCTCGTCGCGGTTGACGTCGAGCGTCGGGTAGCGGCGGTCCTGAGAGAACGCGACCTGCGTGGGCACGCCACCGGGCGCTGCGCGGTAGAAGGTATGGACGTCCTCGTCCGTGCTCTGGACGACATCCCACTTGGCGATCCCTTCGGCGAGCGTCGCCGCGTGGATCGTCGGCACGTCGCGATTGAGCAGGCCGCCCCGGTCCAGTTCCCCCAGCAGTCCCATGATGCCGCCGGCTCGATGGACGTCCTCCATGTGGTAGAGCGGGGTCGCAGGCGCCACCTTGCAGATGCACGGCACCCGGCGCGAGAGGCGGTCAATGTCATCCATGGTGAAGTCGACCTCGGCCTCGTGCGCGGCCGCCAGTAGATGCAGCACGGTGTTGGTCGAGCCGCCCATGGCGATGTCGAGCGTCATGGCGTTCTCGAACGCGGCAAGGGACGCGATTGAACGGGGCAGGACCGACACATCGTCCTGCTCGTAGTACCGCTTCGCGATGTCCACCGCGACCTGTCCGGCGCGCCGGAACAAGCGTTCGCGGTCGGCGTGGGTCGCGAGCATCGAGCCGTTCCCAGGGAGTCCCAGGCCCAGGGCCTCGACCAGGCAGTTCATCGAGTTGGCGGTGAACATGCCGGAGCACGAACCGCACGTGGGACATGCGGAGCGTTCGTGCTGAGCGACGTCCTCGTCCGAGGCGTTGGGGTCGGCGGCGATCACCATCGCGTCGACCAGGTCGACCGAACGCTCGATCCCATCGATGCGCACCTTGCCCGCCTCCATCGGGCCACCTGACACGAACACGGTGGGCACGTTGAGACGCAGCGACGCCATCAACATCCCCGGCGTGATCTTGTCGCAGTTGGAGATGCACACCAATGCGTCCGCGCAGTGCGCGTTGACCATGTACTCGACCGAATCGGCGATGACTTCGCGCGAGGGAAGCGAGTAGAGCATCCCGTCGTGTCCCATCGCGATGCCGTCGTCCACGGCGATCGTGTTGAACTCCTTGGCAACGCCGCCGGAGTCGGCGATCTCGCCGGCGACCAGTTGGCCCAGATCCTTGAGATGGACGTGTCCCGGTACGAACTGCGTGAACGAGTTCGCGATCGCGATGATCGGTTTGTCGAAGTCGCCGTCCTTCATGCCGGTCGCGCGCCACAGGGCCCGCGCCCCGGCCATGTTGCGCCCGTGTGTCGTGGTGCGACTGCGATACGGCGGCATGCTCGAACTCCTTGACGGGGAACCTGCACAAGACGATAGCGCCCTCCCGCGGTTGGTGGTCCGCTCCTGTCGCGGGGGCGGAGTGCGGGCGCCACCGGACCACTAAGTCGGCACATGAACATGCACATATGAATTGTTGTTCATGTTACGCTGGCAACGTGAGCCATGGCCACCAGCACAATCCGCTGCCACTCGGCCGCGAGCTCGCCGACGCGGTAGCCGAGACGATGCAGGCCCTCGCTACTCCGAGTCGGCTGCTGATCCTCGATCGCCTGCGCAGCTCACCCCATGCCGTGTCTGAACTGGCGGAAGCAATCGGCATGGAACAGTCGGCCATCTCCCACCAGCTACGGCTTCTCCGCCATCTCGGCTTGGTCGTGGGAGCACGTCGAGGACGCCACGTCATCTACTCACTCCATGACGAGCACGTGGGTGACCTGCTCAGCCAGGCGATCGGTCACGTCGAGCACCTGCGCCTCGGAGTCCGGACGCACGGCGTTGTGGAGGTGGCCTCGTGAGCGACCACGATCACCAGCGCGGGCATCTCGCCCGCCGGCACGGTGAAACGCACGGCGATCACGGGCACGACCATAGTTCCGGCGGCCACAGCCATGGCGGCGTGAGCGCTTCGATCCTCGGCAGCCAGGAGGCACTACGGACCCTCTGGCGGTCCCTCATCATCCTGGGAGCCACCGCCGCGCTTCAGATTGTGGTGGTCGTGCTCTCTGGGTCCATCGCCCTACTGGCCGACACCGTTCATAACGTTGGCGACGCTCTCACCGCGCTGCCCCTGGCCGCCGCCTTCCTTCTGTCCCGGCGACCACCGACACGCCGGCTGACCTACGGCTACGGCCGCACCGAGGATCTTGCCGGCCTCGCTGTACTGGCGATCATCCTGTTCTCAGCGATCTTTGCCGGCTACGAGGCGATCCAGCGTCTGCTCCACCCCCAGACCCCCGGCTTTTTGTTGGCGGTCGCCGGCGCAGGACTGATCGGCTTCATCGGCAACGAATGGGTGGCGATCTACCGCATCCGGACCGGACGGCGCATCGGCTCTGCTGCGCTGGTCGCCGATGGCTATCACGCCCGCATCGACGGCTTCACCAGCCTGGCGGTCGTCGCAGGTGCCATCGGCGTGGCGCTTGGTTTCCCTCTCGCCGATCCGATCGTCGGGCTGGTCATCTCCGTTGTCATCCTGCGCATCGTCTGGAGCTCCGCGAAGGAGATCGTGGTAAGGATGCTGGACGGCATCGAGCCGGAGGTGGTGGACGAGCTACGCCACCAGGCCGGTCACGTCGAAGGCGTCCTCTCGGTGGAAGAAGTGCGTGCTCGATGGATCGGCCACGAAATCAGAGCCGAGGTCAACGTGGTCGTGGCGGCCGGCGTCAGCGTGGCCGAGGGCCATGAGATCGCAATGGCTGTGCGGCAGCGGCTCTTGACCCGAATCGAACACCTCGGCGAGGCCCTCGTCCACGTCGATCCAGACTCGGCGGCGGGCGAGGCACGCCACGCCGAGTACCTGGAGCCGCTGGGGCCCCGGCACTGATCAGACGCTTGCGAGAATGTATCCGTCTCTGCCGGGCTCGCTCGAAGCGACGATCCCCGGGGCAGGGCAGCTTTGACCGATCCCGGCAGACGGACCGGCTGAGGGATCGCCTCCGACGGCGTGGTGAATGTTGAGACGCGTAGTGTCTCAGGGCCCGCGCAGGAATAACTGCTCCATCGGATGGCGAGCGACCTGGCTGCCGCTTCCTCCCAAGCGCCTCGCATGACTTCACGAGGCTCCCCAGGCCGGCACTCGACGCGACGCGCTTCGCGTGAGATAGTGGCCCGAGGTTCCCCCGAAGATTGGATGGAGGTGGCGTATGCCGAAGTACGTGAGCTTCTTCAGCTACACGGGCGAGGCATGGCGCGCCATGGTTGAGCGGCCCGGCAATCGGGCAGCCGCGGCCCGGAAGCTGATCGAGGAGATCGGCGGGCAGATGGAGTCCTTCTACTGGATGTTCGGAGACTGGGACGGATTCGTCGTCTACGACGTCCCTGACGTCGCGACCGCAGCGGCCTTCTCCGGTCGGGTGACGAGCTCGGGCCTGATCGAGAAGATCAAGACCCAGCAGCTGCTGACCATGGAGGAGGCGCGGGAGGGCCTTGAAAAGGCGGGGACGGCCGAGGCCGCCTACGAACCGCCCGGCACCCAGACGGAGTGGCGAGCCGAGTACGACGCGTTGGGATAGACCAGCCGGCGGGCAGTTGGCCCCGTCCAAACCCGTGGAGCTTGAGGTCGGGTGTCCGGTTTCGGTGCGCTGGACGTCTGGCGGGGCGTCGTCGAGGATCCCGTTGCCGTTCTTGTCGGCTGCGATCGCCACGTGGACCGTGGAGTCGACCTTGCGACCGAACACGGGTGCGCCGACGATCCAGGTGTCCCAGATCTCGGTCTCGTCGGCGGTGCGGTTGGTGACGCCGGTGAGGTTGAAGAGGTTGGCGACGTTTTTGCCGGGTCGTCCTGGTTGGTCGCGACGAGCACGATCAGTCCTTTGATGTGTGCCTTTTGCAGTGGATGGACTACGACGGATCGAGCCCTTGGGCTCATTGCCGTTGCCTGCCGGTCGTTTGACCGTTCACCTCGACCAATGAAAAGTGCCATGCACCGGGAGTTGACCTCGGCGCCTCACGGTCGAGGGTCCTGCGTGGTCATGTTCAGCGACTTCCAGAAGACGATCTTGTCGTCACCTGGTCCGTAGAACTCTCGGATTCGTGCCTCTTCCTCGTACCCCTGCGTGCGATAGAACGCCCTCGCCTGGCCGTAGGCGTCCACGCTCGACGTCTCCACGATGAGGACCCTCGCAACCTGTTCGCCCTGTTGGCGGAGTGCGTCTTCGACGTGGGTGATCAGTGCGCGACCGACTCCGCGTCCATGGAGTCCTGGGCGGACAGTGATGAAGTAGAGGTTCCACATGCGGTCGGCGAAGGGCTCGGGCGCGTAATAGGCGGCACCCACCACGTCTCCGGAGTCATCTTCGAGCACGATCCAGAAATGGTTGTCCAGGCTGCCGTCGAGGTAGCCGGACAGCGCGTCGTCGAAGTCGTCCATCTCGCCGGGTTCGAACATGCCGTTGTCGAGCGCGAGGCTCTTCAGCGCGGAGACATCCCCGGTGGTGGCTGCACGAATGCGATGTTGTCTGGTCAATGCACTTGTTCCTTGTGTTTTGGGGCTGATGTTCGATCGAATGAGCGGCTCCCCGATCACCTCAGCGCGGACGGCAAATGGAACCGAGGTCGTCAGAACAAAGCGACGACGAAGCGCGTGTGATCATCTCGGGCGAGTCGACAGGGGCGCGACAGTGACGCGAACTGCTGAGTGTTGGACCCGCTCGGCAAGCCGGACCGAGCGCCCCCGGTTCACATCATCAGCCGACCGTCCCCGTCCTCGGAAATCGAGGACCAATCCTCACACGTCAGGAGTGAATCAAACCCTGGGCAGCCCCTATGATCCGTACCGGGCCCGGCGCTGACACTGGGCCGACGACGACAGAGGAGACACATGCCCACCGTGATCGCATACCACGACGTGAAGGACAAGGATCATTGGCTTGCCTCTCCGAAGCGCGAAGAGGTTTTCGGACCGCTCGGCGTCACTGACATCCGGACGTTCGTCGACCCGCAGAACCCGACCCGAGTGGCGGTGCTCATGGACGTTGCCGATATGGATGTCGTCATGGGCGCGATGAAGACGGAGGCGATGGCCGCGGCGATGGAGTATGACGGCGTGGTGGCCGACTCCTTGGTGATCCTCATCGAGGCCTAGGGCTA
>JANLOO010000060.1:0-6969 GCA_031366605.1 Actinomycetota bacterium | reverse complement strand
ACCCCAGGCACCTACCGCCAGGCCCGAATGCACACCCGGGCCTCGCCGAACAGCTCTCCGGCCTCGACCGGAGCCATACGAACCACCCCACACCCCACACACCACCCCTCAGCCCTTCACCACAACCCCATCGGTGGATCCAGGCTAAGGCGCGACGGCGGAACGTTCGGCCATGAACGCGGCCGCCACCTGTTCGCGGTTGTACCCCAGCGCCAGCAGGACGATCAGCTTGATCCGGGCTTTGAACGCGTTGAGGAACGACGCGGGGATGGCGCCGGCGGCGTAGAGCGTCTTGCCACCGCCTTCGTAGCCGTAGATCGGGAGGATCGGCCCGATGTCGGTGCGCGTCGCGAGGATGACCGGTTTGGTCGTCTTGGCGATGATCGGCACCAGGTGGGGCGGCAGGTTGCCGGCACCGAGGGCTGCGATGACCACGCCGTCAGAGCGCTCGATCGCCTCTGCCAGGCCTTCACCGCGCCAGCCGGCGTAGGCGGTCAGGATCTCGACGTTGGGTGACGCATCGGGCGGATCGAGCGGGTAGCGCTGTTCGGGTCGCGCGAAGTACCGCAGCGAGGGTTCCCCGTCCAACGAGTCGATGCGACCGATCGGGCCCGGGTACCCACCGAACGCCTCAAGCGCGGTCGTGTGGATCTTGGTGACGGTCCGGGCGTCGAAGATGTCTCCGCCGAACACCACCAGCGCGCCCCGACCGGCCGAGAACGGGTGCATGGCCACGTGCGATGCGGCCCATACGTTGAACGGCCCGTCCCAGCTGGGCTCCTTGGAGTGACGCATGCTCCCGGTCAGGATCACCGGCTTGTCGGTCTGGACCGTCAGGTGCAAGTAGAACGCCGTCTCTTCGAGCGTGTCGGTGCCGTGCGTGACGACGATGCCCTGCACGCGCGGCGAGACCTCGTGGATCACATCACGCAGCCTGTGCATGTGTGCGGGAGTGATGTGTGGGCTGGGCAGCGTGAACGGTTGGTGCACCTCGGTCTCAAATGTCGAGAGGTCCGAGATGCGGTCGGTCAGCAGGCGTTTGTCGGGCCGCAGGTCCCCGCGCTCATCAGGGCGACTGCCAATTGTCCCGCCGGTCTGGATGATCGCCAGGCGGGGGCGATGAGGTGCGGGATCGACGATGCCGTCAGGCTACCGGAGCGCCGTGCCTGGCCTCGCCTGCCGCCCTGCTGCACAGGATCTTCATGGATCGCCTCCCCGTCGTGCACCGCGGTTGTCTAGGTTGCGCATGTGCGACCTCGGGATGAACGCCGGATTCTGGTCATCGAGGACGACCCGACCATCGCGGCGGCGGTGGCGGATCGCCTGCGGACCGAGGGGTTTGACGTCACCGTCGCCGGGGATGGGCTCGTCGGAGTTGAGCGATTCGAGCAGATCACCCCCGACCTGGTCATCCTGGACCTGATGCTCCCCGGCATCGACGGGCTCGAGGTGTGCCGGCGAATCCAGCGGGACGGGCACGTGCCAGTGCTCATGCTGACCGCCCTGGACGGCGAGACGGACACCGTCGTCGGCTTGGCGGTGGGGGCTGATGATTACGTCACCAAACCGTTCTCGCCGCGTGAACTCGTGGCCCGTGTCAAGGCGATCTTGCGACGGTTCGAGGCGGCTGAGGCCGTCGCGGCGGGACCGGCGGACCAGGAGCTGGTGATCGGCACCCTGCGCATCGACACGGCCCGCCGCCGGGTGTGGCAACGCGACGACGAGGTCTCGCTGACGGCGACCGAGTTCGACCTGCTCGTCTACCTGGCAAGCCCAGCGGGTGCGGTGCGCACGCGCGAGCAGTTGCTGATGGACGTGTGGGGCTACAAGAGCGCGCACGGCGCGAGGACCGTCGATTCGCACATCCGCGGGCTTCGTCGCAAGCTCGGGTCGCCATGCATACGCACCGTGCAGCGCATCGGCTACGCATTGCAAGAACACGAATGAGACGGTCCGAGGACAGATCCACCGAGGACCGGCCGACCGGTTTTCGCCCCCTCGACCGGGTCACGTCGATCAAGTTCAAACTTTCGATCGTCATCGTCGCGGCGGTCGCCGTGGCCGCCGCGATGAGTCAGGTCGGCCTCAAGCTGGGCTGGCCGGTCTGGATCCGCCCGCTCATCGCCGCCGGCGTCGCGCTGATCATGGCGCAGCTACTGGGCAAGGGGATGACCAAGCCCCTGCGCCAAATGGCTGCGGCGGCACGCCGTCTGGCCAAAGGCGACTACAGCGCAAAAGTCACGACCAACGCGCGCGACGAAGTCGGACAGCTCGCACGCGCGTTCGGCTCGATGAGTGAGCAGTTGGCCACGTCCGACCGTCAGCGGCGCGACCTGATCGCCAACGTGTCGCACGAGCTACGCACGCCGCTGACCGCGCTGCAGGCGACGCTCGAGAACCTGCAGGACGGTGTCATCCGCGAGAGCCCCGAGGTGCTCGCCACGATGCACGGCCACGTCGAGCGGCTGGGGCGACTGGTCCATGACCTGCTGGAGCTGTCGCGCTTGGAAGCGGGGGAGAGCCCGCTGACCCTCGAACCCGTCGAGCTGGCCGAGCTGATCGACGAGGTCGCAGACGAGGCCGGCGTCCACCACGACGATGCCCAGATCCAGGTCTCCGTGGTGCCCGCCGACCTTGTGGTCTCGGCCGACCCGATGCGCCTGCGCCAGGTGCTTGGCAACCTGGTCGACAATGGCTTTCGCCACGGTGGACGAAACGTCACGATCTCGGCTCGGTATGACGACGCATCGGTGTGCATCGAGGTCGCCGACGACGGGCCCGGCATCCCAGAGGGTGAGCGCGAGCGGGTATTCGAACGCTTCTACCGGGTCGATCACGCCCGGTCGACGAGCGGCGCGGGATTTGGTTTGGGACTTGCGATCGTCGGCTGGATCGTCGCGCTGCACGGCGGCCAGGTGTACGCCGACGCCAACACCCCGCACGGTTGCCGGATGGTTGTCGAACTCCCGGATCAGTCGCTTCGAAGCGACGCGCCGTCGGGTGCGGGCGCGTCCGCATGACGACGCGTGAGTTCGCGCTCGTCGACGTCGACGCGACGTGGCCACCGGACGAACGGTCGATCGGATCGCGGCGGCGCGTTATCGCGACGATCGTGCCGCTGACCCAAACCTGGACCGCGCGGTGCGGGTGCGGAACTCGGCCTGATCTACGCCCAGCAGATGTCTGTCGATGCGACTCCCAGCCTCGTTGCGGGCTTGGTGCGTCTGCCGCCCGACCAAGCCGCCGCCGTCTCGCAACGGATCTGCCAACGACGTCAGATCCATACCTCGATCGTGAACTGGAGCCTCGCGGAGCACCGTGGGCAGGAAGCCGGACCAGGTCTGTTGATCCGGGCGGACGAGCCTCTACACCACCGGCAGGCGGGTGCCTCCCCAGCGGGAGCGGTAGTTCATAAACCTTTGCCTCGTGGCAAGAGGGACGTATGGAATCGCCGAAAGTTGACCCAGCAGCTCTTGATGGTATTGCTGGTAGAAGGCTGGTGCCGAGCCACCGGATAAGCTGTAGCGGGTCTTGCCACCTCCTAGATCGAACGTCGGCAACCAGTACGCAAGTGCGCGAGCGCCATTGAGGACGTGCGTGCGCGCCTGATCGGCAAGCGCCTTCCATTCGGGGGTCTGACGTCCCAGGCGGTCGGCTTGGCGTGAGAATCGATCCAGGCTGATAACCGCTTGCATGAATCCGTTCAGTACACGTTCACGGTGGCGATACGTGTATTCGAGGAACCACTGGCCCGGTCCGCTCTCGCGCCACAGCACCCCTCCGTTGCGCCAGTCGACCGAGAACGTCTCCAGGTACTCGGATGCGGTACGGAGCGCCAGCTCACGTTCGTGGCGTGGGGCATCGCTGCGGATGGCAGGCGTCAGCGACGCCAAGAGCACCGCAGTGCCCATGCCGTCACGCCAGGGAAAACCACGATCGTCGCCAGGGGTGCCGAACCAGTTCTCATTGATGCGGAAGGTGCGTCCCGTAGCCGACAGGTCTGTCGTCGAGAGAGCCAACGCTTCGGCGACCCCGGCCCGGTATTCGTCCAGACGTCTCTGGGCCAGCAACCCTTTGAGCTCTGTTCCGGCATGCACCCAGTTCAACGCGAGGCCTTGGTCTTTGTAGAAGGTCCACGAAAGCTGTGACGGCGCGATCCGCACACGTTCCTTCTGGTGCGCCTTGCGGCCGGAGCGCGACCAGGCTGCCCGTATTGTGCGCTTCCATGCCGCGGGACTCGGATGCGGACAGTCCAGGGCCGATGCAAATGGAAACTGTGACGGCACGAGCTCGGTCAGGATCGCGGGGGGGATGCTGATCGTCGTTGGGGTGGAGAGGTTGCCGAGGGCATCGCGGGTGCGGATCCCAAGCGCGGTTTGCGCGGCCGCCTGGAGCAACACAGGCGTGGGTACCTGCCAGCCCGTGATTGGCGGTGCGGCATCGACGAACTCGAACTCCGGCGAACCCGAGCCTGCTTCGGACATGGTGACCTGCAGGTTGAACGTCAGCTCGGCTGCCCGGTTGGTGCCACCCACATCGGGACCTCCGGCGGCGCAGATGTAGACCGGCGTTTTTTGGGTGAAGGCGGCTGCGTCGACACGTGGGGGCAGGGTGTCGAACACAATGGCTTGGGTCAACACTGGGGAATCGGGAAGCACCACCGAATCGGCATTGAGATAGCGAACCCACAAACGCACCGTGCGTTCTTCGGGGCCGGTCGTCGGGATGGGCACCGTAACCTGCTGAGCGGCGGGACGTGTGATCGCCGACTGGAACGCCAGGTCCTGGCCGATCTGGACGGACACGGCTTCGGGGGGCGGTTGCAACGCCAGGCTCAGGTTCGGGTTGTTCGTCGCAGGGGCGCCGCCGTTGATCACGAGGCCGTCGGCACCGAGGGCCGGGACCGCGGTGACCAAGGTGGCGACCACGGCGAGGATCGCGGGTCGCGTGCCGCGGCGATGCCTGCTGTGACTCGTTCTCGTCAGTCTCACGACGCGGAATGATCGCATCGGGGTCGGGCGATTCTCAGCGGGTCGGGTTGGAGGTGTCGAGCGCCGCCAGGACCTGCGGCATCGTCTCAGCCGCTTTGGTGCGTAGGCGGACCGTGGCGCGGGTGTCGTACGGGGTCTCGCCCTCGGTCAGGATTGCAAGGGTGCCACGGTTGGCCAGCACGTACCCGGGCAGGTTGCTGACGGGCGCGACCAGGAGCGACGAGCCGATGACCAGCATCACGTCGGCCAATCCCGCGTGTTCGAACGCGTGGTCGATCTGCTCGCTGGGGAGCATCTCGCCGAAGCTGATCACGTCGCTCTTGAGCTGGAACCCGCATTCGCAGCGCGGCACGCCGTCATCCGCCGCATCAGCGCGCGCCAGCAGCTCCGCGGTGGTCAGGCGGAAGTCGCATCGCAAGCACCGGCCCGAGTTGAGCGACCCGTGCACCTCGATGACGTCGTCGCTTCCCGCTCGACGGTGCAGGCCGTCGATGTTCTGCGTGATCAGCGCCTTGACGATGCCACGGCGCTGCAACTCGGCGACGACCTCGTGCGCAGGGTTGGGATCGACGCTCGCAACCAGGTCAAAGCGTGGCCGATGAAACGCCCAAAAGCGCGCCGGCTCACGGATGAACACGTCCAGCGACGCGACCTCCGTTGGATCGACCGTCTGCCACGTCCCACCGGGTGAGCGGAAGTCCGGCACCCCGCTCTCAGTCGAAATGCCGGCTCCGGTCAGGACGACCGCATGATTGGCGCCTGCGAGCAGCGCTGCGAGATCCTCGGCCGAATGCGACATCCGGGCGAGCGTACTACGCTGCTGCCGATGCGCGCCGACCAGAGACGACCGAACCAGCTCCGGCCAATCACGATCCAGCCCGGCTTCATCGCCTCCGCACACGGAAGCGTGTTGATCAGCGCGGGCGACACACGTCTGATCTGCACGGCGATGATCGAGGATTCGGTTCCACCGTGGCTTCGCGGCAAGGGACGCGGGTGGGTCAGCGCCGAATACGGGATGCTGCCCGGGTCGACCGGCGAGCGGCGCCAGCGCGACGCCACGCGAGGCAAGGTCGATGGGCGCACGCAGGAAATCCAGCGGCTCATCGGTCGCTCCCTGCGGGCCGTCACCGACCTCAAGGCGCTGGGTGAGCGCATGGTGTGGGTCGACTGTGACGTCATCCAGGCCGACGGCGGCACCCGCTGCGCGGGTATCACCGGTGGATACGTCGCGCTCGAGATCGCCTTACGAGGACTCGTCGACCGTGGGGTCATCGCCGAGTTGCCGCTGACCGACTCGGTCGCGGCGGTCAGCGTGGGTATCGTCGGTGACGCGTGCCTGCTGGATCTCTGCTACACCGAGGACTCGACGGCCGAGGTGGACATGAACGTCGTCATGACCGGCGCCGGGCGCATCGTCGAGGTTCAGGCGACCGCCGAGGGACAGTCGTTCGCGCGAGACGAACTCGACGCGATGCTGACCCTGGCTGAAGGCGGCATCGAATCGTTGCGCGCCGCCCAGGTCAGCGCGAGCCTCGCCGCCAAAGCGAGCTAGGTGGTCCTCGTCGTGAGTACGGGAGCGTTTCCTGAGCGAAAACCGAGTCAGGCGAGGACGCAGTGTCCTTCCGCTATCGGTTGCCATAACGGTGGGACCGAGGACAACGCCTGGCGACGGTTTGCAGCCAGGAAACGTGTTCGCATTTACGAGGAGGACCATAAGTGGTCTTCCTCGTGAGTACGGGAGCGTTTCCTGAGCGAAAACCGAGTCAGGCGAGGACGCAGTGTCCTGCCGCTATCGGTTGCCATAACGGTGGGACCGAGGACAACGCCTGGCGACGGTTTGCAGCCAGGAAACGTGTTCGTATTTACGAGGAGGACCACTAAACGGTGAAGGTCACGCTCGCGACGGGCAACGCGGACAAGATCCGCGAACTCTCCGAACTCCTCAGCGGGGCGGACGTCCAAGGCGCGCCGCCGG
>JANLOO010000071.1:0-29563 GCA_031366605.1 Actinomycetota bacterium | reverse complement strand
TCGACACGAAGGAGATGGATTCAGGCGATCTGATACACGGACGCCACTCACTCCTTCGGGTCCAGCACGCGGTCCACGCCGCCATGAGGCCGCCGAGCGCCTTCAGGCGGGCGGGCGCTAGCTACTTCCCCCTGAAAAACGGTTGAGCGGTGGGTGAAGGGCCCTCGTCGGCGGATCGGCGGGGTTGTCGGTTCGATCCGTCGTGGATCTTCATGCGAGGGCCACGATCCGGTCGAGGTTGTGGGTCAGAACCCCGAGGCCGACCCAGATCTGGGCTCCTTCGTAGCCTTTGAGGCGGGTGCGGGCGAGTCCGTGGCGTCGTTTCAGGTGGCTGATGCGCCCTTCGCAGCCGGCTCGGTGGCGGTAGCGGCGTCTCCAGCCGCGGGTGTGTTGGACGGGGTCGGCTTTGCCTTGTCGTGGGATCACCCGGTCCTTCACGTTGAGGCGGTCGAGCACGTCGTCGCCTGTGCTGTTGCCGTATGCGCGGTCGGCAAGGACGGTGTCGATGCGCATGCCCGCCTCGGCTGCGGCGGTGACGGCGGCCTCGAGGGTCGACACGTCGGCGGGGTTGCCGGCATACACCTGGTGGGAGACGACGAGCCCTTCGGGGGTGTCTGCGATCGACGCCTTGTAGCCGAACTCCGTGGGCTTCTGCGGTTTGCCGCGGCGGATCGGACGGGCGTCGGGATCGGCGAGCGAGACGAGCCGGTCCGGGATCACCTTCTCGCCGGTGAGGCGGCGGGCGGTCTGGGCGATCACCCGCCCGGCCAGGGCGATCTCCTGCGCCAGGCCCGCCGCCTGCGCCGCGCCCTTTCGCCCCGGTTGGCGAAGCGCCCGCCGCGCCTGCGTGAGCACCCGCCCCGCCTCGCGGGCGGCGCGGGCGGCCAGGCCGTGCAGGGCGCGGGTCTCGCGATCGACCGCCGGGCGGCTGTTGCCGCCGCGGCCCAACGCCCCGGACATGCGCCGCACGGCTTTGCCAGCGGAGCGGCGCCTGTCGCGAAACGCGGTGCGGCCGGCAAGGCCCGCCGCCTTCACCTTCCTGACGGCGCGGGTGAGGCGGCTGACCGCGTGGGCGCACAACCCCGAGTCGGTCGGGTAGCGCACATCCGCCTCGACGCACGTCGTGTCGATGCGCAACCGCCGCCCGCGAAGGAGTTTCCCCTCGACCGCCCGCTCCAACAAAGCCCGGTTGAGATCCTCGACGATCCCGGGCCCGAACCGCCGGGTCAGCTTCATCAGGGTCGTCGGGTGCGGCGGGCGCTTGTGCAGGCCGATGCGGCAGAACCGCCGCCACGACAGGGAGTCTGCGACCTCCTTCACCAGCGTCTCGTACCCCAGGCCGTGCCGGTGCTTCAAGTACATCAACCGCAGGTAACTGTCCATCGGGATCGTCGGACGCCCGACCGCACAGAAGAAGCGCTCCACAAACGGCGCCAGAAACCGCGGGTCGTCCAGCAGGGAGTCGATGGCCCCAAGCTCCGGGCCCATCAACTGGATCTCATCAGGGAGCATCTGCTCCCACAACGTCGCCTGCCCATCGTGCAACCTCAACATCCCGAACCCCCCGAAACACCCACGTTTACAGGGGAAAGACTACTTTCGGGCCCGGACGGAACCCCCGCGTTTTTCAGGGGGAAGTAGCTAGTCAGAATGGACGTTGGTGGCTGGTTCTCACGGGCCTTCGAGACGGCCGGGTGCGGTGGGGTGCGTAGTCGCGCCACCGAGACTGATCCCGCGGTCTGTGGCGGGCAGGGCCGCAAGCGTGATGCGACCGACGCTGAGCTGTTGGTGAGGGCGTTGCGTCGTGGTGAGGTGCCCGACGCGCGTGATGAGGCAGCACAGGATTTGGTGCGTGCGCGGGAGCACGCGTGTGGCGATCTGATGCGCGCCCGCCACCGATTGTCGAAGCTGGTTGTTGCGCTACGGGCGGGTGTTCGACGGCAGGGCGTGGACGGCTGCGCATGAGGCGTGGCTTCGCAGGTAGGTGTTCGAGCTCCAGGGCACACGCTCGGCGTTTGATGACTGCTACCAGGCGGTGCTCACCATCCGGCTCAGGCGCGACGGCCTCGACGAGAAGATTGCTGGCCTGCCGACGACCCGCGGTTCGCGCCGGTCGTCGGCAGGCCCGGTTGTCTGCGCGGGGTGGGACGCTCGCGGCGTTCGCGTAGTGCGTCGAGATCGGCGACTGGACCACGTTGTGCCGGAGCGACGATCGGGGCCGTGCCTGGGGTTGGTGGCGTCCGACCATCGGTCCGGCCAGAAGCACACGCGCGGGTCGATCACGAAGGCCGGCAACAGCCACGCCCGCCGACTGTTGGTCGAGGCGGCATGGCATCACCGTAAACCCCACCGCACAAGCGTCGAGCTCGAAAGACGTGGGCAGCGCCCCGAGGTGCGCTCGACGTTGGTGGCGGTCGCCGCCGCCCGGGAACTCACCGGGTTCTGCGTACCGACGTCAACCCGTCGCGTCGGCGAGCAGGAACTGACCCAGGATGCCGGCGCTCTTCACATTTGCTCCATATTGCACACCTACCATCCCGCTCAGGAGTATCCGACCCTTGAGGAGTAGTCCCCATGTGGAAGTTGAAGTCACAGCGACGTGCCTTGCCCGCCACCGCTCTCGTCATCGTCGCAACGGCGGCGTTGATTGTCGCTGGATGCGGCAGTGGCAATGAGAATGCTGCGACCGGTACGGGTAAGTCGCCTGCAGCGGCCGGGCAAAGCAGCACCGATGTCGCATTCGTCCAGGGAATGATCCCCCATCACGAACAGGCCGTTGAGATGGCCGAACTTGCGTTGGCACCCAAGGCGAAGGCAGGGCCGAAAGTCAAGGAGCTTGCCGCTCGCATCAAGAACGCTCAGGGGCCCGAGATCAACCTCATGAGAGGCTGGCTTTCGCAATGGGGCGAGGCGGAGATGGCCGGCGGTCACGGGACGTCCGGGATGATGACGCAACAGGATTTCTCGTCCTTGAGCCAGGCCGATGGCGACCAATTCGACGACATGTGGCTCAACATGATGATCGCCCATCACGACGGAGCGGTTGAGATGGCCCAGTCGGTCAAGGCTCAAGGGTCGAACCCAGACGTAACGAGCCTCGCTGATCGCATCATCTCTGCGCAGAAGGCCGAGATCGCGGAGATGAAGAACCTGCTCGCCCGATAGCGCACGCGAGAACGCTCCTCGCAGGACCGCGACAGCCGTCAGTGCTGAGCCACCCGGCGAGTCCGTCCGGCTTGTCCTGACCCCGGAATCGCGACACGTTCGATTGCCGCGAGGCCGAAGCCATTGTCTCCAACTACGGGGCGCAGCCGCGAAAGCGTGTCGGCGCCATTGCCGAGCATGTCCCTCATGAGCGAAGGCTCGTGCCGGTGATGAAGGCGAGACGCAGACTCATCGGGGCGGTCATGTTTGTCAGGTGGCGAGCAGTTCTCGAGATGGTCGTCGACGATTCGCGGGAGGAGCCGCCACCCTCCCGCTGGTAGCCGGCGCGGCGCGACCTCGAGGTCAACACGCGCCACACCCGAGCCGATCGTCTGGTGGGTGTACCACACTGGCTGTTAAGTCGCGGCCCCAGGTGGTCGATCAAAGAGAAGATGCTCTCCCTCGCCCGAAGTGTCGACCGTGGTCGCTTGCTCGTCGGCCTGATGATCGTCGCTCCCCTCGGGGCGATGATCTCGGTGCCCTCTGGTCCTGCCCAGTCCGTTTCCGCGCAGTGGGAGGTGACGCGCAGCGTGAACGCGGCGGTCGGGGCGAATCCGCTGACCGCACCTTCGCCGACGGCGGCTCAGATCCTCGCGCAGGTCTCCTCACCAAGCGAACCGGGACAGGCTGGGAGTCCCCTCACGGTGTCGAGCGACCTTGTGACCGAGGGTGGTGAGTTGGACGTCTCCCAACCGCTGGTCGGATTCATCCCCGGAACCCCGCCGGACGCGAAGCTTGCGGCGACGCTCCGCCTCGCACAGAGCCGTTTCACACCTCAGCAGAGTGCGCAGACCTCTGATCCCACCGCGCGGGCGATCGCCCTCGCGAGCAATTCGCGCGTGATTTTCACGCGCCAGTCCCAAGTCAGCGATTTGACGAGCGGGCTCGTCGATCCGCGGGTCGTGGACCTCCTGACCTGGGCGGCGGGGCGACGGCAGAGCATCACCGTCAGCGCCCTTCGCAGCGACCACCAAATGTGTGTCAGGGGCACCAGCCCGTGCAGGGTCAGCGCGCACTTCTCCGGACGCGCGTTGGACATCGCCGCCGTCAACGGCCAGGCATGCACCGGTACTCCGGTCACCGAATGCGGCCGCCTCTACGAGGAGATGGTCAGCACGGTCCGCGGCACGCCCTACCAGCCGTCGCAGATCATCCACGGATACGACTTGTGGCCAACCGAACGCTGGAACTTCGCCCTCGGCGATCACCGCGATCACATCCACATCGGGTTCTGAGACAGGCGAGGTCCTCGCCGGCCTTCAGCCGCTGCCGGCAAACCAGAGGCTGCGGCCGACCCGTGGTTGTCCGTAGTTACCCCCTCTGAGTATGTTGGCGACCCCAATGTGTCGTGGACACGATCGCGGGCAAGCTGCATCAAGCAGGCGAAAGAGTCTGCCGAGGCACGTGTGGATGGATGGGACCGGTATGGATGACGATGATGATGACGATCACCTGGGTCGCTCTCGTCGCGGCCGTGGCACAGCTGGCCGTGAAGCTCGTCCGCGGGCCGCCCGTTGATCGCGGCAAGTCATGACACGCTTGTTCATGGCCGTGCTGCTGCTCGCGAGCGAACACCACCGCACCGAACGATCTCACAGATACCCTAGTGGGGTATAATCGGATGAAAGGAGCGAAACGCGAATGAACGCGACGCGAAGTCCGATGGCCAACGAGCTGCGCCTCGATCTCGAAGGGATGACGTGCGCGTCCTGCGCTGCCCGGATCGAGAAGCAGCTCAACAAGCTCGATGGCGTCGATGCGTCGGTCAACTTCGCGACAGAGAAGGCGACCGTCCGTTGCGACCCGTCGGTGACGGTCGATGCGCTCGTCGGCGCGGTCGAGTCCGCGGGCTACCACGCCCACCCTTCGGCTCCCGCACACGAGCTGCGCGACCGTCACGCGGGCGGTGGGCATGATCATCACGACGAGCCCGTTGGCGTGCTGCACCGACGCTTGGTCGTCGCCACGGTGCTGACCGCGCCGCTCGCCGTGCTGGCGATGGTGCCGCCGCTGCAGTTCTCGGGCTGGGAATGGATCGCCCTCGTCCTCGCGACGCCGGTCGTCTTCTTCTGCGGCGCGGGCTTTCACCGGGTCGCGTGGAAGAGCGCTCGTCACGCAGCGGCGACGATGGACACGCTGATCTCGATGGGCACGCTCGCGGCCTGGCTGTGGTCGGCGGTCGTCCTCGTTGGCGACGTGGCCACTGATACGTACTTCGAGGTCGCGGCGGTGATCACGACGCTGATCCTGCTCGGTCGTTATCTCGAGGCCCGCGCGAAGCGTCGCTCGTCCGAGGCGATCCGCAAGCTGCTGGAGCTCGGGGCGAAAGAGGCGCGCGTCCTTCGCGGCGGACACGAGGTGCTCGTCCCCGCCGGTGAGCTTCGTATCGGTGACCTGGTCGTCGTGCGGCCCGGCGAGAAGATCGCCACCGACGGCGTCGTCGAGGAGGGCGCGTCCGCGATCGACCAGTCGATGCTCACCGGTGAGTCACTCCCGGTCGAGGTCGGGGCCGGTTCGGACGTCGCAGGGGCGACGATCAACACGTATGGCCGTCTGATCGTCCGGGCGACGAAGGTCGGCGCGGACACCGCGCTGGCGCAGATCGCGCGCCTGGTCGAGTCCGCACAGGCGGGGAAAGCACCGGTGCAGCGCCTCGCCGATCGGGTCTCTGCGATCTTCGTTCCCATCGTGATCGCAATCGCGCTCGCCACGCTGGCTGGGTGGTTGATCTCCGGGGCGGGAGCGGCATCCGCGTTCACCGCCGCGGTCGCCGTGCTGATCATCGCGTGTCCCTGCGCCCTTGGGCTCGCGACGCCGACGGCGTTGATGGTCGGCACGGGTCGCGGTGCCCAGCTCGGGATCCTGATCAAGGGCCCGCAGATCCTCGAACAGACCCGACGCATTGGCACGATCGTCCTGGACAAGACCGGCACGATCACAGAAGGCAAGATGAGGCTCACCGAGATCACTCTGTCCAACGGTGCGACGCGGGCAGATGTGCTGCGGCTCGGCGGCGCCGTCGAGTCGGCGTCCGAGCATCCGATCGCCCAGGCGATCACCGCGTCGGCTCGGCGCGAGCTTGGGGAACTGCCCAACGTCACGGACTTCCGCAACCTGCCCGGCGTCGGCGTCCGCGGCATCGTCGACGGTCACCACGTCGAGGTCGGGCGCCGTGACGGTGCCGTCACCGTTGCCTGGGACGGCCAGGTGCGCGCGACCCTCGTCGTCCGCGACACCGTCAGGCCGACCAGCGCCGAGGCGATCAGCCGGCTGAAGGAACTCGGCCTCACAACGGTGCTCCTGACCGGCGACAACGCAGCGACCGCCAGGCTCGTCGCCGACGAGGTCGGCATTGAACGCGTACTCGCCGAGGTCTACCCCGAGGACAAGGTCGCCGAGGTCAAACGGTTGCAGGCGTCCGGCGAAGTCGTCGCCATGGTCGGCGACGGCGTCAACGACGCACCGGCGCTCGCGCAAGCGGACCTTGGGCTGTCGATCGGGACCGGCACCGACGTCGCGATCGAGGCGTCCGACCTGACGCTCGTCTCCGGTGACCTGCTGGCCGCCGCGGACGCGATCAGGCTCGCGCGCAGAACCCTGCGCACGATCAAAGCCAACCTCTTCTGGGCCTTCGCCTACAACGTCGCCGCGATCCCGCTCGCCGTCGCCGGCCTGCTCAACCCGATCATCGCCGCTGCGGCGATGGCCGCATCGAGCCTGTTCGTGGTCACCAACAGCCTGCGCCTGCGACGCTTTCGCAGCGCCCGACAGGGAGCAATCGCATGAGCGAGACAGCCACCCATGTCCACGGCTACACCAAGAACAAGGCGGCGCTGGTGAAGCGGCTGCACCGGATCGAGGGACAGGTCCGCGGCGTCGAGCGGATGGTGGATGAGGACCGCTACTGCATTGAGATCCTCACCCAGATCGCCGCCGCCACCACAGCCCTCGAAAGCCTCGCGTTCCAGATCCTCGACGATCACGTCAAACACTGCGTGGCACGCGCGCTGGCGTCAGGAGACGAAGCCGAGGCCGCCGAAAAGAGCCGGGAACTCCTCGAAGCCGTCCACCGGTTCTCGCGCACGCGATAGACGTGCGGGTTTGTTGCTGCTCGATGGTGTGACGCGGTGGTGGGTCTGGGCGCCGTGCGGGCGGGGTGCCTGGTGCGTGTCGTGTTGAAGATGCGGTGGCCGCATTCGCCGCTCCGGGTCCATCTTCACCGTGTCGATCTCGGCGTTCACGGCCCCACCGCCGTGTGGCGCGTCGAGACGAAGGAATCCAGGTACAGGCTCCCTCGGCGGCCCCTGCTCAAGCGGGAGAGGCCCTGGACCCCGAAGCGGACGGATTCGATCCCGGTTTGCGCCTCGGTGTTGAGGCCGGTCAGGGTCTGAGAGATCCTGCCCTTGAGGCGCAATGTTGCCTCGTGGGCGGCTCCGGCCCGCCACGAGACGTCGACAGGTATCGGCGCCGCGGTCGGGATGGCGAACCATTTGGTGGACCTGATGGTGCGCCCGGAGCGGACGCTGAGGCGTACTTGCCTGACACGTCCCGTCTGACGGTAGCGGACGGTGAAGCAGTTGGTCCCGCGGCCGTTGTCAGCAGTGTAGCCGGCCAGGAGGGTGATGCCGTTCGCGCCGCCGCCCGGCGTTGAGTGGTTCGGGTTGAAGGAGAAATGGGCGTTGTAGGTCGACTCGACGACCGGCGAGTCATCGGTGACATAGGTCGAAGCCGGCGTCGTTTGCGCGATGGCGCCGGACAGCGTCACCTCCATTCCCAGGCCCCCGGTCCCGGCCATGTTCGCGGCCGAGACAAACGCGAGCCGGCCGGCACCCGTGATCGCGAGCGCGGCTTTGCCGTGCTCGAACCCGGTGCTGAAGATCAGGTTCGAACGGGTGGGTGTGCCCGCTACCCCAACCGGTGCGCCGATACCCGGCGGGAGATCAGACGAACTGGGAGCCGGCGCGCTCGTCGGGTGGGGGCTCGGCGCAGGAGCGGTGACAACCGGGTCGGTGCGGTCGATGACGAGTGTGGTGGTGATCGGCGCTCCCCAGTTGCCGGCGACGTCGCGGGCCCGCACGCCGATCGTGTGCGCGCCCGGAGCGAGCGCGCCAGCGTCGATGGTGGCGGTCAGGGCCTCGGTCGGCTGATTGAAGGTGCCGTCGGCAGCCGTCATCGCGGTGCCAGTGCCGACGCCGGCGGCGGCACCGTCGAACCACTCCGCAGCGGCCACGGTGGAGGACCCATCGGCGGAACTCGCGGTGAGCGCGACCGCGCCCGAGGCGACCGGGTTGGGAGCCGCGCTCACGCCTGACACCACCGGGCCCAAACGGTCGATGACGAGCGTGGTCGTGGTCGACCCGCCCCAGTTGCCGGCTGCGTCGCGGGCTCGCACGCCGATGGTGTGTGTACCCGGGCTCAGTGTGGAGGCGTCGATGGTGGCGGTCAGGGCTTCGGTCGGTTGGTTGAAGGCGCCGTCGGCAGCCGTCATCGCGGTGCCGTTGCCGGCGCCGGGGTCGGCGCCGTCGAACCACTCCGCCCGGGCGGTCGTCCCGGAGGCGTCGACGGCCGTTGCCGTCAGCGCGACCGCGGCGGCGGCGGTGACGTGGGGCGCTGCCGCCACACCGGAGACGACCGGGCCGACCGAGTCGGGGGGTGGGGGCCCGATCGACTGGTACGCGGCGACGATGTCGAGGCGGCCATAGCCGAACGTGTTGTCGGGCCCGGCGACGCCCAGGTCGACCGCGTTCTGCTCGAGCGCCGTTTCCTGCTGGGCCGGGGTCAGGGTGGGGTGCGCGCTCAGCAGCAACGCAAGTGCGCCCGCCACGTGGGGTGCCGCCAGAGATGTGCCTGACTGGGTCGTGTAGAGCCCCCCGAGATCCGTGGTGTGGATGCCGACGCCCGGGGCGGTGAGCTCCGGGAACGTCGTGGACGGCTCGCCGCACGCAGAGGGCCCGCGGCTGGAGTCGGTCGCGATCGCATCCGTGTTGGTCGTCGAACCGACGGCGAACGCGCCCGGGTTGTTGGCCGGGCTCGCGCTCACGGTGCCGAAGTTGCCCGCTGCGAAGACCGGCAGGATCCCCGCGGATCGAAGCGACTGGACGTCCTGCGCGAACTCGAGGTTGCAGCCCCCCGAAGCGAAGCTCCAGGAGCCATTGACGACCTGAGGGGCGTCATTGGTGGCGGGGTTGCGGTCGGGATCGAGGAGCCATTGGAACGCTTGGTGGGTCGCGCTGAGCGTGCTGGTGCCCTGGTCGTTGAAGATGCGCGCCGCGATCCAGTGTGCGCCGGGCGCGACGCCCAGAGCCGTTCCCCCCGCTCCGCCGCCGACGATCACGCCCATGACCTGCGTGCCGTGGCCGCTGAGGTCCGTGGGCACCGTGGGGTGCTGACCGAACGGGTCGAACCAGCTGTTGGCGCCGCCCCGCCAGCTCCCTGAGAGATCCGGGTGAGCGGCGTCGACGCCGCTGTCCAGCGACGCGACCACCACCCCCTGCCCGGTGTCGCCCAGGTTCCACAGTGTTGGCGCCCCGGCCAGCGCGACGTTCCACTCTGTCGGACCGGTCGCGCTTGGCACGATCCTGGCGGTGTCCGGGGACACCCGCGCGACCGCCGGGTCGTTGGTGAGTTCGGCGACGACGGCCGGCGTTGCGGTGATCGCGAAGCCGTTGAACACCCAGAAACGTTTGATCGCGGTGATCTGACCGGTCTGACGCCACGCCGCCATGCGTGTGCGAAAGGCGGCGTAGCCGGAGTCGGCGTTGACCTGGCGCCGTCTGATCACCTCGCGCAACCGCGTGGCACGCGGCCCGGTGATTCCCGTCAGGCTCGCCTGTGCCTTCAAGATGACGACCACCTGCTCGACGCTTGCGGGCGGAGTGGCCGGAGCGGCGAAGGCTCCACCGACGCCCACCGCGAAGGCGAGGAGGCAGGCGACGAGCCACGCCGGCGGGCGAGTCGTGCGGGCGTGGCCTAGGCGGTTCACTACGTTTCGGCCAGGATGTGCTCGACCCGGACACCGTTGATGACGACGCTGACCGGGACCCCGCGCTGCACGACCCCGCCTGCGTTGCCGATGAGGATGAAGTAACTCGCGCCGCTCGCCGGCGTCACACGGGAGTGATGGCCGCCGTGGGGTGCTTGGAGGACGGCGCCGGTGGTCTCGGCCACGACGGCCGGCATGACGGCCGGGTCGTCGAACAGCTTTTTGGCCTTCTCGGCGTCGGTGATCTTGAAGCGCAGGTCGACGAGTCCACCGGCGGCGGTCACCCCCACCAGGGTCAGGCGGATGCCGTAGTCCTCTGCGAGTTGCCTGCGCGAAATGGGAACGCTCGCCGCCTCGAGGCTGTGGTGGGCGGCGTGCGTGCCCGAGGCGGAGGAGGAGGAGGGTGAGGAGGACAACGCGCTGAATGCGACAGCCCCTCCCAAGACCGACGCCGCCACGGCGCCGGCGGTGACAAGCCATTGCCTGCGGCGTGAGGGCCGCGATGGGCCCGGGGCGCGCTGCCCCGGGCCGATGTCCGTCGCTTCGATCTCGGCGCTCACGGTCCCACCACCCCGTCACGCGTCGAGACGAACGAGTCCAGGTACAGGGTTCCGCGTCGGCCGCCGGTCGAACGCGACAGACCCTGGACCCCGAAGCGAACCGACTCGATTCGACTGCGGATCCCGGTATCGAGACCGCTCAACGTCTGAGCGACCTTGCCCTTGAGGCGAAGCGTCACCTTCGCGGAGCGCTCGGCCTGCCAGGAGACCTCGACCGAGGTCGCTGATGCTCGCGGTATCGTGAACCACCGGGTGGCTGCGATACCGCGCCCGGAGCGAACGTTCAGACGTACCTGCCTGACGCTCCCCTTCTGCCGGTAGCGGACATCGAAGCGGTTGCCTCCGCGACCGTCGTCGGCGGTGTAGCCGGCCAGGATGGTGATCCCGTCCGCGCCGCCGCCCGGCGTCGATTCGTTGGGATTGAAGTAGAAGCGGGCGTCGTAGGTCGATTCGGCAGCCGGCGAATTGTCAGTCACATACGCTGACACCGGGGTTTTGGGCGAGATCTCGCCCGAGAGCGTCACCCGCATTCCCAGCCGCCCGGTGCCGGCCATGTTCGCAGTCGGGACAAAAGCCAGACGACCGGCACCCGTGATCGTCGCCGCAGCCTGCGTGCTCTCGAATCCGGTCCCGAAGATCACGTTGGACCGGGCGAGGGTCAGCGGGTTGGCCCCGCTCTGGGGTGTCAGAGGGTTCGTCGATGCGGCCGAGGTCGGTCCCCAGTTGCCCGATGCGTCCCTGCCGTGCAGGGAGATCGTGTGGGCGCCTGGGGAGAGCGCCGCCAACGTGACGAGTGGCACGTCGCCCCGAACGCCTTCGCTGCCGGTGCTCCATGCCCCGTCGATCGGGGTGAGGGGGAACCCTGTTCCGTTGGCGCCGACCGCGTCGATGAAGCCCTCGGCCGCGGCCACGTTGCTGCTGACGCCGTTGGAGGACGGGTCGGTGACCGTGGCGGTGAGCAGCAGGGCCTGCTGGTTGGCGCTGTAGCTGGACGTAACGGGTCCCGTGCTCGGGCCAGTGGTGTCCTTGAGGAGGGCGATCGTGGCCCAGGCCCCCCAATTGCCGGCGGAGTCCCGGCTACGAACCGAGAGACCGTGACTGCCCTCTGGGAGTCCTGCGACGGTCGCCGCGAGGATGGTGGTGTCGAGTGCGGCGACTGGCGCGGTGACGTTCGGTGTCATGGTGAGAGCGGAGCCGGTGCCGATCTTGTACTCACCCGCCGTGATGTTCGCCCCGCCGCCGGCGCTGTCGTCACCGGTCGCACTCAGCGCGACGTCCTTGGACCCGTTGCCGGGGTTGGGCGACAGGGCGAGGGACCTGGTGAGCGGGCCGATCGTGTCGTTGGCGACGATGATCGAGCTGACCGGACCCCAGTAGCCGCCGGCGTCTTGGCCGTGCACGTAGAGCGTGTGTGGACCGGCCGGGAACGGGCTGATCGTCGCCGACACGTTGACGCTCGGGGAGCCGAACGCGCCGGCCAGCGCCGTGCCGCTGCCGGGCGCGCCGGGTGTGTCGATGAAGTACTCGGCGGTCGTGACGTTCGCACCGCCGGTGGCGGCGTCGCTGACGGTGGCCGTAAGGGCGCCGCCGGTCAAGTCGAACGCGACATTCGTCGTGCCCGGGCCCGCCGTGTCGGTCGCGCCGCCGCTGTTGGTGACCTCGAGGAAGGTAAGTGCCCCGCCCATCCCGGCGGATGTGTTGTTGTTGAGCCATAGGCCGGCGTCGTACACGGGCAGCTTCCCGGACGCGTCGGCGGCGAGCGTCACGATGACGTCCTCCGTCTGCCCCGCGCCAAGGGTCTCTGCGACCATGTCACGCGGGTTGGGGAGGGCGTTGCCGTCCTCGCCCACGACCTGCTGGCCGGCGCCAAGCAGCGCCACCGAGTGCGCCTTGACACCGGCGTTGACCCATCGCAGCAGCACCCGGTCCCCCGCGTTCGCGGGGAGGGTCGCCGCGTCGGGCGAGGCCTTGCCGTTGACCAGGAAGTAGTCCGGCGAGTACCTGCGCATGTCGAAGGTGGCGGCGTTGGCAGCCGTGATGTCCTTGTCGAGCTCGTTGACGACAACCAGGTGCTCGGCGTTGTAGGCGGATTCGGCCGAGGTGTATGCCTGGCCGGCCGTCGCGGGCCGAACGACGAGGGCGCCGTTCATTCCCATCGCCACCTGGTACTGGCTCCCGCCGCCGCCCGATGTCCTGACGAACGGGTTGGCTTCGTAGAGGTAGGTACCGGGCTGGGACGCGGTGAACGTATATGTCGTCGTCCCGGCCGCAGGAGCGCCAATCGTGTCGAGTGCGACCGCCTGCTCCTGGAAGAGCATGCCAGTCGGCACCGCGAGCGCGTTGTTGAGGGTGACCGTGACGGTGTCGCCTGCGTCGGCGACGATCGTCGGGCCGGGCACGACAGGCGATCCGCCTGCCGTGTCCGAGTATCCCATCACGTCGATGACCTGACCATCAGGCATGGTCAGGGTGCCGCTCTTGGCCCAGAACGCGCACGTCACGGTGGTACCGCCGTCGGTGCAGCCCGCACCCTCGGTGACCGCCCCGGCCGCCGTGCCGATTGGCACGAGCGAGCCCAGGGCGACCAACCAGACGCCGGCCCTCCGCGAGGCGCGAGACGCGAGCTTCACGTGTGATCTCAAGTTCATCGCCGGTCTCCTCACGAGCACGTTCCGTTGGGCGGGTTGACCCGCGTGTAGGTGATGGGGCCCGTCATGTTCACGCCCCACGAGGTGATCTGGTAGAGCGCGTGATTGTGGGCGATGATGTAGTACTCGCCACACTCGTTCTGAGTCGACGAGCCGGGCGGCAGCGGTCCCCGTGTACCGAGATACGGTGTGCCGCCGTAGAACGTCCCGACCACCAGGTTCTGAAGTTGCGGGTCGGTCGTCGGGACCGGGTTGGTGTCGGGGTTGTACTGCTCCTGGTTGGTCCAATCGAACAGTGCGTCCCACGTTTGGCCGGGGCCGGCGGGGATGGAGAACTTGTCGAACGACAGGTCCGCGTGTACGAGGTCGGAGGTTTGGAGCGGGTAGCCGTCGCGGCCGATGACCTTCGCGTTGTTGCCGTGGGGGTGGAACGGGTAGTCCTCAGAGCCGACGCTCAGGTAGCGATCGACGCTCGGATCCGGGTTGCCGGCGTCCCTCGGCTGGATCTCCGCGAGGGCACCGTACGGCTGGCTCGGGAGCCACTGGGCGAAGTTGTCGGCGATGGAGTCGGGAAAGCCACGACCGTTGATGAGCCAGTAGCGCGGGTGGTAGCTCGCCAGGTTGAACGGCGCGGGCGGCGTCTGGCCTGCGCTGCGCTTGGTCTTGATCTGCTCCATGCGCTGGTTCAGATACGGGTCGATCTCCGACAGCAGGACCATGTACTCGCTGCCCGGGTTGAACTGCGAGTCGGCTCTGTCGTACACCCAGTTCGGGTGGCCGGCGGGACGCACGATGAGCGCGCCGAAGAGGCCCATCTTGACCTGGATCTGCGGGTTCGTGCCGGACTCATAGAGGAACGTGCCGGCGCGGCCCGCGGTGAATGTGTAGGTGACGGTGCCGCCGTCCTTGCCCGCCGTCTGGGCGAGCGAGGTGACGGTCGAGCCGCTGAGCTGCGGCTGCACCGGAGCACCATCGGCCGTGACGTTCGTTTGACCCGGGAAGACGATCGACGTGTCGTCGTACTTGAGCTTGTTGTGGAGCACGATGGTCACGGTGTCGCCCTCGGTGACGCACAGGACCGGCCCGGGGTGCTGGAACGCACCCTCGTCGCCCGGTCGTACATCTCCGGTGGAGTGGTCGAAGCCGGTCGAGTAGCCCCACATGTACGCCGTGTTGGCGTCGGGCAGCTGGACGCGACCGTCCTTGGCCGTCAGGTCGAAGGTCGCGGTGGGGCTCTTGGTGCAGACGATCCCAGCCTTGTGCGACGAGCCCGCGTTGCCGCTCGCCATGAACGGCGCGAGCAGGGCGGCGCAGCCGGCGAAGGCGGCGGTCGCGATGAACGCGGCCCGGCGACCGGGTCGCAGAGACGTCAACCTCTTCATGATGTTCGCTCTCCCGGTCATGGTCAGACCGCCTCGTGCGGATAGGCCTGGGCCCTCAGCGCATTGGTCGGGTACACGCGGATCTCGGTTGCCTGCCCGCCGAAACCACCGGGCGCGAGGTTGTTGGAGCGCCGGTACTCGCGGTTGTAGAGCATGTAGGTGTCGTATCCATCGCCCTCGGAGTGCAGCGGTGCGGTAAAGATCGCGTCGGCGCTCTCGCCGGCGCCGATGGTGATCGAGTCGGTGGTGTAGGAGGCGTTCGCCCCGGTCCGGCCGCGCAAGAGCGTGGCGTCTTTGCCGACGATCGTGGCGCGGAGGCCGGTCATCGTCATGGTCTGCTGCTTGAAGCCGAGGTTCGCGAACCGCAGCAGCACCCGTTCGCCGGCGTTGCAGGTGACCAGCGACGACAGCGGTTGGAAGCGCAGCTCGGGCCGAGCTGGGATCGGCAGGTCGCCCCCCGGGGCGTACGGCGTGTAGGTGCCGCTGACGTACGGGTTGACGATCGTGCTCGGCGCGAGCGTGTCGGGGTACACCCGCCCGTTCAGCATCGCGAAATCGGCGCGGTAGTCGCTCCACTCCGGAAGCTGGATGTGCGCGTCGGCCCAGTGGGCCTCGGCCCACACCTCGGACATGAACATCGCGAATTCGCGGTCGTATCCGGTCGAGCCGTCCCCATCGTTGTAGGCGTACTTGCCGCTTGGAAAGAACGATGTGTTTCCGTTCTGCCGCGGCCGCACGAAGATCATCCCCGTCATGCCCATCTGGACGTGCTCCACATCCTCGACGTGGCAGTGGTACATGTAGGTCCCGGGGTCGCGCGGGCGGTAGGCATACTCGAACGTCCGTCCAGCGGGCACGGAGACCGAGCCGGAGGGCTCGCCGTCGAAGTAGGGGATCGCGTTCTTGAACCCGTGCCAGTGCAGCGTGTGGGCATCGAACAGATCGGGCCTCTGCGCCAGGCCCAGGTTCGTCAGCTTGATGAAGAGCGTGTTGGCGGGAATGCCGTCGTACTCGTCCACCCACAGCAGCGGTGCGCTGTGCTGCGCCTTGTTCTTCTGATTGAACTTCTCCGTCTCGCTCAGGCCCGTCACGTTCCGGAAGCCGAAGATGTAGGTGGTCAGCTGCGATGCGGCGTCACCGTCGACGGCCTGGGGGGCGAGGTTGTCGGGGTGGTAGGGAGGGATGGCCGGCGTCGCCGGAAGCCAGATCCAGCCGTCGGTCCCACCAAGCTCGAGCGTCAGCGCTCCGGCGGCATTGGCCACCGTCGGTCCGGCGGCGTCCTGCAGGAGCTTGGGCCCGATCCCACCCGCCGCGGCTGCGACGAGGATGGCGCCACCCGCGTACTTGAGGAAGCCGCGCCGGCTGATCTCGCGAGATCGTGGTTCGTCAATCATGGCCTCGTCAGTCCTCTCGGAGCCGTGGTTTGTGGAAAGGGATGTGGTCATTTACCGAGTCGCTTCACGAAGGTCCCGCCTGCGACGCCGGTCGCCCTGAGTCCGAACCGCTGCTGCTGGGCCATCACCGCCCGGCGGGTCCTGGGGCCGAATGACCCGTTGACGGTCACCGCGCGGCCGCGTCTGCGCAGGATGCGCTGCAGTTGCGTGACATCGGAGCCGCGCATTCCCAGCCGCAGCACCCGTGACCCGAGCCGCGGTCCGGTGCCGAGGCGCCGTACGAGCGCCTTGTCGACGACACCAGTGGCCCGGAGCTTGAACCGACGTTGCAGGTCTTTGACGGCCTGCTGGGTCCTCGGGCCGAATGCCCCGTTGATCGCGATCGCAAAGCCGTAGTTGCGGAGGATCCGCTGCAGTTGCATGACGTCGGGGCCGCGCATTCCCAGCTGCAGCGCCCGAGAGCCGAGCGTGACGAGGTTCGCGCCGTTCTGGGCCGCGTTGATGATCGCGTCAGTGTCGGTCGCGCTGTTGTTCGCGGCGTTCGGGTCGGTGATACCCGGGGGGGCCGTGATTGTCGCGGTGTTGACAAGGGTCACGGAGAAGTTCCTGTTTCGAGCTTCTTTGACCTCGCCCCTGACCTGGACGACGACTGACTGACCCGCCCCCAGATTCACCGTCGTGATGACAGTGGGCCCACTCCCCTGATTCGGTGCGCATTGGGCGCATTCCCACTCCGGATCCTTGAGGTCGGTCGGGACATTGTCTGTGACCGTGGCCCCGACGACGTTCGCCGGGCCGTGGTTGGTCACCGTGATCGTGTAGCTGACCCCGTCCCCCTCCCGTACTGAGGTCCTGCCGTCGGTCTTGGTGATCGAGAGGTCCGCGATCGCGGGGATCTCGTCGGCGCCGATGTCGAAGCCGTTGAAGGCCGGGCGATGATCGCCGTCGAAGTCGGTGGCCGGCGCCGCGACCGGCAGCGTGCCGAGGTTCTTGCTCGCAGCCCCGCTGTCGTAGGCCGGCGACGTGGCGTCCTTGAGGTGGTAGTCACCGAGCAGGTTGGGGGGCAGGTCCGTCGCCACCAGGATCGCCCCGACGAAGTTGGGGTTGGTCCGCCAGGCCGCGAAGTCCACCGACGTGTCGTAGGGCGCGACGACGTTGGGGTCGCTCAGGCGGTTATTCGGGGCGGCGACGGTCCCGGTGGTGACCTGCAGTACAGAGTAGGTGGGCGTGAGCAGGCCCGATCCGTCGGCGGCGCCGAGGTCCCAGTGGTTGACCGGGCTCGCGTCGCCGGTGATGCCGATGCCGGTGACGGTGCTCCCCGTGCGGGTCCCGGCCCGGTTGTCCCAGAAGATGTCGTTGAACAGGAGCGGTCGGCTGAAGGTGGGGCTCCCCGCAGGCAGGGTCGCTTGCAGCTGCGTGCTGTTGGCGCCGGTCGACAGTCCCGCGGGGGCGGGCAGACCGTTGCTGGTCAGAGCTGTGGCCGTCGTGATGTTCTTCATCACCGTGTTGTTGACGAAACGCACGTCCGGGGCGTCGTCCAGTGCCACGCCGCCGCCCTCGTGGGTGGAGACGTTGTTGACGATCATGTTGTTGCGGACGTTCATGGGGAAGTTGCCGGCCATCAGGAACCGGATCCCGCCGCCGTCGTCGTTGGCCAGGTTGTCCTGGATCTGGTTGGCCTCGATGGTCACCGGACCGCTGCCGGGCGAGAGTGCGCCGGGGGTTGCGGGGAGCTCGCCGGCGATCATGATTCCGCCGCCCTCGTCGTACGAGCGGTTGAAGTAGATGCGGTTGTTGTGGATTGTCCCGTTGGGGTTGAGCCCATAGGCGCTGATGCCGCCGCCGTACTCGGCCGAGAAGTTGCCGCAGACGTCGTTGCCGGCGATCTGGTAGTCGTCTGCGCCGGCGAAGACGCCGATGCCGCCCGCCAGGTTCGTTCCTGCGTTGTCGATCACCCGGTTCTGGGCGATGACGACGTTCTCGTTGTGGTTGCTGGTGTTGGGGGCTGGCAGGTCCGGGGTGCCGATGCGGATGGTCCCGTAGCCGCCGCCGTTGTTCTGGACGACGTTGTTGGTGATGTGCAGTGCTCGCGCGTACGCGTTGGCGAACACGGCGCCGCCCTGCGTGACGATCGCGCCCGGCAGGCCGGTGGGGCCGCCGCCGATCTGGTTGATGTTGGTCGGGAAGCCCTGCTGGTCGCCGCCGCGGAGGTCGAATCCGTCGATCGCCGGGACGTAGGCGGGAGCGAGCGGGAATGCGTTGCGCTGCGCGTAGATCGAGATCACCGCGCCGTCGTTGACGTTCTGGTTGCCATCCCACTGCAGGCCGGCGATCTTGGCCTGCCAGTCGGTCGCCGCCGGGCTGTCACCGCCAAAGGCGCTGCCGTCGATGATCGAGCCGGGGACGGTCGTGTTGGTTGCCGTCTGGATGCCACCGGGACCGACGCCCTGGAGCTTCAGTGGTTTGGAGACGATGAGGTTCTCGTAGTAGGCCCCGCGGGGGTTCTGGCGGGGGTTGTCCGCGGTTGCGAGCCCCGGGTAGACGACCACCAGGTCGTCGTCCGGGCTCGACGCGGCGTCGTCGATCGCGCGCTGGATGGCGTGGTCGGCCGCAGCGGGAAGCGCGTTGGTCGGCGCGTAGGTCTTGCCCGGACCCACCTCGTAGACGTTGGGTGTGTAGCCACCGCCGAGGACGTGGAACGTCAGCCCGTTGACCGTCTTCTGGCCGTTGGCGGCGCCGACGTTGAGCTGGTGGGCGCCCGGGGCCGTGGTCGTGGGGACACTGACGCTGATCTGGGTGTCGCTCCAGGCGCTCGTCGGGAGCACGGTTGCGTTGTCCAGGGTCACAGAGCCGTTTGCGCCGAAGCCCTGCCCGTTGATGACAAAGGTGCGGTCGGTGTCGGTCTCGCTCAGTCTCACGAACGGCTTGGAGACGGCCATGAGTTGCGGCGTCGCCTGGTCGAGCACGCATGAGACGTGGTTGGTCTGGCCGCCGGGCAGCTGGACCGTGACGCCCACCTGGGTCGGAGCCAGATCTGCCGGGACCAGGAGGCCAGGGAAACCTTCGAACTCGGCGGCGATCGTCCGGAACTCGGGACGGTAGTTCGCGTTCAACCGTCCGGGCACGCCCGGGTCGTTGCCCACGAACCGGTAGAGGTTGGGGCAGACGCCCGAAGGAGTCGGGCAGTTGATGCGGTTCGTGGACGGCAGCAAGACGTCGAAGAGGCCGTTGAAGTCCGACTCGCTCGTCGCCACAAGGCGGTTCGTGTAGTCGTAGATCCCGACCGGCGCGTTGGGGATGCCGGCCTTCTCGCCGTACAGCAGCGACTTCTTGTCGGTCGAGAAGTTGAGGTCGTCCACGAGCAGGCCCCAGAAGCGGGCCGGGACCGGGACGTCGGTGAACATGTTGAACGTCGGCGCGATCGAACGGCCGTCGCTCACATGGACAAGTTTCTGATTGCAGAGCGGCTTGGGCTGGCCCTCGTAGGGGGAGCCGCCGATGTCCACGAAGGTCGGATTGTCTGTGGCGTTCGGGCCGTCCGGCGCGATCCCGGCGACGTCGACCGTGTGCAACGCGCCGACGCACGGCGGCGGCGGGATCTGCGGCACGGTCTGGTCGCCGTTGCCGATGTTGATGTCCTCTTCCCGGGTGACCTTGTAGAGCGGCTTGCCCCGCGCATCGTCGGGGATCCCGACGTCGACGATGTAGTCGTCGGGGGTGAGGGCGGTCGGGTCGGTGTGGTCTGCGCATGCCTGTGCGGTGGTGTCGAATCCGCCCGGTCCGAAGCAGCCGTCGCCGAAGCCGTAGTTGCCGTCGACGGTCGAGAAGCCCTGCTGGAACTGGACGCCCATCAGCGGGCCCTCAAGGCAGTCGGTCGCCTTGGTTGTCACGAGCTGGCCACCGCCGAACGGAAGCGGATCGCCGTTGACATCGCGCGGCACGCAGTTGCCGTCGCCGTTCAGGCCGGGGCGCTGCCAGTTTTCGGTCGTGTACTGGTTGAGGAGTTGGCCGTGGGCGTACGAGCCGTCGTCGGCGAGCACGTACTCGTCGCCGGCCGGCGTGGTCGCGCACGGCGTGGCCGGATCGGTCTGTGGGCTGGGGCAGGGGACGGGCGCGTAGAGGTTGACAGGCAGGTCCGGGATGCCCGGCTGCCAGGGCTCAACGGCCGCAAAGCGCGGGTCTAATTCGTTGCGGGTCGTGTCGTAGCTGACCGTCCCGACGATGCCGCCGTTCTTTCCGGCCGGGTACGGCTTGACGCCCCAGTCGATGCTGCCCGACAAGCCGATGATCGGGAGAATGCTGATATCCACCCCGGCACCCAACACAGTCGTCGGCCCGGGTTGGTTGTCGGCCTGGTAGGTGACGCCGGTCGTGTGGTAGCGATCGGAGTAGACCTCCATGACCAGCCACTGGGTCATCGGATAGACGTTCTCCATGGAGTACGAGCCGTCGGCCGCGGTGGTGACGCCGATGTTGCCGCGGTCCATCCCCGAGTTCTCGCGCTTCTTGATCGCGACGGTCATGTCCTTGACGCCGGGCTCGCCGGGGTCGCGCTTGCCGTTGCTGTTGAGGTCGTTGAAGACGTGTCCTTGGAACTGGGTCCACCACTCCTGCAGCGGGAGGATCCCGAGGTCCTCGACCTGACCCCCCGAGACGGTCACGTTCTTGAGGTCCAGGATGTAGTTCTGGGGCTCGTCCCACCACGTGATCGTGTAGTTGCCGTTGGGGACGTTCTTGATGTCGAAGGTACCGTCGGCGTTTCCGCGGCCGACGTAGACGGCCTGGTCGCCGTTCAGCAGATCCGTCAGGGCGATCCACGGCCTGTTGATCGGCTTGTCGATCTTGCCACCGTTGAGCCCGCCCCAGATCTGGCCGGTGCCGGGGAGGCCGCCGACGGTCGGCACGTAGATCTTCATCGCGTCGACGACGCCCTTGATCTCTCCCGGTGCCGAGCCGGCGAGGGCGGTCGGCTTGACGAAGCCGAAGACCGCGGTCGGGACGGGCTCACCGGCGGCGACGAACTCGGTGTCAAAGCCGGTGTTGCCCTCCATGACCCACGAGTCCCAGTCGTGGTTGCCCTCGAGCGTCGTCGTCTGGACCCAGTTCGTTCCGTTGGGCGGAATCACCGACAGCGCGTAGCGGTTGGTGCCCATGTGGGGGATTGCGAGCATCCCCGAGGAGTCGCTCAAGCAGTGGCCGCCGATCGTGTCGACGACCGGGACGCCGCCGGCCGGTGGGGGAGAGATCACATGCGTGTCGGGGTTCTCGCCGACGTAGGTCGTGCAGAGCGGGTTGCCGTAGACGTCCGTGATGATCTGGCCGAGGTAGTCGGTCATTTGGCCCTCGAAGCCGGCCAGGCCCTGCTCAGCCGGGAGGTCGGGCGCGCTGTTGACCGGGGCGCTGTCCTGGAACACCAGGGCCCGCACCGTCGCGTCGGGCAGCGGGGTCGGCTGCAACTCGACGGTGACGGGGACGGTGCCGCCGTCCGGCACCGTCAAGTGCGCGCCGTCGAGCTTGAAACCATCCGCCAGGACCGAGATCAGGTAGCGGCCTGCCGGGAGGGAGAGGGGGCTCGCGAAGTCCGCCTGGTCGCCCTGGGTCGCGATGGGGCTCGATCCGGGCGCGCCCGCGATCGAGGTCCACGGGCAGTGGGTCGGTGCCGGCGGGTCCACGAAGCCTGGGGTCGTCGGATCGCAGGCACTGCCGGCGACCGGCGACTTCGGCGAGGTCGTGCCGGTGTTGTCGACGTTGACGATGTACTTGAACGTCGTGATCGGGTCGCCGGCGTGCACGCCCGCTCCGCCGTCCCGTGCACTGACGACGTTGAGGGTCATCGTGCCCGTCGGGGCCGCCTGGGCCTGCGCGCTGAGCACCAGCAACGCGCTCATGACGAAGAGCGTCAGTGTCGTCACGACGCCGAAGCGCGGCCGCATGTGCCCGAGTGACATGTCCACGTTTCTCTCCCCTGGGTCAGTCGATGCATGCGTGTGCGCGTCCCTGTGACCATTGGCTCTACGCGGTGTCGCTCGGTCCCGTGCGGCGAGCGCAAGTGGCCGGGTGAGGCAGTCGGCGAAAGATGATGCGAGCGATGTCAGGTTCACGGTTCCACTTTTTCGACGGAGTTCGATCTCGATGGCAACGTACGAACCGGTCGACCAAAACTGCAATTTCGATGACCGGCACGTAATGAGGCCGCATCCACCCGCGCGGAGACCGAGATCCTTTTCTGGACGCGGGATCGCGCTCGGCACTGAGATCTCCGACCTGGACCTTCGGTCAGGTGCGATCTCCAAAACACTCGACTTTCGGAGGCCCGTCTCCACCCGCTTGGGGAGTGCCGGCGTCCATGCAATTCGCATGCCCGGCCGTTGTGCCGAGTTCCTGCGTGGTCCCGAAGGGCCACTCGACGCCTTCACGGGCACCATCTGCAAAGTGCACGCCGGGGTGATCGACGTCCGGCGGGACCCGATGCGGGGCGGTGCTCCCAGCCGCCCGATCCTGACGATGTTCTCAAGCCGAGATCACAAAGTCATACCGTCAAGTCGACATAGAGTGTCTGCCCGAACGCGCGCCGGCGAGCGATCCGGGTGGAGGCGAACCGGATTGACCTCCCGTTGGTCGGCGTCGATCGGGATTGGCGGCAGACGTGTTGTTTCGGTCCGCTCGTGACGTGGTGAGATGGCGACCCTCCCGGTGCTCTTTCGCCCGGTCCGTCGAAGCTGCCGGCCGCGGCGTCGCGAACGATTTCGTGACGCCGAGCAATGTGTGGCCGCGAACGTGGTGTTCCGGAGTCGCCGACACCCGCCAAAGCAACCAGCCGTCCTGGAGGATCGACGTCGGTGGAGGCCCAGCAAGCGCCGCATCAGCCAGGTCAGCCTCCGGGAATCGCCACCGGCGATCGGATGCCGCTCATGGTGCTCGGCGCGGGACGGGTCGATGCCGTGGTCGAACGGGTCGACGAACTGGTGCAGGAGGGGGTGCGAGGGCTGGGTTGGCGGGTCGAGCTGCGGCTGCCGAATGGCGACGTCGCCTACGTGATCAAGCGCGGCCACGCCCGCTTGGCCTTTCTCGACCCCCGTCACCGAATGGCCACGTGACCGGTCACGGCCGCCGCGGCGAAACCTGACACCGATGCGGACCGGACGATGCTCGTCATACTCGTGCGATGACTGCCGTCGCGATGCCGGCTCCGCCCAACGTCCGTCCGACGTGGCGTGGGGTGATTCATCTGATCGCGTTCTGCCTGACGCCGGTGATGGCCGGCACGATGATCGCGCTCGCCGCGGTCGAGAGCGGGCGGGCGGCGGTCGGCGCGTCGGTGTATTGCGCGTCGATGGCGGCCATGTTCGGGGTGAGTGCCCTCTACCACCGCAGAAGCTGGTCCGACCGCGGGTGGCAGGTCATGCGACGGCTGGATCACGCCACGATCTTCGTGTTCATCGCCGGTACCTACACGGCGTTCGGGTTGTTGGTGCTCGACGGTGTGACGCGTTGGTGGGTGCTGGGCGTCGTGTGGGCGGGGTGCCTGGTGGGTGTCCTGTTGAAGCTACGGTGGCCGCATGCGCCGCGATGGGTGGGGGTGCCGATTTACCTGGCTGTCGGGTGGGTCGCGGTGGCGGTGGTCGGCGATATCGCGACGAACGCCGGACTTGCAGCGCTCGTGCTGCTGATCGCGGGAGGGTTGTTCTATTCGCTGGGAGGTGTCGCCTACGCGACCCATCGGCCTGATCCCAGGCCGGGGCGCTTCGGATACCACGAAGTCTTCCATTTGCTCACGGTGATCGCCGCGACCTGCCAGTACATCGCCGTGTTCCTCGCGATGTATCACAGCCCACTCACGTAGCCGGGGCCGGCACGCGAGCGGTCGTGCGAGGTGGACGTTGGCCACATCGGCCTCGTTGCAGTGGCGAGCAGCTTGCGCTCGGTGCCGGGCGTGATTCGGGCATCCGAGGCGGAACCTTGGCAGTCACGGCCTGGCACGCGAAGGTGCGTGGCGCTGACCTGCACCAGACCCATGCGTCGTAGGGGCGAGGGAGCACAAAAAAGCCTGGGTTGGCGCCTCCGTAGTGGCGCCGCCCCAGGCGGGTAGATCAGAGGCGCTTGAGCCTAACCGTGGTCGCCGCCCTTGTGGTGGCCGCCGCCGATACGGTACATCGCCGGGGCCTTCGGGTGCTTGACCTTGATCTTCTTCGCAACGAGGACGCCGTCCTTGGTCTTGCACTCGACCTTGGCGGTGTCGATGCTGACGACCGGAACGCTCCGAAGTCGCGTGCGGTCCGTGACGGCGCAGGTCACGAGGAGTGGGAGAGCGGTAGTGCCGGCATTGACGGTGATCAACCCGTTTGTGCTGAGCACTGCGGGGGCGACGGCGGGCGTCAACGCGGTGAACGCGGTGACCAGGCCCGTGGCCTCGACCTTGACCTTGCCGGTGGGGTTGTCGGTCGTCCGGAGCCGCTTGGCCATCAGGACGCCGTTCTTGTCACGGCACTTGAGCTTGACGGTGGTCGTCATCGCAGTGATGCCGGTTGTGTCGGAGCCTGCCCGGATCGTGCAGGTCCACGGAGCGAGGGTACCGCCCGGGGCGACGGTGATCGAGCCGTCTGTGGTGAGTGTCGGGGCGACGAGCGTTGTCACGAGCCCGCGTACCTCAAGCTTGAGCCCTGACTTGCCGCCGTGGTGGCCGCCGTCTGCCATCGCGCCGCCTGCGAGCACTGCGCTGGAGAGACATGAAAGACCGACCGTGAGCAAGATTTTCGAGCGCAAACGCATAGGAACCTCCTGATTGAGCGGCTCGGGATGCCGCGTACCTGACTCTCCCCTACACCACGGCCGAATTTAAGAGCCCTTACCTGATCCTTTGAAATGAATTTGTAAAGAGAAGCTCCGCGGTACGGAACGACGTGGAGCGGCGGTGCGCGGTTCGTCCGCGGCTGAGATGTCGCAACCAGAGCAGTCACGGTTTCGTCCTGAGCCGCACGCACTGGCGCGCGTTCTCGTGTCCCGCGTCGAACGTTCGTTGTCATGTGGCGAGCGGAAACCCGCCGGATACGGAAATCGGACGCGACGTCCGATTTGCATACGCCGTGGACGGGCGGCCACGCCCGAGCCTCTGACAAGGACGCAGCCTTCGTTCATATCGGACCACATGGGCGGAGGCGAGGACGCAGCTCCCGCGGCGAATCATCCCGGCGCAACGTGCGAAATCCGGTGGGAATTCGGTCGGGGTTTCATTCAAGGGAAACGTCCGACGTGGGCCCCAAGGCTGAATTAGGGAGCGATCTCGACCTCGGCCTCGACCTCAACCGGGATGTTGAATGGCAGTTCCGCCAGGCCGACCGCGCTTCGTGCGTGTGCGCCGGCGTCGGGCCCGTAGAGCTCAAAGATCAGGTCTGAGAAACCGTTGATGACGGCCGGTTGCGAGGTGAACCCCTCTGCGGATCTGACCATGCCGAAGACCCGGACCCACGCGGTCACCCGATCGAGGTCGCCAAGCGTGCGCTTGAGGCTGCCGAGAACCGAGAGCGCAGTCAGGCGAGCAGCCTGGTATCCCTGCGCGACCGTAATCTCGCGGCCGAGCTTGCCGAGCGGCCCGGCAATGGAGCCGTCCGGGTTCTGCGGTGCGTGCCCGGAGATGAGCGCTCGGTTGCCGAGGATCCGCACGGGCTCAAATGGCAGGACAACGCCGGGAGGTGGCTGCATCGGCTCCGGCAGTTCCAAGCCCAATTTCGTCAGTCGTTCCTCGATGCGCGCCAATGCGGGCTCCTCTCTGTGTCGCATACCGTGCCGCCCGAACGGCTGGGGCACGGGACAATCGTAGCCGCGGCTGTGGAGGAAAGCAGGGTTCACCTCACCGGTCTACGACCTCATGATTCGATTCGCGCGCATCCGGGTAAGACCTCAGTCGTCGCCCCCCAGGGGACCGTCAAACTCGTACAAGGGAGAAGTCATGAGCACGACCGTTTTATGGATCATCGCCGCCATCATCGCTGTTGTGGGCATCGTTCAGCTCGTCCAAGGACAGATCCTCTTCGGAATCATCCTCCTCGTCGTGGCCTGCCTCGTCGGGCCAGGCGGCTACAGCGTCTTCTCGCGACGATAGCTCTTCAACCATGCTCGCAACGCGCCCCACGATCGACTGGGTCGCGGTCGCGAATCGCGCTTACCTCGCGGTATCAGACGACGCCGCGAGGTAAGCGGCCAGACCGGAGCGCCGAGGTTGACGGAGCCGCTTCGCGCCCGCGAGGTGGGTGTTGCCGTTACTCCCGCACCAGTTCGATGACGGGGATCCGGCGGGTCGTCATCGTCTTGTAGTCACCGAAGCTCGCGAAGCGGGTGACCTGAAGGTCGTAGAGGCGGGAGCGTTCGGCCTCGTCATCCACCTCGGCTGCGGTCGCTTCGAACGTCTCTGTGAGCCGTTCAACGCTGACGCGCGGGTTCGCCTTGAGGTTGTAGTACCAGTCCGGGTTGTCCGGCGCACCGGCTTTGGACGCGATGACGTACAGACGATCACCGTCAATGAGCGAGACCAGCGGGTTGAGGCGCTCTGCGCCGCTCTTCGCGCCTTTGGTGTGGACGATCACCATTGGCGCACCTTCGAACGTCCCCCCGACCTTTCCGCCGTTCGCGCGGAACTCCGCGATGACGTCCTTGTTCCACGCGTTGAAGTCCATTGACATGAGCGCCTCCCTCAAACGGTTTCGGTTTCAATTCGATATGCGGCCTGTACGACCCATGGAACAGGGTCAGCTCCCACCTTACCGATGGCGGCGCATGGCGATTGTGGGTGGGGTTGCATCGCGCGCCCTCGCCGCCGTGATGCCGCGGGTTTGATGGTCCATTGGCGCACTGGATCCGCTTGCGTTGCGTGCGGCGGCCAGACAGGATAATTCCATGATTGCCCGGAGCGCCGACCGTCATCGGCTGGCAGCGACAGTGGTCGTCGCGATTGCCGCGCTCGCCGCCGCCTGTGTCTCGGCCGGCCCGGCCACCGCGACGATCCCCACCAGCGGGACGGTGATCGAGGGAATCGGTCCTGCGGCGATCCCGATCGGGTCGACCGAGGCCCGGATGCGCGCACGGTGGGGTCGGCTCGTCTGTCGGCCGCTCGCGGGCACCGTCGGAGCCGGTGCGTCGCCGGAGCGCCGCTGTTTCAACAGCCTCAAACGGGCGCTGAGCTGGGTGGAGATGGAGGGCGACGGGCGTGTCGCCGGGTTCGCATGGCTCGAGCCCGGTTGGACGACGACCCGTGGCGTCGGCGTCGGGTCCCGAATCGCCCAAGTGACCAGGGCCTACGGGCGCAGCGCGAACGTGCGGCGAACGCGGCTGTGGACCTACATCGAGGTGGTCCGCAAGGTGCACGGTGAGACTCGCGTCACGGGGTTCACCGGGAGGACCAAGGTCGGCGACATCGTCAACATGTACGTGGTGCGCAGGCACCTGCGGATCGTGCAGCCGCAGCTTGCGGTGGTGCCGTCAGGAGTGCCCATCGAGATTGCGCTCATCGACTTTGCGCCGGCGAACCGGGTCGAGCTCGAGATCCAGCTTCCATGGCTGACGCGCCCCGAGATCGTCGGTGACGCGCTGATCGGGCCGGACTTCAGTGGACACGTCGTGATCCCGGGCAACGGCAGGGTGGCGTCACTCCTGGCTCGCCGTCCGGCCGGTACCGCCGGGCCGGTCAAGGCCCGCCTGCGGGAAGCGCACGGCGGGACGACACCGTGGGTCGTTGTGCGCCTCCAATTGCCGTCGCCACCGACGATGGTCCTCGCGTCGAGTCCACTCTCGGGGACCGTCCCCGGGAGTGTCACGTTGAACGGGCTCGAGGCCGGTGGGTCCTACTCGCTGACGGCGGAGTGGACGTGCTCGGTGTCCGGTGCCCTGCGCAGCGGACCGGCGAGTGTGGACGAGATCCCGTTTTTGGCGGGCGGCGGATCGCTGCTTGTGCCGGTCGATTCACCGCGATTTGCGAGCGACATCTTCGGCTCGAGCTGCGTCGATGCGGCGACCACGCTGCTGCCCGTGATGCTCGTACTGTCCAGAGGGTCGCCGACGGGCGCCGCCGAGCGCTCCGCGATGCTGACGACCGAAGTGACCCGCCCGACGTAGGGGCGGACGCGAACCCGGTTCCCTCCCGGTGCCCGCCGGGTGCCGGGCACCTGAGGTGAACAGCGCGCTTCGCCAGATCCCGGTCTGTCCCGCGACGTGTCAGCTAGCCTTGCCGCGATGATGACCCGTGAGGAACTCGACGCCCTCAGCTCCAAGGAGCTGCATGACCGCGCGGTGAGGCGCGCAGAGCGCCACCTGGACCTCAAGTTCTTCTACGACCTGCTTGCGACGCTGCCCGCGGCGGAGGCCGCGACAGGTGGGGTCGACCGAAGCAGCGCCGATATCTTCAAGCTTCGCGCGCTCGTTCATGACATCACCACGGCCGACGAGGGTGCACTCGGCGACGCGCTGCGACCGTTCTACATCGCGTACCTGCTCGATCACCACGCGTAAGCCCGACCAGCGCATACCGAAAACCGGCGGCTGCGCGGACCGCGCGCGAACACACTCACCGCCCGGTGTCAGACACGGTTTGGTGAGCGACGCTGCGCGACGTGGACAGCTGGTCGCCGGAGGAGGTTCGCGATCTGCTCGGGATTTCTGAGGGCAACCAACGCGTGCTGCTCCACCGAGTCCGGGCCAAGGTACGCGGCGTGCACAAGGAGTACGTGGCGCCCGCGACGACGTCACGTCGGAGCGAATCGATGGGCCAGAGTTCGTTGCGCGATCGTTGACGAGTTGATAAACTCGCTATATGAAAGCAGAACGGACAGCGCTCAACACGGTTCTTGACCTCGCGCTCGCGCGGACGGTTCTCGTGCGCGACGTCGACGCGTCGGTGGCAGCACATCACGGGCTCGGCGTCAGCGATCTGGCACTCCTGCTCGAACTCGCCGCGGCTCGCGACGGTCGGATGAGGCGCGTGGAACTCGCAAAGCGTCTGGGCGTCACCACCTCCGGGGTCGCCCGCCAGCTCGGCCCGCTCGAGCGCATCGGGGTGGTCGCGCGTGAGGCGAGCCCCGGTGATGCGCGGCTCGCCAACGTGGTCCTGACACCTGCGGGAGCCGAACTCGCCGAGAACGCGCGGCGTACTGCGAACGAGGCCGCCGCTCGGGTCATTGCCCGAATCTGGTCAGAGCGCGAGCAGGTCCAGCTCGCGAAGCTCGTCGCCCAGGCCCGAAACGCCGAGGATCGCTAAGTGCTGTGAGTCATAAGTTCGTCGGAGGTCTGGGGAGGAGTCGCGTCGGGGTTGGCGAATGTGTGTGCATGCCGCCGCTGAGCGCCCACCAGGTGGAGCTGAACGATGAGGAGCGCGTTTCGTTGGAGCGGGTGGCGGGGCTTTTGAAGG
>JANLOO010000015.1:0-23071 GCA_031366605.1 Actinomycetota bacterium | reverse complement strand
AACCACCGGCCCAAGTCATCTCGGAGCTGCGCCAGACCTACCGCGACGGTCCGGCGATGGTCCCCTCGCTGCGCACCATGCGTCGATGGTTCACCCAGGCACGCCGGCTTGCGCGTCCGTCAACCGACCGGCGCGCGCAATCGCGGCCGCCGGCGCCGGCGGCCCGGGCGAACCCATATCGGCGCCCGCTCGTCGACCTGCTCATCACCGGGGTGGCGTATCCCTCCACGACCTACCCACGCCACGCCACGCGACGTGGACCCTGACATCGACCGGGCGTCAGGCCCGGTCGAGGCGAATCGCCAGGGGTTCGCCGTCCAACACGTGTTCCTCGTGGTGGACTCCGCCGAACGGCGCGCCGTGACCGACCGACAACGCGACTGACAAGGTCTCTGCAGCGATGTGGGGGCGGTGCGCGTCGATCGCTTCGCGCAACACGCCTGAGCCATCCAGATGAAGGCGGATGCGCTCCTCGACCCGAAGCCCCGCCGCCTTGCGGGCTGCCTGCACGGCGTGGATGACCTCGCGCGCACGGCCCTCCTGACGGAGCTCCTCAGACAGATCCGTCGCAAGGCCGACCGCCAGCGGTCCGTCTTGAGCGACTGCGTACCGCTCGCTGGGTCGAACCTCGCGCAGTACGTCGTCGCTGCCAACCGCCTGCGGATTGCCGTTGACCGTGATCGTCACCGCGCCGCCGCCGTCCAGCGCGCGCACGACCTCTGCGCCGTCCAACACCGCGAACGCCTCGGCGACCTGCGGCATCGCCTTGCCGAACCTGGGCCCGAGCGTCCGGTAGTTGGGCTTGACCGTGACCTCGACCAACTCGGCCGGATCGCTGATGAACCGCACGTCCTTGACGTTGAGCTCGTCCGCGATGAGCCCGACGTGGATGCGCATGGCCTCGGCATCAGCCGGCGCACACGCCACGACGGCTTCGGCCAGCGGCTGCCGGACGCGCAGTTTGGCGTCTTTACGCGCAGAGCGTCCGAGTGACACCGCATCGCGAACCGCCGCCATCGCCCGTACAAGCTCCGGGTTCTCGCGACCACCGGACACCGGCCAATCGGCCAGGTGAACACTCGACGGCGCGGCGGCGTCGTGCACAGCGATCAAGTTGCCGTACATCTCGTCAGCGACGAACGGACAAAACGGGGCGATGAGCTTTGCCACCGTCACCAGGCACTCGTGCAGTGTTGCGAACGCCGATGCTCGATCGGCCAGGTCGTCCGACCGCCAGAACCGCCGGCGCCCGGTGCGCACGTACCAATTGGACAGCTCGTCGACGAACGCCGTGATCGCGCGGCCGCCGGCGGCCGCGTCGTATCCCTCCAGCGCCGCCGTCACCGCGGTCGTGGTCTCGTCGAGGCGCGCCAGGGCCCAGCGGTCGATCGTCGGCCTCACCACAGGTGCCTCGCCACCTGGCGCCCAGCCGTCCGGAAGCGCCGCATACGTGACCAAAAACGCGTACGTGTTCCACATCGTCCGCAACTGCCCGCCGGCCTCGCGGATCGTGTCGAGGCTGAACCGGAACGACTCGCCCGCGGTCTGCCCGGTGAACAAGTACCAACGGAACGGATCAGCGCCGAACTCGTCGAGCACCGTCCACGGCTCGATGACGTTGCCCACCGTCTTGCTCATCTTCTTGCCGTCGCCATCCAGGATGAGCCCCAGGCAGACGACGTTGCGATACGCGGCCTGGTCAAACAGCATCGTCGCCTCGGCATGCAGCGAGTAGAACCACCCGCGCGTCTGGTCCTGTGCCTCGCAGATGTAGTCCGCGGGGAACCGGCCCGTCAACGCGTCCTCGCCCGCGAACGGATAGTGATGCTGCGCAAACGGCATCGCACCGCTGTCGTACCACACGTCGATGACCTCGGGCACGCGGCGGGACTCACCGCCGCAATGACACCGCACGATCACGTCGTCGACCCCGGGACGGTGGGGATCGAAATCCTGCCCGGGCGGGTTGACCGCGGCCTCGCGAAGTTCGGTGAACGACCCGATCGCGGTCACGTGCTCGCACTCGTCGCAGCGCCACAACGGCAGCGGGGTCCCCCAATAGCGTTCACGCGAGATCGCCCAGTCGACGTTGCCCTCGAGCCATTTGCCGAACCGGCCGTCACGCACGTGTTCCGGATACCAGTTGATCGTGGAGTTGACCTGGAGCAACCGGTCGCGTACCGCAGTCGTGCGGATGTACCACGACGGCTTGGCGTAGTACAGCAGCGGCGTGCCGCACCGCCAACAATGCGGGTAGGAATGCCGGTAGGTCTCTTCGCGGAACAAGACGTTGCGCTTGTCCATGTCCTTGATCAGGTCTTTGTCGGCCTCCTTGACGGACCGGCCGGCGAACACGCCCACCTCATCGGTGAACCGACCTTGGCGGTCAACCGGATTGGTGACCTCCAGGTCGTTGTCGCGTGCGACCTGCATGTCATCCTCGCCGAATGCGGGCGCGATGTGCACGATCCCGGTGCCGTCGTGGGTCGTGACGAACGACGCCTCGACGACCCGGTGTGCACCCGGAAGGTACGGGAACGGGGGTGTGTAACCGCGGCCGACCAGATCGGATCCCGGAAACGTCTCGATCACACGCCCTGCGCCTCGCAGCACCTTCTCGACCAACGCCTCCGCCACCACGACGTGCTCCAACCCGACGATGACCTCGGCGTACATGACGTCCGGATTGACCGCCGCGGCCTGGTTGGCGGGCAGCGTCCATGGCGTCGTCGTCCACACCAGCATCGATATGCTCGGCGTGTCGACGAACGGAAACCGCACGTAGGCCGAGGGGTCTTCGACGTCCTTGTAGCCCAACGCGACCTCGTGGCTCGACAGCGACGTGCCACAACGCGGGCAATACGGCACCACCTTGTCGGCCTCGTAGATCAAGCCCTTGTCCCACAGCGTCGCCAGGCTCCACCAGACGCTTTCGATGTACTGCGTGTCCATGGTGCGATACGCGGCGCGTGTGTCGACCCAAAAACCGATGCGCTCGGTCAGCCGTTCCCACTCGTCCAGATATCCCTGCACCGACTCCCGGCAGCGCTGATTGAACTCTGCGATGCCAAACGCCTCGATCTCGGGTTTGCCGCTGATGCCGAGCTGCTTCTCGACCTCGAGTTCGACCGGCAAGCCGTGACAGTCCCAACCGCCCTTGCGTTCGACAAACCGCCCGCGCATGGTGTGAAAGCGTGGGAAGATGTCCTTGAACACACGCGAAAGCACGTGGTGGGAGCCGGGCCGGCCGTTCGCCGTCGGCGGTCCCTCGTAGAAGACGTACGGCTCGCCGCCCGCGCGCAGCTCGGTGCTCTGTGCAAACACCTTCTCGTCACGCCATCGCGCGAGAACGGCCTCCTCCATGCCGACCCAGCTCCAGTCCGCTCCGGTCGCGACGGGTCGCCAACTCATGCCGCCACGTCCAGGGATGCGAGAACTCGACGCACATCGTGGAAGTCGTCGAACGGCGTGAACGCCACATCGCGGTCGGCGAGATGCTCGGCCAACCCGTCGCGTGCAAACACGGCGTCGGCCATCAGTGACACGCAACGATCCGAGATGCCGTCGCCCAGGTAGATCAGCCGCTCACCCTGCCAGCGTTCGCGAAGGGGCTCCCGTTTGCAGGGACGACCACACAAACCACAGCGCTCACCGCGATCAGACCACACCAACTCGCACCCGTCGGGGCCGAACCGGGCGTCGTGCGCCACCACCTCCAGATGCCCCAGACCCGCGTCGGCGAGCACCGGCTCGATGACCGAGCGGAAGCCGTTGGAGAGGACGATCAACCGATGCCCGAGCCCGGCGCACCAGTCGACCCACTCACCGAATCCGTCGCGAATCGGCGCGTGTTCGCGTACGGCCTGCCGCACCTGGTCCGGAGTCGCACGTACCGCTGCGAACTCCTCTTGCATCGCCTGTTCGACGGTGATCTCCCCCACCCGAAGCCGCGGCTCGAGCCGCTCCCACAGTCCCCGCTCTCCATACGACTCCACGATCACATGAAGGGTGTCTCGCTGGGTGATCGTTCCGTCGAAATCGCACGCGATGAGCAGGGGTTTCACGAAAAATGGACGATACCAGACCGATCGCGGCCCACTGTCGCGAGCGCAGACTAGGATTGCTCGCCATGGCTCCTCGACCGATCTTTGTCCACGGCGCAGGCGGCAGCGCCGGTACATGGCAGCATCAGGAGCCCCGGTTCGAAGGCTGCTACGTGCTCGCACTCCCCGGGCACCCGACCGGTGCGGCGTTCTCGAGCGTCGGGGCCTACGCGGAATGGACCGCCCACGCGATCGCCGAGATTCCGGGTCCGCGCGTGGTGGTGGGCCACTCGATGGGCGGTGCCGTCGGATTGCAGCTTGCGCTCGACCACCCTGAGTTGGTCGACGGCCTGGTGATCATCGCGAGCGGCCCGCAACTGTTTGTCCCCGACGCCGCCTTCGAGCTGGCCAAGAACGACCTGCCCGCCGAATGCGAGCGACTCCTGCGCAAGGGTTGGGTCGATCCCGACGACGCGACGATCGCCGCCGAGGTCGCGCAGATGGTCGCGGCCGGCCCGCAAACCTTGGTGTGCGACTACACGGCGTGCCGTGCGTTTGACGTCACCGACCGCGTGGCCGAAGTACAGGTGCCCGTGCTCATCGTGGCCGGTGAGCGGGATCAACTCACCCCGCTGTCGCTGTCGGCGAAGCTGACGCAGGGACTCCGCCAATGCATCCAAGTGATCGTTCCAGGGTCAGGGCACTGGGTGATGAAAGAGTATCCCGCGACGGTCGACCTGCTGATCGCGGGCTTCCTGGCCCGCCTCGAGTTGAGCGTTGACTGACCGAATCGCACTGATCGTCAACCCGGCCGCGACCCGCGTCGGTCCGCATCTGCGGGATCAGGCGGTGCAGACGCTGACCCCACTGGGCCTGTGCGGTGTGACCGAAACCACCCGCGGCGGCGATGGCGCACGCTTGGCCGCGGAAGCGGTGGCAGACGGAGCAACGTTGGTCGTCGCAATGGGCGGCGACGGAACCGTCAACGAGGTCGCATACACGCTTGCGGGTACGTCGACGGCCCTGGCCGTGCTCCCGGCGGGCAGCACCAACGTGTTTGCACGAGCATTGGGCTGGCCGCATCCGGCGCGCCTGGCGCTCCCGGACCTGGCCACGGCGTTGCGCACACCTCGGTTTCGCGACGTCACGCTTGGTCAGGTCGCCTTTGGCGGCACGCAACGGGTGTTCTGCGTCAACGCCGGGACGGGCCTTGACGCCGAGACCATCCACCTGGTCGAAGCCCGACCGTGGCTCAAGACCAAGTTCCGTCAGCTGGGGGTTGGCGGCGCAACCGTGGTCGCAGCCGCACGCGCCGCACGACACGCCAACGTCATCTCGGTTGCCATCGACGATGCCCTGCCGCGCGAACTGACCACATTGGTCGTGGCGTGTGGCGCACCCTACGCCTACGTGGGCTCACGCGAACTCGACCTGGTTCCGGGCGCCGCATTCGACGGACGACTGCGATGGGTCGGCCTGCGGTCCTCCGGATTCACACACGTGGGTCGCATGGCGGTCGGCGCGCTGCGGGGAGGACGACATCTCGGACAAGAGAACGTCACCGACGGTTGGGCGATACGGCAAATCGTCGTCACGTCCGACCGGCCCGTCGCGCTCCAGGCCGACGGCGAGCCCTTGGGCTGGCATACCCGCGTACTCCTGTCACCCGGCCCGGTATTGCGAACACTCCTCCCCTAAAGCTCTTGGCCCCGGCGGCCGATACGTGAGGTGTCCGCTTCCTCCCCCGGACCCCAAGGAGACCCTCCCATGTCCCGCCCCGACCCGACCGTCGAGCTTAAGGCCCTCACCGCGATGGCCCTCGACCTGACCCGCGTCGACCCCGACCGCTCCCCAGGTGTCCGTCTACTGCGCTGGCACCGTGAGCTGGCCGAGGTCCTTGGTGACACCGCCGAACACGTCGACACGAACCGCGAGCTGCTCCGCGACGCCATCCGCCTGACGCGCAGCCGCCGGGATCTCATCACGCATTGACGCTGCGCGGCGTGAATTCCAGCCGCCATCAGCGCTTGATCCGCCCGCAAGACCCGTCAGAGGCCGCCCAAGAGCCATGCCGAGCGCGGCGTGAATTCCAGCCGCCATCAGCGCTTGATCCGGCCGCAAGACCGGTCAGAGGCCGCCCAAGAGCCATGCCGAGCGCGGCGTGAATTCCAGCCGCCATCAGCGCTTGATCCGCCCGCAGGGCGGGTCATAGGCCGCCCAAGAGCCATGCCGAGCGCGGCGTGAATTCCAGCCGCCATCAGCGTTTGATCCGCCCGCAGGGCGGGTCATAGGCCGCCCAAGAGCCGTGCTGAGGGCGGCGTATAGAAGCCCCTAGGCGCCGTTGGTCGAGGCGTCCGCGTTCATTTGTCGTGGGGATTCTTGGGCTCCACCGGTTGCGAGCTCCACGCGCCCTGATGCGACGGCCGAGGGGTCGCCGATTGCGAACTCCCGGTGCGCACCGAGGCGACGGAACCGCTCGCGGCGCTGGCGAAGTCGATCGGCCGTCGGGATCGACCGCAGGTCTTTGAACTGCCGCTGCAGGTACTGGTCGAGCAGGCGTGCAGCCTCGTCGTGGTCTTTGTGCGCGCCACCCTTGGGCTCGGGTACGACCGCGTCGACGATGCCGAACCGGTAACACGTGGCGGCAGTCGGCTTGAACGCTCCGGCCGCGAGTCGCGCTCTGCCCGCGTCGCGCCACAGGATCGCTGCGCCACCCTCGGGCGAGATGACCGAATACGTCCCGTTGGCCAGGATCAACACGCGGTCGGCGACGCCGATCGCGAGCGCGCCACCCGACGAGCCCTCTCCGACGACGACCGCGACCGTGGGAACCCGGATTCGGACCATCGCCGCGATGCTCCGCGCGATCGCACCACCCTGGCCACGTTGCTCGGCCCCGGCTCCGGGGAATGCTCCCGGTGTGTCGATGAGCGTCACGAGCGGGATGTCCAGCTTTTCGGCGAGCGCCATGACGCGCCATGCCTTGCGATAGCCCTCGGGGCTCGGCATACCGAAGTTGCGGTACGTGCGCTCCTGGGTGTCCCGGCCCTTCTGCTCACCTATGAACGCCACCGGCTCGTCGTGATAGCGACCGATGCCGCACACAATGGCCGGGTCGTCGCCAAACGACCGGTCTCCGCGCAGCTCCTCGAAGTCCGTACACAGCCGCGTGATGTAGTCGAGCGGGTACGGCCGATCCTGGTGGCGTGCGAGCTGGATCGCGTCCCAGCTGGAGGACGTGTCCTCGGGCGCGCCCTGGATCTTGTCGGCGATGCGTCGGACGAATCGCCCACCGGCGGACTTTGCGCTCACTGACCGCTCCCGTTGTCGTCACCGTCGTTGCCCATGATGCGGTCTGCGATCTTCCTGGGCAGCCTCGGCAGGCGATGCGTGACCGTGTGCGCAACGCCCTGAGCCACCCGGCCCGCGACGTCCCCGCTGGCCTGTGTCCATTGGAACGGCAAGCCCGCGGCGGCCTCGAGGCCCGGTCGGTGCATGATGCGCATGACCCTGCCGATCCGCTCGGGCAGCGCTCGCCGGTCGACGACGTCGTCGATCTGGCCGTTGTGCAGTTGGCTCTCGGCGAGGCCGAAGTCGGGCGGAAGCTTCTCGCGGGTGGTCTGCTCGATGACGCGCGGGCCCGAGAACGCAATGAGTGCACCGGGTTCGGCGTAGGTCACGTCCCCGAGTGCCGCGAACGAGGCCCACACACCGCCCGTCGTGGGGTGACACAAGATCACGATGATCGGCAGGCGCGCATCGTTCATGTCCTCAAACGCCACGACGGTCTTCGCCATCTGCATCAGGGCGAGGACGCCCTCTTGCATGCGCGCGCCGCCCGATGACGTGATGGTGACGAGCGGCACACCCAGCTCGATCGCACGGTCGCAGGCACGGGCGATCTTCTCGCCGACGACCGACCCCATGCTGCCGCCCATGAACCCAAAGTCCATGACCGCGGCAACACACGGCTGTCCTTGGATCGTGAGCTCGGCCACGACGACGGCCTCACCCAACCCCGTGGTGATCTCGGCCTTGCGTGCCCGTTGCGGGTAGGGCTCCAGGTCGACGAACTGCATCGGATCGGATGCGCGCAGCTCGGTCCACAGCTCGCGCCAATCGCCATTGTCCGCCATGTGGTCCAGGCGTCCGCGCGCGGTGATCATGAAATGGTGGCCACACGCCGTGCAGACCCGGGCGTTGCGGTCCATCTCCTCAGCGCGATAGTGGCTCTCGCACTTGGGGCACGTGGCGTCGTCGCCCGGCTTCTTGACGACGGGCTTGTCGGGCAGGTGGGCGATCCGCTTGAGGCGGTCGACGGTGACGTGGACGCGGTTGTTGGACATCACCCCGATTATGGCACCCGCGGCCGCCGGCGGCTCCCAGAGTTGCAGCGCGGCGCGAAAACGTTCGAGGCGCGGACGGTTCGGGGTACGACGAATTGACGGTTAGACTTGCCCGGCTGAAGCGCCACCGGCCGCCAGGAGAGGCGTGGGATGCCGTACATCAGACCACCGCTCGTCGTGCGACGTGTGTTCAATCCGATCGCGATTCGGTTTGGAATCGGCGGCACGAAGGCGCTCGTGGTGCCGGGGCGTCGCACCGGCACACCGCGCCGGACCGCAATAATTCCCGTCGAACATCAGGGTGGCCGCTACCTGGTCTCACCGCGCGGTGAGACGGAGTGGGTGAGGAACCTTCGGGCGGCCCAAGGACTGGGTGAGCTGCAGAGCCGCGGGTGGTCCCAGTGGTTCCAGGCGATGGAACTGCCGGTCGTCGAACGCCCACCGGTGATCGCGGCGTACCAGGCGGTTGCCGGCCGCGCGGTCGCCGCGTTCTTTCTGCAACTGCCCGACCCGGCAGATCACCCGGTGTTCCGGCTCGATCCGCGCGCCGAATGATCTGACGCACCGCATACTGTGCGGGTGCGCTCTCCACGCCCAGACCCGGCTCGCGCGCGAATGCCGGCGGAGGCGTTCTTTGTGCTTGGCGCGATCTCGCAGTACATCGGCGCGGCGTGGGCGATCAAGACGTTCGACGACCTGGATCCCCGAGCCGTCGCGTGGCTGCGCGTCGTGTTCGCTGCGATCCTCGCGATGGGCCTGACCCGAACCTGGCGTGGCACCTGGACGCGTGCAGAGATCGTCCGCGCCATCCCGTTCGGCGTCGTTCTGGGGTTCATGAACCTCTTCTTCTACATCGCGATCGACCGTCTGCCGCTCGGAACGGCCGTGGCCATCGAGTTCATCGGCCCCATTGCCGTCGCCGCGTGGGGGTCGCGCACCCGGCACGCGGTGCTGAGCCTGCTGCTGGCGTTCGCCGGCGTCGCGCTGCTCAGCGAGATCAGCTTCCGCGGCAACCCGGTGGGTCTGCTGTTCATCCTTCTCGCCGCTGGGTGTTGGGCCGGCTACATCGTGCTGGGCCACAGGTTCGCCGGTGGCGCCAGGGGCCTTGGGGGGCTCGGTGTCGCGATGGGCATCGGTGCCATCACGATGGCTCCAGTCGCCGCACCGGTCAGCGGCCCGGCCTGGTTCGATCTGCGCCTGCTCGGTGTGATCGCCCTGGTCGGGTTGCTCTCAAACGTCGTGCCCTACGGCCTGGACCAGATCGTGATGCGACGGCTCAACCCGTCACGCTTCGCCCTGCTGCTCGCGCTGCTCCCCGTGACCGCGACGGTGATCGGCGCGATCGCTTTGAGCCAGACTCCCAGTCCCGTCGAAGTCATCGGCATCGGCCTGGTCGTCGCGGGCATCGCCCTCCGCGATCGACGGGGTGAACGAGTCCCGCCGACGGTCGAACTCGAGGCGGGAGGCTGACGCCGCACTCGGCGGTCGCGATGCGCAACCGCCCGCCGGGGTGCTACTCGTAGATGACGACCTCGGGCTGGGGGCGCAGGCGGAGTACTTGTTCAGGGGTCATCAGACCCGTGTCCTCGACGAAGAACAGTTTGAACCCGGTGTGGAACGGTCCGCGGTTGCGCACGACACGCCCGTAGGTGCCTGTCTTGGCGGCGGCGGTGCCGAAGCCGTCGGCGTTGAGCACCATGTCGATCCCGGGGCGCACCTTCAGGCCCTTCTTGCGGCGGATCATCCCGTCGGTGAACTGGTGGACGATCACGAGCTTGTCCGGCAGGTTGCCCGCGTTGACGAAGTCCGACAGCCACGCGGTGACCTCGTTGATCTCGGCGGCGTCAACCGACCCGATGACTCGTCCGGGCACCTGCGTCGGCCGCATCCGCCACTCCGGATCGAGTGCCAGACCGACGTCGGGCTCGATCAGGACGTCCGCAAGCGCCTTGACCTCGGTGACAAAGTCCGCACGCCCGGGTTGGATGTCCAGGATCAGCAGGGCCTTGGCCTTGCGCGCCGCCGCGAGGTAGGTCCTGATGACCTTCTTGGTCTGTCGATACCGGTACCTGCCATCCGCCCCCGGGCCGGCGCTCGCGATCACGCCGATCAATTCCATCGCGGGGAGCACGGCGCGACGATTCTTGCCGGCATACGCCCGCGCCTGCCGGTTGAGCCGCACAGCGGCGTTGGCGGGTGAGCCGATGCCGAGGATGCCGAGCTGCCTGGCCTGCGGTGCCCCATAGTGCGCAAACACCCGGAACTCCGGCAGGATGCTGCGCCCGCCACGAGGCAACTGGGGCGATGTCAGAACCTGGAGGCCGACGCGTTGGAGCGCCGTCGGTTGGAGCCGGTCAGGTTCGTCCGCCGCGATGAGCAGCGAACCCGTACCGGCCACGAATCCCGTCAGCACGACGACGACGCGCGCTCTGTGCACCACGGATGCCGGATGGATTCGCATGCCGTGTCAGCTTATGGGACCACGCAGAAACTACTGCACCGTTCAACGGCCGCAAACCGTCGCCATACGGCGTCGCCGAGATCGCCGTTATCCCGCACGTGGTGCGGCTCCCTCACGCCATACCCGTGGAAACCTGTCGTTAGTGTGCTAATCGCTAGGTTGCAAATGATCTCTGGTTGGCGCTAACCTGGCCCGGCATGACGATCCCCACGGAACAACGACTCGAAGACCTCTTGGGATGGCGGCTCGCCGTCGCCGGGCGACTGGTCCGGTCCTGGGCCGACACTCACGATGGGTTTCGCGAAGCGGGCGCGCAGGGCACGGGGCTCCTGATACGGCTGCTGGAGCACGACGGGCTGACCCAGGTCGCGCTGGCGCGCCTGCAACGCGTGGAGGCGCCGACGCTCTGCCGGATGGTGGACCGGCTCGAGCGCGATGGGCTTGTGGAACGTCGCCGGCATCCCGACGACCGGCGGGCGATCTGCCTCTACCTGACGCAGACGGGTCGACGCGCCGCGCGCCGCGGGCGCAAGGCTGCGGCCGATGTCGAGCACAGCCTGTTCGGGATCCTGGACCACGATGAGCAGGAGCAGCTCGCCGCGATGCTCGACCGACTCTTGGCGAGCTTGCCGATCGAGGCGACCCGATGACGCAACGCACCCCCGCACAGGCGGCGCTCCGCCTGACTATGGCCGGATTGATCACCGCGTCCATGGCGTACGCGCTGATGCAGACGTTCCTGATCCCGGCGCTGCCCGTCCTGCAGCGCGAGCTGCACACCAGTACCGGCTGGGTCACCTGGACGGTCACCGCCTACCTGCTGAGCGGCGCCGTCGCCACGCCGATCGTCAGCCGACTGGGCGATCAACACGGCAAGAAACGCCTGATGATGATCAGCCTTGGGATCTTCCTGCTCGGCTCCATCGGCGCGCTCGCCGCACCGAACGTCGCGGTCCTGATCGGGTTCCGCGCCGTGCAGGGCGTCGGGGGCGCCGTGTTCCCGTTGAGCTTCGCCATCATCCGTGATGAGTTTCCCCCCGAGAGGATGAGCGTGGCGATGGGGATCGTCTCGGCCGTGCTCGGCGTCGGCGGAGGGGTCGGCATCGCGCTCTCCGGCGTGATCATGGACCACCTGTCGTGGCGCTGGCTGTTCGCCGTCAGCGCGGTGATCGTCGCCATCGCCCTTGCCTTGGTGTGGCGGTTCGTCCCCGAATCACCGATCCGCGCCCAGTCGCGCGTGGACATCCCGGGCGCGGCGCTGCTGTCCGCCGCGCTCATCGCGTTGCTCTTGGCGTGCACGGAGGGCAAGGCCTGGGGATGGGGATCGGCCGCCGTCTTGGGCCTGTTCGCCGCCTCCGCCGTGCTGTTCGTCGTCTGGGGGATCGTCGAGCTGCGCGTCCCGCAGCCGATGGTCGACGTGCGGATGCTCGCACGCCGTCCTGTGCTGTTCACCAACCTGACGGCGCTGATCTCGGGTTTCGCGCTCTACATGACGTGGGTGATCCTGCCGCAGTTCTTCCAGCTGCCGCGCGGGTTGCCGGCGGATCTGACGCCGTTCGCCGACTATGGATTCGGGACGACTGTGACGATGGCCGGCGTCTGGATCCTGCCGACGTCCGCCGCCGTGCTCTTGGGCGGGCCCGTCGCAGGCCTGCTGGGCCGCCGGTACGGATCGCGCAGCCCGCTGGTCGCCGGCATGCTGCTGGTCGCGGTGGGCGCCGCCGGTATCGCGCTGTTTCACAGCTCAGCCGGTCAGGTCGCGTCCTGGTTCGCGGTGTGCGGCCTCGGCATCGGATTCGCGTTCGCCGCGATGCCCAAACTGATCGTCGACTCCGTCGCACCCTCGGAGACCGGCGTCGCGAACGGCATGAACACGGTCATCCGCATCGTGGGTGGCGTGATCGGCGCGCAAGTCGGAGCCGTACTCCTGGCCAACGGCGCGGTCGCCGGAGGTCGCGTTCCCGGCGAATCGGGCTTCGTCCATGCCTTCTGGATCAGCGCGATCGGCGGGATCGTTGGTGCGGTCACGGCCGCGCTCGTCCTTCCACGACGCAACCGCCCGGCCCGAGCCCGCGTCACTCCGGAACTCGTCGCCGAATAGCAGCCTGCGCGCCCCCGCACGCCAAGACGCGTGGGACCTACGGCTCAAGCTGACCGCCCACTCCACACTCCAACGGGCCACTGCACCTTGCCGGCACCCACATGTCGGTGACGCATGAGCACACACACCGCTGAGCGCGCGGCTGAGTGGTGCGACATCGAACGAGCGGTGGTGTCGCCCGTGATGCGAGCGTCGCGATCGCGCAGGGATACACGCACGCCATTTGATGTCATACCGCTAGCGTTTCGGTCAGACGCCATGCTCTCCGAACCCGCAAGCGCGTTGACCGATCTGCTGCTCGGCGCAGTATCGGTTGCCCTTGCGATCAGGTTGGAACGTCCCGTGCATCTGGCAGGACGAGCGGGCTCGCACACCGATGCACCCCTTGGGCGTGGCCGTCACCCACCCGCCGTGGACGCGTGGCCACACCCCGCACCACTGACACCCCACTGGCGGAGGATGTTCTGGTGGACCGCTTCGGCCGCGCTCGCCGGCGCCGTGCATCACGGGTTTGTGACCCAGTCGGACCGTTGGAGCGATCGCAGCTGGTTGATCGTGACGTTCCTCGTCGTGGTCGCCATCTCATACCTGCTGGCCGCGAGCGTCGAGGAGGTCCTGGGACCTGGTCACGCGACGGCCTTCTGGGTGCTGCGCTCAGCCGGGTTGCTCGCATACGTCCTTGTCGCAGTGACGTTGGGCGCGTCGATCGGGGCGATCCTGCTGTGCGAGGGGGTGACGATGCTCGCCGTCCTCACCTTGTGGGGCATCGCCATCCGTCGGGGTCACCCTCGCGGGCGGGCGGTCGCCGTGGCGATCCTGGCGAGCGCCGGCGCCGCCGCCGTTCGCGGCCTCCCGCCGGACCTGGTCGACCCCACCGGGCTCGACCCGACGTCCCTCTACCACCTCGCCCAGATCCCGGGACTGGTTCTGCTGTACCGCGCCGCGGCGGCGCGCGATCAGCGCGGCGGACCGAGGCCATCCGACCTGTGTGGATCCGATGGGCTCGCCGAGCGCCGGTGATTGCCAGAATGGCGCCAGCCCGGTGATTCCGGTCGCGACGCCGGACTGTTTGGCGAGCTTGGTGAGCGAGCCGCCCGGCTCCACACGGAATGCGGTGTCAACAGTTCCAGGAACAGCGGGTCCCCGTCTTCGCTCCTGTCCCAAACGTCGCGTCGATCACACGTGCGCGACCACCGGATCCACCTGATCGTGTCGTGAGTTCCCACGCATCCGACACGGTGAAGCTCAACTCCTTGCCCACGAGCGATGCGTGCTGGTGGTGCGACATCGAAATAGCGGTGGTGTCTCCCTGGCTGCGAACGTCGCGGTGCGGCTTCCTCGGTATCGCGAATATCCGCGATATTCACGACGACCTGCGTCCACCGCCTCGCTCGCGCTCGCGCAGGGATACAGGCACGCCTTTAGGAACTCGTCGCGTTCCGCTCGCGTAGCCAGTCCTCCACGCTTTTGCGGTACGCGGGCACCAGGTGAGCTTCCTTGCGGTGGCTCAGAATGAGGCGGGCGGCGTCTTCGGGGGTGTGGCCGCGGAGGCGGAGGGTGGCGTAGGCGACCAGGACGCTGCGGCGTCGGCCGCGTTGGCAGTGGATCAAGACCTTCGCGGTCGGGTCGTTGAGGGCTTCGGCGGCGAACTCCGCGGCCTCGGCCCAGGCCTCGGGAGATTGCGGGCGGCCGTGGTCCCACATCGGGGCGTGCGCAACGTGGTCGGCGCCGAAGACCGCCCGCTCCATGTCCTTGTCGCCGCTGAACGCCGTCTGTGGGCGGGCGCGGCAGTTGACGACGTGGGTGATCCCCGCGTCATCCGCCAACGTGGGCAGCGACTCCGGGGTGGGGATGCTTCCGATCGCGATGCGCTCACCGGCGATCCACGTCCACGGGGTGACCTTGGTGCCCGGGCCGTAGACGCGGTCGGCCAAGCGGAACCGCGCGGCGCGCCAGCCCTTGGGCAGCTCGCTGCGGCTCACCCGTTGAAGCGACGCAACGCGATCGTGGCGTTGTGGCCGCCGAAGCCGAACCCGTTGGACAGCACCACGTCCACATCGGCCTGACGGGCCGTGTTGGCCACGTGGTCGACGCCCGCACACGTCGGATCCAGGTCGTGCAGGTTGATCGTCGGGGGGATCATCTTCTCGCGGATCGAGATGGCGCCGAGCGCGGCCTCGACCCCACCGGTCGCGCCCAGACAGTGGCCGTGCATCGACTTGGTCGAGCTGACCGCGACCTTGGCGGCAAGATCCTGGCCCAGGGCCTTCTGGATGACGCGGATCTCGGACGGATCGCCCACGGGCGTCGAGGTGCCGTGCACGTTGATGTAGTCGACGTCCTCGGGCGCGATGTCGCCGTCCTGCATCGCCATGCGCATCGCAAGCGCGGGGGCGTGACCCGTGGGGTCGGGTTCGGTCAGGTGGTGCGCGTCGCCGCTCATGCCGTATCCCACGACTTCGCACCAGATGTCGGCGCCGCGCGCGGTGGCGTGGCCCAACTCTTCGAGTACGAGCACCGCGCCGGCCTCGCCCATCACGAACCCGTCGCGGCCGGTGTCGAACGGACGGCTGGCGGTGGTGGGGTCGTCGTTGCGGGTGGACAGGGCCTTCATCGAGTTGAACGCCGCGATCGAGATCGGGGTGATCGCCGCCTCGGCGCCACCCGCCAGCATCGCGTCGGCATGGCCACGGCGAATGGCCTCGAGCGCATCGCCGATGGCGTGGTTACCCGATGCGCAAGCCGTCACCGGGCACGACAACGGGCCCCGGAACTTGAGCGCCATCGACAACTGCGCGGCGCCCATGTTTGCGATCATCATCGGGATGAAAAGCGGTGAGACCCGCGTGGGGCCGCGCTCCAGCAGGACCTTGACCTGGTCTTCGAATGTCTGCAGCCCGCCGACACCGCTCGCCACGATCACGCCGATGCGGTCGTTGCCGTCATCGGAGATGGGGAGCTTGGCATCCTCGACGGCCATCTTCCCGGCAGCCACCGCGAGTTGCGCGAACCGGTCCATGCGTCTGGCGGACTTGTGGTCCATGTACGCGACCGGGTCGAAGTCGTTGGCCTGACATGCGAACCGGGTGACGTGTTGTGACGCGTCGAACTGTGTGATCGCCCCCGCGCCTGAGCGACCGGCGACCGCGGACGCCCACACCGCCTCGCGCCCAATGCCAATCGACGTGACCATGCCGATGCCGGTGATGACGACCCGTCGTTTTCTGACTCCTGACACCGCCTGCTCCTCGCTCACATCGACATCCCGCCGTCGACCGGCAGCACGACACCCGTCACGTACGCCGCAGCGGGCGAACACAGAAACGCCACGGCCCCGGCGACATCCTCGGGAGTCCCCAGCCGCGCCAACGGCGTGGCCTCGAGGAGCTTGGCGCGGATGTCGTCACCCAGATCGGACGTCATGTCGGTCTCGATGTACCCGGGTGCCACCGCATTGACCCGCACCCCGCGACCGCCACACTCGCGCGCCAGCGACTTGACCATGCCGATCATGCCCGCCTTGGAGGCCGCATAGTTGACCTGCCCGGCGTTTCCCCCCAGACCGACCACCGATGAGACCGCCACGATCGACCCGGCACGGCGCTTGAGCATGCCGCGCATGGCCGCCTTGGCGGTGAAGAACGCGCCGTCCAGGTTGGTGCGGATGACCGCGCTCCAGTCCTCGGCGCTCATGCGCATGGCCAAACCGTCGCGCGTGATGCCGGCGTTGAGGATGACGGCATCAAGGTCGCCCAGACGGTCTTCGGTCGCCGCGACGAACGCAGCGGCCGAGGCCTCGTCGGCCACGTCAACCTGGTGGACGAGCGACCGCCGGCCGGCTGCCTCGACGGCGGCGGCCGTACGCGCGGCGCCGTCTGCGTCACGGACATAGCCGATCGCCACGTCGTAGCCGGCCTCTGCCAGCACGACGGCACAGGCGGCGCCGATGCCACGGCTGGCGCCGGTGATGAGAGCCGAGGCCATCAGGCGGCCAGGGCGACGATGTCGTCGGGGGTGCCGATCTGGACGGTCTCGGCCTCACGCCGCACCCGGCGCACGAGGCCCGACAGGACGCGCCCCGGGCCGAACTCCACAAAGCGCGTGACACCCATTTGCAATGCGTGCTCCACCGCGTAGCCAAATCTGACCGGCGCAACGAGCTGCTCCAACAGGACCTCGCGCAGGCGTTCGGCGGGTTCGATCGCGACGGTCGTGGTCGAGAGGAACGACGGGGACGGTTCGGTCGGACTCCATGCGGCGAGCGCGGGTTCGAGCCGCTCGGTCGCGGGGGCCATGAGCGGGGAGTGAAAGGCTCCACCCACCTGCAGCCGCGCTGCCTTGACACCGCGCTCCGAAGCCATGGCGAGTAGGCGATCGATGCCCTCCACGCTGCCGGATGCCACGACCTGTCCCGGGCAGTTGTAGTTGGCGGGCCAGACCTCGCCGGCCTCGGCACAGAGGGCCTCGGCATCGCGGTCGCTTTGGCCCAGCAACGCCGCCATCGTGCCGGGTCGTTCCTGACCGGCGACGTGCATCGCCGCGCCGCGCTCGGCGACAAGGCGCAGGGCCTGGGCATAGTCGATCGCGCCCGCGGCCACCAGCGCCGAGTACTCACCCAACGAGTGGCCCATCACGATGTCGGCGACCAGGCCATGCTCGGTCGCGACCCGCCACGCGGCCACGGAGGTCGCGAGGATCGCCGGCTGGCACACGTCGGTTGGGACGAGCGCATCAGCCGGACCGGTGAAACAGATGGACGCGATGTCGTAGCCCAAGGCGTCGTTGGCCTCGTCAAACGCGGCCCGCGCAACCGGATAGGCCTCGGCGAGTGCCAGCCCCATGCCGACCTCTTGCGCTCCTTGACCAGGGAACATCAGGGCGATCACGCAGCCACCAGGGGCTCGTAGCGGACGACGGTCGAGCCCCAGGTCAGGCCGCCTCCGAACGCGATCAACAGGAGGAGATCGCCCGGCTTGAGCCGGCCCTGCTCGCGGGCTTCGGTCAACGCCAGCGGAACGCTCGCGGACGACGTGTTGCCGTATCTGTCGACGTTGACCACGACCTTGGATGGGTCGATGCCGAGCTTCTCGACGGCGTGGTCGATGATGCGGGTGTTGGCCTGGTGCGGCACGAACAGGTCGATCTCGTCGATTGAGACTTCGAGGGCCTCCAGCAGACGCGCGGTCGAATCGGCGATCACCCGCGTGGCGAACTTGTACACCGAGGGGCCGTTCATCTTGAGGAACGCGTCTTCGTGCGCAAACGGCATGTGCGGGGGATTGCGCGACCCGCCCACGGGGATCAACAGGTCCTTGCCGCCGCTGCCGTCGGTGCCCAGCTCGAACCCCAGAAACCCTGACAGCGACTCGTCGTCGCTTGCCTGGATCAGCGCGCCGGCCGCGCCGTCTCCGAACAACACACACGTGGAGCGATCGGTGTAGTCGGCGATGCGCGACAGCGTCTCGGCCCCGATGACCATCACGTTCTTCGCAAGGCCGCTCTCGACGAGCGCACAGGCCTGTGCGAGTCCGTAGACGAACCCGCTGCAGGCGGCAAGCAGGTCGAACGCCGCCGCGTTGGTCGCCCCGATCCGATCTTGGACGATGGCTGCCGTCGACGGGAACAAGTACTCAGGCGTCGCGGTGGGGACGATCAGCACGTCGATGTCCTCGGGGGCCAGGCCGGAGTTCTTGAGGATGTCCAGGGCTGCGAGCGTCGCCAGATCAGCGGTCGACTGATCGGGCTCGGCGATGCGGCGTTCGCGAATTCCGGTGCGCGAGACGATCCACTCGTCGGTCGTGTCGACCATCTTCTCGAGGTCGGCGTTGGTCAACACACGCTCCGGCACGTGGGCACCCAATGCGACCATTCGCGCCCGTTGCCGTTTCCCATTCCTGATGGCGATCATGCTTCCCCCTCGATGATGGCAAATCGCAGAACCGCCTGGCATGCGACCGCGCCATCGACGGTCGCCGTGCCCTCACCCTCACCGATCGGACCGCGCTGGCGGGTCAGGATCATCTCGAGCTCCAACGTCTCGCCCGGCAACACCTGGCGACGAAATCGGGCCTTCTCGATGCCGGCGAACAACGCCAACTTTCCCGTGTTGGACTCCAACGAGAGCACCGCGAGCGCCCCGGTCTGCGCGAGCGCCTCGATGATCAACACCCCCGGCGTGACCGGGTGACCGGGAAAATGCCCCGCGAAGAACGGCGCGTCTGAGGGAACCGTCCAACGCGCCCTGGCCGACTGGCCCGGCTGCAAGTCCACCACCTCGTCGACGAGAAGAAATGGTGGGCGGTGCGGAAGGATGTCCGTAGGCGCCGGAACGCTCAATGCCGGACGATGCTAGCCCATGGCCGCAGCAGCGGCCGTGATCGGGCGCCCGGATCCCATCTTGCCGAGCCGTGTGCGCCGGACCCCGGTCGCCATCCCACGGTGGAAATCGCCCCGCCATGGCGGGAATCCGTCACGTGATCCACCGTTGTTCCGGCTATCGCCCGATGCGCCCGCCGTCGACGGGAATCGCGGCGCCGGTCAGGTAGGCCGCCTCGGGGCTGCAGAGGAAGCTGACGATGCCGGCGATCTCGTCCGGCTCGGCGATTTGCCCGACCGGGATCCGGGCCAGGTGCTCGGCCGAGACCAACGGGTCGCCCGGGCGTTGTTCGACGGAGCGGGTGCGGACGTCGCCCGGGCAGATCGCCGTCACCGTGATGCCCCGCGGTGCCAGGTCCAGGGCCATGGACTTGGCGAGCAGGATGACCCCTGACTTTGATGCGGCGTAGTCGGCGCGCCCGGGCTCGGCGACCAGGCCATGCACGCTCGCGTTGAACACGATCGACCCGCCGTTGGGCATCACCCGGGCGGCTGCACGGGCGACCATGAACGCGCCGGTCAGGTTGACATCGAGCACCCGACGGAACTCCTCGACCGACATCGACAGCACCTCACGCCCCTCACCGGGGACGGACGCGCTGACGAACACGGCGTCGATCGACCCGAGCCGATCGCGCGCCATTGCGATCGCCTGCTCGACGTCCAACTCCTGGGTGACGTCACACGCCGCGCCGCCGGTGGCCGACACCTCGCCGAGCGCGCGGGCAACGCTGTCGGTCTGACGTCCCATGATCCAGACCGAAGCGCCCTCGCCGGCGAACCGCCGTGCCGCCGCCAACCCGATGCCCGCCGTGCCGCCCGAGATGACGATGCCGCGACCCTGATGGCGCCCGCCGCTGGGCTCGGCAAGCGCCTGGGGTGCACGCACCGGTTCCCAAAGGGGGTCGAGATCGCTGATTGCCCTGCTCCTTGGCGGAAAAACGCTGCCTGTGAGTGTACCCCGTGGCGCATGTGCTGCGCGACCCGACGTGCGCACGGACGTTTGCCACCGTCGGCGTCGGGTTCATGAATCTCACGGATGCCCACGGTCGCGGCAGCGGTGACCGAAGGGCCGCCGCGCCGGATGACCGGACTCATCCTGGCAGGCGTCCAGCCGCGGGACTGACAGCTACCGCCCGTGCGTGGCGCGATGCCGCGCCAGGGCCGACCGGAGGCCCTGGACGGGATCCGGCCCGACCGGGGCGCCATGCCCGACGAACAGGTGCTCCAGGTCACACTCCAGGAGGCGGTCCAGCCGATCTGCGAGTTCGTCGCGATACCAGGCCGACTCAGCGTCGCTGTTGGCGTACCACCCCTGATCGGCGACGCGAAGACCGCCAACGTCGTCGCCCGACAGGATGTCACCGACGACGGCCGCGTGATGGTCCGTCAAGATGTAGATGCACTCCTCGTTGGGGGCGGGCGCGCCCGTGACGAGTGCCCGTACCCCAGGCATGAGCTCGACCCCGTCAACCACGAGGTCCGTGGCGACGACGTCAAGCGCATGGCCGTCGAACGCGGGCGCGAACACCCGCGCGCCATGGCGCGCACGGAAGCTCGCCGCGCTCCGGACGTGCCAACGGCACGTCAACACGACCACAACGGGCAGGCCGAGTCGCTGGACATCGGCGTCGAAGGCACGCCAGAAGCGCTCTGCATCCGGACCCTCCCCAGGCACGAGGGGGTCGACGACGACGATCGCCTCGGGCGTTTCGCAGTAAACCGAACCCACGACCTCGGGCCAGTCGGTCGCCCCGTTCCACTCGGGGTGGGCGACGGTCCAGCGCCACAATCCCTCACGCACCCTGAACACCGCCATCCCCGACATGAGCCGATGCTATGGGTCGCCAGGGGGCGTCGCGGTCTCCCGGCAACCGACGCGCGACCCGTATCGTCGAGCGCCGGCCGTGGGGAGCTCGCTACGCGTGGTCGATGGTGAAGTCCAGTCGGGTCGGAACGCCCATGTCCGGAAGCTTTCGCAGCGGGATGATCTGCACCCGGAAGTCGCCGCGACGTGCGGCTTTGAGCACGGCGGGAGGGTTGAACCTGACGCGAAACTCGCCGCTGGCCCCCGGGCTGGGTGCAACGAACTCGGTGGTGACGAGACGAAGACGGGGTTTGCCGCCTGGCGCGCGGGGCGGGAGGATGCGAATCACGCGGATCCGCAGCAGTTGCGTGGCGGGCTCCAGTCCGAGCACCAGGTCGACGCCCTTCGCCTTGAACTTGCTGAGCGACAAGCCGCCTTTGCCATTGCGCCCGTAGCCCTTGGCGAGGCGTGCGCTGAGGATCTGCAGGGCGTGCTGAGGGGTCCCCGTTCCGGCGAGCGCAACCGTGTTGGCGCTATTGCGGGCGTTGTGCGTGATCGTCAGGACGCCGGTGCGCGGGCCGGACGCCGTCGGCTTGAACCGCACCGCCAGATCACACGTCCCGCCTCTCGGCACGGCCGCGCTGCAGCCGGACGTGTCAACTGAGAAGTCCGCGGTCGTGGTCGGGCCGATCGTCGCGCCCGAAATCAGGAGGGGGGCAGAGCCACGGTTTTTGACCGTCACCGTCTGGGCCGGCGCGACGTCGTCCACCTCGCGTGCGTCGAACGTCAGCGCTTGGGTCACGATGCTCACGAACGCAGCCGGTGTCGGAGCGGGACCCGACAGCTTGCCGGTCACGAAGAACGTGTCGGTTCGCACGACCGGCGGGCCGGGGACGGGGCTGCCGCCCTTGCCGGTCAGTTTCGAGATCGTGACCGTGTCTCGGATGGGACCGCCGACCACGGTGTGCTCGATCAAGGGGTCGCCGACGAACCCCGCGGGCGGGGAGGGCGCGGTGGGATCCCAGAGCAGCAGGCTGGTGAGCCGTCCCTGCGGAGCGGTCGCGAAGTTGCACGGCGGGGCCAGGCATCCGTTGTCGTCGCTGAATTTGAGCTGGCCTTGGACGCTGGTCTGCACATCGTCCTCGCCATACGGATGGGAGATGCGATACCACGTGTCGGGATCGAGGCTCCCGGGGACGCTCGTGAAGCGAATCCGGCTGAAGGTGACCTGGTTGCCGTCGACGATGTCACCGGCGTTGGCGAACGCGGCCTCCTGGGCGAACAGGACCTTGATCGTGTTGTCGAACGGGGGAGGGAACGCCGCATCGGCTCGCCAGTAGAACGCTTCGGCGTCCGGGGTGAAGTTGTCCGGCACCGAATACCGGTCGGCGGGATGGGGCACCGGCGCACCAAGGCAGTGGCCGGCCGGCCCATCCATGCAGAGACCGACCGAGAAGCCATTGCCGTCATCGTTGTACGCGAACGGGAAGCCCGTGAGATCGTCGTTGGGCAGCGCGCGCACCTGCCCCAATGCGACCGACGTGGGAATCCCGAGAACGCCAAGCGCTCCGAGGAGGAGAACGATCCATCGTGTCTTCATGATTCCGGGCCTTCGTGGGGGATTGTCGCTGCTTGCGGGAATGAGGAGGCGACTCCCGACCTGAGTGATACATCCCCAACGCGACGCCCGCACCGGGACGATGGTCCAGATCGATGCCTACCCGAACGGTCCGATCATAGATAAAAGACCTGCAAATAATCCAAATACGAACCTATACCCCGCCGCATCGCCACGCGTTAGCCGTGGTGCGAGGCGTCGGTGAACTCGCAGTGCTCACCGGTGACGACGTACACCACCTGCTCACCGATATCGACGGCGTGGTCTCCAATGCGCTCCAGACAGCGCGAGATGATCAACATGCGCAGACCCCACTCACG
>JANLOO010000009.1:0-11123 GCA_031366605.1 Actinomycetota bacterium | reverse complement strand
GGTTTGCAGCCAGGAAACGTGTTCGTATTTACGAGGAGGACCACTAAACGGTGAAGGTCACGCTCGCGACGGGCAACGCGGACAAGATCCGCGAACTCTCCGAACTCCTCAGCGGGGCGGACGTCCAAGGCGCGCCGCCGGATTTCGACGTCGACGAGACCGGCAGCACGCTGATGCAAAACGCGTGGCTCAAAGCCGCCGAGCTTCGGCGCACGGCAGACCCCGACACGATCGTGGTCGCAGACGACTCAGGGCTCTTTGTCCACGGCATCGGCGGGCGTCCAGGCGTGTTTTCGTCGCGGTATGCCGGACCCAATGCGACCTACGAGGACAACTGCCGCCGGCTGCTTGAGGAACTCGACGGCATCCATGACAGACGGGCGTGCTTTGCGACCGTGTTGGTCGGCCTTGGCGGCGACGGCACTGTCTACGTGGCCGCGGGCAGCTGCCCCGGCGTCATCACACACGCGCCCCGTGGGGATCGCGGGTTCGGCTATGACCCCGTGTTCGCGCCGATGGACGACCCCGCCGGCCGGACGATGGCCGAGATGAGTGGACGCGAGAAGGGCGTCATATCCCATCGCGGACGCGCCGTGCGCCGCTTCGCAGCTGTTGTGGCTCCGTGACAGCGGAGCGACTCTCCGCCGCCCTTCGGGCGTCTCACACGCTGATGGCGGCTGAATGATGAGTCACCCTCCTGGTGTCTCAAACGTCTTCGGCGGCTGGATTTACCCGCGTGACGGCGGCCATGGGGCTCAGGCTGGCAAGATGCAGCGGTCATGACGACGCAAACCCCGCTCCCCGGAGGGATCCCTCCCACCACGCAATCGACCACCTCGCCCCCCGCGTCGCGGATGTTGTCGTGGTTCGTGACCTCGGTCCTGGTCGGGTGGGTCATCGCGTACAACGTGCTGCGCATCGGTGGACGTTCGCCGCGCGGGGCGGCGTGGACGTCGTTGCTGATGGGTATCGGCATCGGCGTCGTGATATTCGGGATCGTCGTTCTCGTCTGGCGGCGCTACATCGCCGGCGGACGGTTCCGTCCGCATCACATCGAGGAGATCCCGCCGCCCGGTCGCCTGGACAGCCGGCAACAGGGCGCCCTCGAGGTCCTGTGGCCGGCGGTCGCCATTCTCGCCATCGCCGCTCTGGCCGTGGGCGCGGTGCTCGTTGCGAGCTGGTTTCAGACCGATGGTCAGCGTAGCTTCACGCGCATCGTGCTGGCCGTCTGGGACTTGCTCGTCGGCGTGTGGCTCGTGATGGAGACGATCGAACTCAGGCGTGGCCATGGTGAGGCGGTCGAGTCGATCTCGCTCGCGGCGATGTTGACGGCGGTCCTTGCCGGCGTTGCGTTCTCCCGCGAGATGTTCGGCCCGTGGCAGGTCGCGCTGATCGTCGTTGCCGGTGTCGGCGGTGCGCTCGCCCATTTTGCGGGATGGCGTCTGCTGGGCTCACGCGGCGTACCGCTTGGAATCCTGGTGAGCCTGAGCGTGGCCGTGCTCTCGATCGTGCTCCCGATCGTCCTCTGACCTCATGCCCGGGGTCCGGTTGGATTGCCCGCTGTGTGGGGTGCTCGTCAGCGAAGGCGATCCGCCGACGCCAGGCAACTGCCCCGGGTGTGGCGCCCGCTACCTCGGGGGCACCGAACGCCCGAACGGCGCGGCGCAAGCGGCGCTCACCGCCTTCGGCATCGAAGGCGATTCCGAGGCATTGACGCGCGCCCTCTTCGACCTGCCGCCCGAGTCGGGGATCGCGGTCACCTCTGACCAGCGCGACGGCTTCTACGCGTGGTGGGTGTTCGTCGCCGACGCCGCCGCCCAGGCTCAACTGGCCACGCTGGCCAACTGAGCGACCAGGGGCGAATCCAGCCGCCATCGGTGTTTGAGGTACCCGTAGGGTGGCTCATGGGCCGCCCAGGTGCCGTGGTGAGGGCGGCGTATGAATCCAGGCCGCCGATGATGTTTGAGGTACCCGGAGGGTGGCTCATAGGCCGCCCAAGTGCCGTGTCGGAGGCGGCGTATGAGGATCCCTATACTTGTGGGTGCGCCAATGCACATCTTTGTCACGAACGACGATGGGATCGAGTCCCCAGGGCTCTTCGCCCTCAAACAAGCGCTCGACCCGTTGGGGGACGTCAGCGTCATCGCCCCGGATGGCAACCGCAGCGCGATGGCGCGCAGCATCACGATCCGTCGCCCGCTTGAGGTCGACGAGGTCCAGTTTCCGGACGGCAGCACCGGGTACGCGACCGACGGGACCCCCGTCGACTGCGTGCGGTTCGCCGTGCTCGGCCTGCTTGGCAGCACGCCGGACATCATCGTCAGCGGCATCAACCACGGCCTCAACCTGGGCGACGACGTCACGTACTCGGGCACCGTCGCCGCGGCGTTGGAGGGTGTGCTGCTCGGCTGGCCGGCCATTGCCGTGTCGCAACAGTCGACCAACCGCGAGCACTGGGACACGGGCAACGCGGCGTATGACTTCCGCGCAGTCGCCGCGTTTGTCGCCGCGCTTGTGCCGATTGCGATGCGGGAGCAGTTTCCGCGGCAGGTGTTGCTCAACGTCAACGCACCGGGCTTGACGCCCCCCGAGGTCAACGGCGCGTTGGTGACACGGCTGGGCCGCCGGATCTACGATGACCGTTTGGAGTTGATGGAGGGCGGTGAGGGCACCCGCAAGCGCTACCGCATCTATGGCGACAACCCCGGGCACCATCCCGAGGCCGGATCGGACTTCGCCGCCATCGAAGCCGGTGCGATCTCGGTGACGCCCCTGCACTTCGACCTGACCGACATCGGCGGCATGGAGCATCTGGAGCGCTTGGCGCTCAACGAACTCCTCGCGGAACAGCAACTGGCCGAATGAGCGACGTCACAGGCTACGACCCGATCCTGTTCGACCTGGACGGGACTGTCATCGATTCGGTCGCGCTGATCCGCGAGTCCCATCGACACGCGGTGCGCACCGTGCTGCGCAAAGAACTGCCGGACGAGACCCTGGTGGCGTTGGTGGGTCGACCATTGATCAACCAAATGCGTGAGTTCTCCGTCGAGCACGCCGACGAGTTGTTACGCGTCTACCGGACGTGGAACCACTCACACACGGACGAGATGCTCCGCGCCTACAACGGCATTGACCGGCTGTTGACCAAGCTGACCACCGCGGGACGAACGCTCGGCGTCATCACCTCCAAGTCCGGGCCGACCGTCGACCTGGCGTTTGCCGTCCTACCGCTGCGCCATCATTTCGCCGTTGTGGTCGCAGCCGAACACACCGAGCAGCACAAGCCCGATCCTGCGCCAATCCACCTGGCGATCGAGCGGCTGGGAGCCGATCCTTCCCGGACCTGTTATGTCGGGGACGCACCGTTTGACATCCAGGCGGCCCAGGCCGCCGGCGTCGCGGCGATCGGTGTGACATGGGGGTTCTTCGCGCGCGAGGTGCTCGTGGAGCAGGCACCTGATGCGATCGTCGACACGATCGATGAGCTGACGGCCGTGCTGCTGGGAGGGTGAGCGTCCCCGCCGAACGCGCCGCGGCTCTGCGCGCCCTGATCCGCGAGGCGAACCACGACTACTACGTCCGCGATCAGCCGACGGTGGACGACGGGCAGTACGACCGGTGGATGCGAGAGCTCGAGTCGATCGAGACCGCGCACCCAGGCCTGCTCGATCCGAACTCTCCGACGCAGCGGGTCGGAGCCGCGCCGGCGCGCGGGTTTGCCGAGGTCACACACCGCGAGCCCATGTTGTCGTTGGGCAATGCCCGGGGGCCCGAAGAGTTGGTCGCGTGGTATCGCCGGGCGCGCACGGTGATCGAGCAGGAGGGCCTGGCGGACCGGCGGGTGCAGTTCGTGGTCGAGCCCAAGATCGACGGCTTGGCCGTGTCAATGACCTACGAACACGGTCGGCTGGTGCGCGGTGCGACCCGGGGGGACGGCGTCGTCGGCGAGGACGTGACGCACAACCTGCGGACGATCGGGGCGGTGCCCTTGGCGTTGCGGATGCCCCCGGGGCAGGCACCGCCGCCGCTGGTCGAGGTGCGGGGAGAGGTCTACCTGCCGCTCGCGGCGTTTGCAGAATTCAACGCCACTCGTGCCGCCGCAGGCCAGCCGACGTTCGCAAACCCACGCAATGCGGCTGCCGGCAGCCTGCGCCAACTCGACCCCCGCATGACCGCCGAGCGCCCACTCAGCATCTGGTGTTACGCGCTCGGGTTCCGCGAAGGGCTCGACGTCGACGGGCAGCAGGCCACGCTGGAGTGGTTGCGGTCGGTTGGGTTTCGCGTCAACCCGCAGATCACGGTCGAGCCGACGCTCGAGGCTGCGCAGGATGCGTGCATGCGGTGGGAGGCGCGGCGCGGTGAAGTCGACTACGACATCGATGGCGCCGTCGTCAAGATCGACTCGTTCGAACTGCAACGACGCCTGGGTGCCGTGGGACGCGCGCCGCGCTGGGCCGTCGCATACAAGTTCCCGCCGACGACCGCGACCACGACGCTGCGCGACATCATGGTCAACGTCGGCCGTACCGGCGCGCTCATTCCGTTCGCGGTGCTCGACCCGGTGTTCGTCGGTGGTGTGACCGTGCGGCAGGCGACGCTGCACAACCACGAGGACATCGCCCGCAAGGACCTGCGCATCGGCGACCGTGTCGTGGTGCAGCGGGCCGGTGATGTGATCCCACAGGTCGTCGCGCCGCTCGTCCAGGAGCGCACCGGCACGGAGCGCCCGTTCGTGATGCCGGCGCGATGCCCGGTGTGCGACACCGCTCTGACCCAGGGTCAGGGCGAGGTGGTCATCCGCTGTCCCAATCGTGCGTGCCCGGCGCAGATCCTGCAGACGATGATCCACTTTGCGTCGCGCGGCGCCATGGACATCGAGGGCCTCGGCGAGAAGACGCTGTTCAAGCTCTTTGACGACGGTTTGGTCCGCGACATCGCCGACATCTACCAGTTACGCGTCGAGGACCTGGCCGGTCGCGAAGGCTTCGGTGAGATCGCGGCGACCAACCTGGTGCGGGCGATCGCGGCATCAAAAACCCAATCGTGGCCACGCGTGCTGATCGGCCTGGGCATCCGCCACGTGGGCGATGTGACCGCGCTCGCCATCGCGCAGATCGCGCCGACCGTCGACGCGCTGCTCAGCGCGAGCCCGGAGGATCTGGCGGTCGCGGAAGGCGTCGGCCCGGTGGTCGCCGCCGCGATCGCCGAACACTTCGCGGTCGAGCGCAACCGGATCACGCTTGAGCGTCTGGTCGAGGCCGGCCTCGAGATGCGTATGGACATGATCGCCGCTCCGACCGACGGGCCCCTGACCGGAATGACGGTGGTCGTGACAGGCGGGCTCGAAGCGCTCTCGCGCGACGAGGTCAAACGCGCGATCGTTGCAGCAGGAGGCAAGTCCACCGACTCGGTGAGCAAGAAGACAAGCTTGGTCGTCGCAGGTCGCGACCCAGGCGGCAAACTGGCCAGAGCCGAGTCGCTCGGCGTCCCGGTGCTGGACGAAGCCGGGTTCCTGGCGGTGCTGGACGGGCGAGCCCCGGCGCCTGGGCTGTGAAACCCTTGGACACCGTCGGCGGGTGCGGCGAGCGTGGGATCAGACGCTGTCGGCGATGCCTGACGCGAGGAGTGCGACGATCTTGTCCTGCGTGGCCTTGGCGCCTGTGATCGAGCCCTGGTTCATCATGATCGCGAAGGCGTAGCGCGTGCCTCCGGTGCTGTCGACGACGCCGGCCAGGGCAGACGTGCCGCTGATATAGCCGGTCTTTGCGTGGACACGTGTCCGCAGGCCGGCGTCGGTGAACCGTCGCTTCAGCGTTCCGTGTCCGCCTGTGGCGAGCGCGCCGATGAGGGCTGTGCCCCAATCGGGCTCGGCGTCGGCCGCGGACAGGACGCGCACGAGGCTCGCGGCGGTCAGCCGGTTGTGCAGCCCGAGCCCGGAGCCGTCTTCGATGACATCCGCCGGATCGAGCAGCTTCTTGCCGTCAAGCAGGGTCTTGGCCTGAGCGGTGCCCGCCGCCGTGCTGCCGGTGCCACGAGCGTAGGCGCCGACGTTCTTGGTCAACATCTCGGCCAGGAAGTTGTCGCTGTCGGGAAGCATCAAGGCCAGGATCGTCGTGAGTCGCGGTGATTTGACGGTTGCGATCAGCCGCCCCTCCTTGGGCGCCGGGCCGGCGACCACCTTGCCGAGCTGGCGGATGCCGACGCTCTGCATCGCGAGCCGCAGGCGGACGCCTGAGGCCACCGGAGGGTTCTTGACGTACCGCCTGCGCACGTCACCCAGGTAACTCTGGTTGACGGTTGTCGCGGAGAGCGGCTGGCACTCGGTGGCGTAGCGGGCCGGCCAATTCGGCACCTTGCGCAGGGTGTCGAAGAACGTGTCGTCCACGACGATTGGTCCGTTGATCGTCTGCACCCCGGCGTCGCGCAGCGGGCGGACGATTTTGCCGATCGCCCCCCCGACCCCGCCCAGAAACCGGCGCGCGTATGCGGGGCTGGCCAGCATCGGATCACCGTAGCCCTTGAGGTAGAGCGGTCCCGTCAGCACGCCGCCGTACTGGGCTGCTGCGGCCCCTGTATAGAGCCGTGTCTCGAACTGGAAGTTCGGTGACAGCGCGAGGAGCGCGGATGTCGCCGTCACCAGCTTCATCGTCGAGGCCGGCCGTCGCGGGGTGGTCGCCTTGTAGTTCAGTACCTCGACGGGCTCACCGGCGTCGAGGCGCCACACCGCGACGCTTGTCTCGGAGTTCTTGGCGGTCCACTCCGCCAGCGCCGACGCGAGTCGCGCGGGTGGGGTGGCCTGCCGCGCCCCAACCGCGGGTGCGGCGGCGATGAGCAGGGCGACGGCTGCGAGCGCGGCACATCGGAGGGTCCGGGATGATGCAGTCAGCACGACGCCGGCGACGATACCACGCACTCCTCCGTGCACAGCAGCGTGTGGTCTGTCTCAGAAAACGCCTTGCAATCTGGCGGCGGCGAACCTCCGGCGGATGTTCTCACGTTGACGCCGCTCCCTCCACCTCGGGAGCTGTGTCCTCTCCTTCGCCCATAGTGCCGGATATGCGGACGGCCTGCGTCCTGCGCTCGCTCGGTTTCGCTCGCCGGGTTCATCGACGAACGTCCGGACGGATCAACTAGCCGGTCATCTGCAGAAGCACCTCCGCGTCTTCGGGCAGCTCGCGACCGGAGGCCTTCATCGAGTAGATGAACAGCGTCTTGTCGATCTTGCCGTGGAGGATCGGAACCGCCTCCTCTTGGCAGAGGCGAACGATCTCACGGCTTTCCATGCCGAGTGCGTCGGAAAGCTCGTCCGGGGTCAAGTGGATCGCCATTGTCACTCCTCTTTGCGACGGGGGGCGCGCAACAAAAAACGACCCACCTGCGGGAGCGGGCGAGTCGTCGGGACTGCGAGCGGGCGGGACATGGTCGGGGCGAAGATCAATGAGCCGACCGAATCAAGATGTCCATGTGACGAAGATTACCTGCGTCGACCGGGGGGATTCAAGCAGCGAAGCCCCCGCCACACGAGTTTTCTGCGCGAGATGTCACAGAAATTGACACACCTCGCGTCGGCATTGACACAGAGTCGCGCGCCATCTGTGACATCTCGCCGTCTACCTTGGCGTCATGCCGAACGGGACCACCAAGGAGGACGACATGAACCTGGCGGCGCTGATCGGTGAAGTGACATCTCCGATCCAACCTCGGGCGGACGGGGATGTGACGTTCATGCTCGCCGTGATTGGACGGCACGGCGAGCCCCGACAGACCCTCACGGTGCAGGCGCGCGGGACGCAGGGCGAGGCGTGTCGGCGCTACCTCGATCGGGGGTTATGCGTGGCGGTCGAGGGGCGCGTCGTTCCCGGCGCCGTGCCGGCGGAGGTCATTGCGGATCGAGTGCAGTTCCTGACGACCCGGGCGCAGCGGGACGCGCTGCGATGATCAGTCGGTGCAAACGTCGGACGATGCCTGCGCGCGGTGCGCGCGTGCACGCCAGGTCCGCCACATCGCGGTCAATGCGAAGGCGGCGAGCATGACGGCGCCGCCGGCGAGTGCATCGAGGACGTAGTGGTTGGCGGTTCCCACGATTGTGACGAAGACGAGCAGCGGATACATCAGGACCAGCAGCCGCAAGGCCCAGTGCCGCACCAGCACGGCCACAACGACACCAATCATCAGGGCATAGCCGAAGTGCATCGACGGCACCGCAGCGAAGGGGTTGAACAAGCCCGACAGCCTCCCGCCGTGCAGATCGATGCCACTGATGATCGAGAGCGTGTCGATGAAACCTTCGCCCGTGATCAGGCGCGGCGGAGCCACAGGGAAGACGACGAACACCGCAAGCGCCATGGCGTTGGCAAGAAAGAATGCGTTGCGCACGAGTGGGTACGCCGCGCGTCGTTTCCGGTAGAGCCACACAAAGAACGCGGCGGTCACCGGAAGATGCGCCCACACGTAGAAGTGATTCAGGAATTCGGCCAGGTGGAGGTTGTCGAGCATCCAATTCTGGACACTCGATTCGAAGAAGATCCCGGAGGCCTTCTCGATGTCGATGATCTCCCAGGCGTGCTTGACGGCGTCGGTCCCGTCACCGATCACGAGTGCCCGTGACAGTTGGTACACCACCAGCGCGCCGGCGAACAACATGATCTCGAGCGGCCAGCGGCGGGAGCGGCTTTCGGGCGCGGGCGACTGCCGCCTGGAGGCGCTGTCAACACTGGGGTTTCGGGTTGGCGGCGGCATGATGGACGGCGGCGCGGAGGGGCGAAACCAAACGTTTCCCGATCGCTTCAAGAAGTAAACCAAACTCCGGGCCGAATGTCATCGTCACCGATCAGCAGGGAGTCGCGTGTTCACGACATTTTCTTGCGAGCTTGCCGCCTGGCGCCCACGGGCTGGGACCGATACCATTCCCCGGCTTGGCATCGGGGTGTGGCGCAGCTTGGTAGCGCGCTCCGTTCGGGTCGGAGAGGTCCCCGGTTCGAATCCGGGCACCCCGATATCGCTGTGTCACGGGCCTCCCACTCACGGGGGGCCCGTTGCCATGCCGGTCGCGACGGGTCGAACGCATCGACACGGACCGGCATGCGTGATAACGTAAACCGAACGTATGTTCGTATCCAGAAAGAGGTTCGACGGTGAGCGTCAAGCCGATTCCAGACGGCTACCCCGTTGTGTCGCCATATATCTGTGTCGCTGGGGCGGAGGATGCGATCGCGTTTTACGCAGCCGTATTCGGCGCGACCGAACGCATGCGCATCGCGACACCTGATGGCAAGGTCGGCCACGCGGAGCTTGCGATCGGGGACTCGGTGATCATGGTCTCCGACGAGTTCCCGGATTGGGACGTCCGCGGCCCCAAGGCCTACGGCGGTACCGCGGTCACGTTGGGCGTGTACGTCCAGGATGTCGACGCCGTGTTCGCCAGCGCGACCGAACGCGGCGGTCAGGTCGTGCGACCAGTCGAGGACCAGTTCTACGGCGACCGGTCTGGCCAGTTCCTCGATCCGTGGGGGCACCGCTGGAGCGTCGCGACGCACATCGAGGATGTCGCGCCAGACGAGATGGCACGCCGCGCCGAAGCCGCGATGGGCGGCGGCGCTTGAGCTACTAGACGGGGATGACGCCTTCGACTTCGGGGACGCGCTCGCGTAGCGCTGCCTCGATGCCGAGGACCAGTGTGGCGGTTGACATGGGGCAGCCGCCACACGCGCCGAGCATGTTGAGGTGGACAAAGCCTTCTTCGTCGAAGTCGACCAGCTCCACGTCGCCGCCGTCCGAATGCAACGCGGGACGGATGTCGTCGAGGACCTCTTCGATACGTGTCAGAACCGGTGCCGACATTTGACCTCACCTCTCAAGCGATCGGGCGTGTTGGTACAGGGTAGCGCTCCGACGGCACGATCGGTCGCTATCGTCGTATTCAATGAGTGCGAGGACGCCGGACACGCTCCGCGTCGCGGCGGTGCAATTGACCGCGAGCGGCGACAAGGACGCGAACATCGCGTCGGCCGGCCGATTGGTCGGGCGGGCCGCAGCCGACGGCGCTCAGTTGGTCGTGCTGCCCGAAAAGTGGAACCTGATCGACAACGAGCGGCGTCAGGTTGCCGGTGCCGAACCGCTGGACGGACCCTCGCTGAGCGCCGCGCGCGAATGGGCGCAGGCGCACGGCATTGCGCTCGTGGCGGGAAGCGTCAGTGAGGCGGTCCCCGGAACCGACCGTGCCTACAACACAAGCGTCCTGATCCAGCCCGATGGCAGCGTCACCGCGGTCTACCGCAAGCTGCACCTGTTCGACGTCGCGGTCGGCGGTCATACGTACCGCGAGTCGGACGGCGCGGTGCCGGGCACCGACATCGTTGTGGGCCAGGCGCTGGGACATCGAATCGGCATGAGCGTGTGTTACGACCTGCGGTTCCCCGAACTCTTCCGTGCCCTGACGTTCGCGGGCGCACAGATCCTGACCGTACCGGCCGCGTTCACGGCGACCACCGGCAACGCCCACTGGGAGCCGCTGCTGCGCGCCCGGGCGATCGAGAACCAGGCGTTCGTGATCGCCGCCGGGCAAGTCGGCACGCACGCGACAGGGACCGACTCGCATGGCCACAGCATGATCATCAACGCCTGGGGTGTGATCTTGGCGCAGGCCACCGACGACCAAGCGGTCATCGTCGCCGACCTCGATTTCGCCGAACTGCGACGGATTCGGTACGACATTCCGGTACTCACACACCGACGGGCGGACATCTTCGGCGCAGCAGGCACGTAAGGGTGCCCCACTGGTAGGAATCCCTGAGCAAGCCGTCGAAGCGAGGAGTCTTGATGTCAGAAGTCGTCGTCGTGGCAATCGTGACCGCAGCCGAAGGCAAGTCGGCTCAAGCCGAGGCGCTCGTGCGCACCATCATCCCTCCGACGCATGCCGAAGACGGGTGCATAGCGTTTGCACTCCATCGTGACTTCGACGACCCAAGCAGGCTGGTCCTGATCGAGAGGTGGACGAGTCGCGAGGCGCTCGATCGGCATCTGGCAACGGAGCATCTGGCGGCGTTCCGCGCCCAAATGCCCGATGTCGCCGGTGCTCCTGTTCAGGTGCTCGTCATGGAGGCCCTCCCCGAAGGGGACCC
>JANLOO010000037.1:0-115971 GCA_031366605.1 Actinomycetota bacterium | reverse complement strand
TTAGCCGTGGTGCGAGGCGTCGGTGAACTCGCAGTGCTCACCGGTGACGACGTACACCACCTGCTCACCGATATCGACGGCGTGGTCTCCAATGCGCTCCAGACAGCGCGAGATGATCAACATGCGCAGACCCCACTCACGGGTATCGTGGTCGGGACCGAGGTCCAGGACGTGTTCGACGGCGCGGCGGTTGACCCGGTCGATCAACTCGTCCATCTGCATGAGTGATTCGGCGCGTTCGGCGTCCAAGGCCGCGAGCGAAGCCATGGCGACGCGGATCATCTCCTCGGCCCGAACTCCCATCTCGCCGAACGCGGCGAGCATCGCCCGATCGCCTTCCAACCCATGGGTCAGTTTGACCATCTTGGCGATGGTGACGCAGTAGTCCCCGATGCGCTCCAAGTGCAGGTTTGCGTGGAGCATGGCGATGATGCGACGCAGGTCGGTTGCCACAGGGGCCTGCAAGGCCAGCAGGGTTTCGATCCCCTGCTCGATGCCCTGATACTGGTCGTCGATCTGGTCGTCGAACTCGATGACCTCGTTCGCAAGCTCCGCGTCCTGCCGCTCCAACGCGATGAGACACCCCCGCAGCCCACGCAACACGAGGTCGCCCTCCGCTTGGAGGTTCGCGGCGACGAGATCGAGTTGTTCGGTGAACGTCGTTCTCACGCGGAGGGCTCCAATAGCTGTGGGGTGACCTTGCAGAGGTGCACGATCATGGCACTTTCATGCACCGATTGAACACGTTGACGCCCGGACGTCCCCCCGCGATCGGCAGGCGCCCGCATCAGGCTTTGGTTCGCGGAGCGTCGTCGGGACGTCGCGCGAAGGTGGGGTGGGAGGCATCGGAGAACTCCCTGAACTGGCCGGTGACCACAAACGCCACTTGTTCGCAGATGTCGACGGCGTTGTCGCCGATCCGCTCGAGGCAGCGAGCCACGAGCATCATGTGCATCGCCCACTCCCGCGTGTCGAAGTCGTTGCCGACCTCCAGCGCGATCTGGAAGATCTCACGGTTGAGGCGGTTGATCTCGGCATCGCTCCGGGCGACCACGTCACCGAGCGCCAGGTTCCGTTCGGCGAAACATCGTTTGGCATCGAGAATCTGGATGCGGAGGCGATGGGACATCTCGTCGATGCGGCCGAGGATCGCCGCGTGGACGGGCGGCTCGTTGCCCGAGAGCGGAATCAGCTTGCAGATGTTGACGCACTGATCACCCATTCGCTCGACATGGCGGATTGTGTGCAAGATCGCCGCCACGGTGCGCAGATCGGTCGCGACCGGAGCCTCCCGCGCGATCAGGGTGAGGATCGCCTCGTGCACCTCGAGGTACCGGTCGTCGATCCGATCATCCCCACCGATGACGAGCGACGCACGCCGCGCGTCCTGGCCATCGAGCGCGACCGTCGTCTGCCCCAGCGCCTCAACCACCATGTCGAGACCTTCGAGCGCGGCCCCTTCGATCCGCCGCAGCGCCTCGCGGAACTGAGGGCGTGTCACGATCGGGGCCTCACGGTCCCGCATCCCGGCGGCAGGCTGCTCGCTCAGCCGAACCGCCCGCTCACATACTGTTCAGTGCGATCGTCGTTCGGCTTGGTGAAGATCTGGGACGTGGGTCCCATCTCGACGAGTTCTCCGGACAGCATGAATGCGGTGGAGTCCGCGACGCGGCCGGCCTGTTGCATGTTGTGCGTCACGATCACAATCGTGTACCGCTCCTTGAGGACGTCGATCAGCTCCTCGATCCGGAGCGTCGCAATCGGATCGAGCGCTGAACACGGCTCATCCATGAGGATGACGTCGGGTTCGACGGCGATCGTCCTGGCGATGCACAGCCGCTGCTGTTGGCCGCCGGAGAGGCCGGCGCCCGCCGATCCGAGGCGATCTTTGACCTCGTCCCACAAACCGGCGCCGACGAGGGACTGCTCGACCCGCTCCTGCAGATCGACGCCCTTGGTCCCGGTCAGACGCAGCCCTGCCGCGACGTTGTCGAAGATCGACATCGTGGGAAACGGGTTGGGTTTCTGGAAGACCATCCCGATGGCGCGGCGCACGGAGACGACATCCAACCCGTGTTCGTACACGTCACGGCCATCGAGCAATACCTGGCCGGTCGTGGAGGCACCGGCAATCTCCTCGTGCATGCGGTTGATACACCGGACCATCGTCGACTTGCCACATCCGGACGGGCCGATGATCGCCGTCACCCTGTTGGGCGCGAACGTCAGGCTGACCCCCCGCACGGCGGGCTGCGGACCGTAGTACGCGTGCAGGTCGCGGAGTTCGACGCCCATACCGTCCGCAACCGCATTCGAGACGGCGTCCCCGGTGGGGTCCTCACTCGGTCCGGCCGTCCTGCGCGGGTTGACGGCCCCCCAATCGGGGATCGACTCCTGTGTGATCACGTGGACGGGCTCCTGGGGCTTGGCGGGACGGGTGTTCATGCCTTGTGGCTCCTACGGGAGATCAGACGCGCCACGAGGGTCGCGAGGAGGATCATGACGACCAGGGTCAGGGCTCCGCCCCACGCCCGATCGACGATCCGGTCCTGTGCCTGGCGGACGTCGTTGAAGATCTGGATCGGCAGGGAGTTCATCTGCCGGCCGATGTTGAACGTCGTGGCGTTGACGGCGAACGCGGTGAACAGTAACGGTGCCGTCTCGCCCGCCGCGCGTGCGATCGCCAGCAACGACCCGGTGATGAGCCCGGGGAGCGCCGTCGGCAAGACCACCCGCAGGATCAGCCTCCACCGCGGCGAGCCAAGTGCGAGACCCGCCTCCCGCAAGCCGTTGGGGACCAGGTCCAGCACCACCTCGCTGGAACGCGTCACGACCGGAAGCATCAGCAGCGCAAGCGCGATGGACCCCTTCCACGCCGCGAAACCGCCCAGGCCACCCGAGAGGATCAGCACGATGTAGATGAACAGACCGAACACGATCGAGGGCACACCGGTCATCACGTCGATGAAGTACCGGACGATGTTGGCGAGCCGTCCGCGCTTGCCGTACTCGACCAGGTAGAGCGCGACCGCGATTCCCAGCGGAACTGCGATCACGGTCGCGAGGGCGACGATCAGGATCGTCCCGATGATCGCGCTCTTGATCCCTCCCGGGTCTCCCAAGAACCGCCCCGTGGGGTCGCTGGTGAAGAAATGCCAGCTCCAGGCGCCGAGACCACGACGCACGAGGTAGTAGAGGATGAAGCCGAGCGGCACCAACGCGAGCATCGTGCCGGTTGCGAACAGGCCGCGCATCATCACGTCGGTGCGGCGGCGGCGGGCGCTGATGGGCACGAGTTCGCTCATGCGCGCTCTCCCCTGCCGAGCCGCTGCCCGCGCTCGGCGCGCACCACGTAGAAGCGCGCTGCGAGGTTGACGAGCAACGTCAGGAGGAACAGGACGAGGCCGGCGCCGATGAGCGCCGCCCGGTGAATCGGGTCGGAGGCCGCCTCCCCGAACTCGTTCGCCACCACGGCTGCCAACGTGTATCCCTGATCGAAGATCGCGTGCCCGAGCTGCGGGGAGTTGCCGATGACCAGGGTCACGGCGATGGTCTCGCCGATCGCGCGACCCAACCCCAGCATCGCCGCACCCGCGATTCCCGCCCGAGAGTACGGGAGGACTGCCATGCGAATCATCTCCCAGCGGGTGGCCCCCAGCGCGAGCGCCGCCTCCTTGTTCTCGGAGGGGACGGTGGCCATCACCTCACGCGAGATCGACGACACGATCGGGATGATCATGATCGCCAGGATGAGCCCGCCGATGAAATAGTTGGGACCGGCAACCTTGCCTCCGATGAACGGGAGGAACGCAAAGGTGTCAGACACCCACTGCTCCACCGGCCGCAACTTCGGGATCAGGACGAACACACCCCACAGGCCATAGACGACAGACGGCACGGCGGCGAGCAGCTCCACAAGCGTGCCCAGGAGCCCACGTAACCGCCGGGGACACAGCTCGGTCAGAAACACGGCGCCGGCGACGGCGATCGGGATTCCGATCACAAGCGCGACGGCCGATGTGATGAGCGTCCCGACGATCAGCGTCCACGCGCCGAAGTGCCCCGCCGACACGTTCCACTGGTCGCCGAAGACAAACCCGAGGTGGCCGAACTTGGCAAACGCAGGGTTCGCCTCGATGTAGAGACGCGCGAAGAAGAACGCGATCAGCGCCAGGACCAAACCCGCGACGCCTGTCAACAGCCAGCGCAGGGCGCGATCCGGAAGACGTGATGGAGCGACCCGCCCGAACGCCCCGCGGGTCACTCCGTCATCAGTGGTCAATGCGTCCGACATCGCCTTGGCTATGCCAGCGGGGCCCCGTTGCACTGCAGGCCCGCGACCTTCGCCTTGGAGGCCGCGAGGATCGGGGCCGGCAACGGCGCGTACTGCAGGTCTGGTGCCACTGCCTGACCGTCGCCCAGTGCGTAGTCGAGCCAGAGCTTGACGTCCGTTGCCTTGGCCTCGCTCAGGCCCGCCTTGCACATGTCCGCGTAGACGAGCAGGAACGTGGCCGATGCAATCGGATACGCCTGCGCACCCGGAGCGTCGATCGCGCTGAAGCGCAGATCGTCCGGGAGTGTCAGTCTCTCACCGGCTGCCGACGTGCTCTCGAGCGAGGCGGCGATGAAGTTGCCGGCATTGTTCTTGAGATCCGCGGTGGTGAAGTCATTGGCGAGGGCGTAGGCCTCCTCGACGTAGCCGAACGAACCCTCGTTCTGCTTGACGCACGCGGCGACGCCGTCGTTGCCCTTGGCACCGGTTCCGACCGGCCACTGGACGGCCTTGTCGCTGCCGACCTTTGTCTTCCACTCGGGCGAGTATGCGTTCAAGAATGTGGTGAAGAGCTTGGTCGTGCCGGACTCGTCGGAACGGTGACAGACCGTGACGTCTTCGGACGGCAGCGTGACGCCGGAGTTGAGCGCGGCGATCGCCGGATCGTTCCACTTGGTGATCTTGCCGAGGAACACTCCCGCGACGGTCGCGCCATCGAGCTTGAGTCCCTTGTCGACGCCCTTGGCGTTGTAGGCGACCGTGACGGCACCGAACACCGTTGGGACGTGGACCGGCTCGCCGACCTTCTGCGCGGCGGCGACCTCTTCGTCCTTCATTGCGGAGTCGGTTGCGCCAAAATCGACGGTCTTGGCGGTGAACTGGGCAATGCCACCACCCGAGCCGATGCCCTGATAGTTGACGGTCAATCCTGACGCATCCTTGATCCGCGCTGCCCATTCTTGGTAGACGGGGAGCGGAAACGTCGCGCCGGCACCGTTGATCGTGCCGCTTGACCGGGGTCCCGTCGCCCCATTGCTCGGAGTTGAGCTTCCACCACATCCGACAACGCCGGCGGCGAGCGCGAGGCAGGCCCCGGCCGCGATCACTTTCGTACGGTTCACATCGTCCCCTCTCGATGATTGCCAGGGCAGCCTCGCATGGTCGATGGGTCGATCGGGATGCGAAGTTGTGACGGAATGGTGACGCTCTGGTGAACAGGCACGCACGCCGCGGGACAGCCTCGGTCAGCTTGGAAAGACGCACCGCACGTCAAGACCTCCGCCGTCGCTCCCCGTCGCGTGGACCCGCCCTCCGGCGGCAACGACGATGTGCTTGACGATGGACAACCCAAGTCCGGTGCCACGAGAAGATCGCGCCCGGTCGGCACGGTAGAACCGCTCGAACAGTCGCAGCAAGTCGGCGTCGCCGACACCGATCCCGTCGTCTGCGCAGCTCAACACCAACTCAGAGCCGCTCCGTGTGACCGAGAGCGCGACGTGGGCTCCCTCGCCGGCGTAGCGGATGGCGTTCTCGACCAGGTTCTCGGCGATCACGCGCTGCAGGCGCGGGCGGAGCGGCAGTTCGATGGCCTGATCGCCGTCGACACGCAATTCCAAACCCGCCCGGGCGGCCCGATCCGCGCATGCCGCGAGAACGTCTTGGAGCACGGGGTACGTCGGAGCGCGCCCGAGTGCGACGACCTCGTGGCCCGTCTCGAGCTGGCTCAGAAACAGCACTTCGTCGATCAGCTCGGTCACCTGACCGACCTCGGCGCGCGCCAGCTCGATGAGCTCTGGCAGGTTGGCTCCCGGGAACTCGGCCGACTCCAAGTGGACCATCAGTCGCGCAAGGGGCGTGCGGAGTTCATGCGACACCGCCGCCGTGAACCCGGAACGCAGCTCTTCGTAGGCGGCCAACTCACCTGGGGCGCCGAAGTAGACGAGCACATCCGAGGAGCCGGCGGCAGTCAACGGCACCTCGACCCCTTTGGCGTGCAGCAGGTGCTCCGGTACCGCCTGGCCGCGTTCGACGCCCTCGACGCGGGCCCGCCGGCTGCAGGCGGTGACGATTCCGCGGTCGTCGACGACGGCGACGATCTCCGGGCTCTCCTCGATCAGAACCCGTCCCAGAACCGCATCGTCGGCTGTCACCGGTTTGTCACCTTCCGTTCACCCCTCACACGCGCAGACCGCCACTATCCTAGGCGCCGATGACAAAAGTGTTGATCGTTGAAGACGACCAGGTGATTGCGAAGGGCATGGCCGCACACCTGGCAAACGCCGATTTCGAGCCGGTGGTGGTCTCGGACGGCAAGGTCGCGCTGGCGCGACTGCGCTACGAACAGCCTGACGTGTGCGTGCTCGACCTGATGCTGCCCAACATCGACGGGTGGAAGATCATCGAATCCGCCCGGGCCGAAGGCATCGGCACCCCGATCGTCGTGGTCAGCGCACGCGGGACCGAGCATGACAGGGTGCACGCGCTGGAGCTCGGGGCTGACGACTATCTGGTCAAGCCGTTCTCGATGAAGGAGCTGGTCGCGCGGGTGCGCTCGGCCGCCCGCCGGGGCGTCCGGGCGCAGAGCGCCGACCGAGGCGAGCCGATCGAAATCGAGGAGCTTCGCATCGACCCGCACATCGTCGAGGCGTACGTCGACGGCGAGAACGTCGGCCTGACGCCCACCGAGTTCCGGCTGCTCTACCACCTGGCCTTGTCGCGCGGCAAGGTCCAGACCCGCGACGAGCTGCTGCAGGCGATATGGGGTCGGCGTGAGACCCACCGGGATCGCACCGTCGACGTGTTCGTCCGGCGCCTGCGCGACAAGGTCGACCGACCCGCCTCGCGTCACACGTTCATCCAGACCCGCTACGGCGTCGGCTACCGACTGGACCCCGAACCGAAGTAGCGACTTGAACGTCGCATTCAGCACGGCTCTTGGGACGACCCATACGCCGTATTCAGCACGGCTCTCTTTGACGGCCTATGAGCCACCCTCCGGGTGGCTCAAACGCTGACTGCGGCTGACTTCCGCTCCTGTTGTGGACCTGGTGCAGGGATTTCGTCGCCGTCGGGATAGAGTTACGGGGCCGTCCGACGACCTCAGGAGAGCGCAGTGCGTGCGATTTGGAAGGGGTACATCAGCTTCGGGCTTGTGACGATCCCGGTGGGGATCGGGTTGGCCCAGCAGCGCAAAGAGGTCAGCTTCCGCAACCTGTCGCGTCAGAGCATGGTCCCCGTCAAACAGAAGCGCTGGGACCCGGTGCGCGACGTCGAGATCGGGCCTGACGAGATGATCAAGGGGTACGAGGTCTCGAAAGGGCGGTTTGTGACGGTCGAGGAGGACGAGCTCGCCCGGTTTTCCGCCAAGCAGGAGAAGACGATCGAGATCCTGGAGTTCGTCGATCTGGCCGACATCGATCCCGTCTACTTTGAGCGTACGTATTGGGTCGAGCCGCAGGAGCGGGCAGAGCGCCCGTATGCCCTGCTGTTGCAGGCAATGGAGCGCAGCGGACGCGGCGCCATCGGCCGGTTCGTCCTGTCGACCAAGGAGCACCTGGTCCTCGTGCGGGCCATGGACGGGGCCCTCGTCATCGAGACCCTGTACTACCCCGAAGACATCCGCATCGGTGAGCAGCGCGAGATCCAAGAGCGGATCGCCGCCGTGGAGGTCAAGGCCGAGGAGCTCGCGATCGCAGACCAGCTGATCGACGCGCTGACCCACGAGTTCGACGCCTCGAAGTACCGCAACGAAACTCGCCGCGCCCTGGTGGAGTTCCTTGAAGCCAAGGCCGACGGCCAGACGCCGATCATCCCGGAGGACCTCGGCGAGCCTGCACCGGTCGTCGACCTGATGGCCGCGCTCAAAGCGAGTTTGGCGGCCAGCCCGGTGTCTTCGGGTGGTGAGGCTCCGGCCAAGCCCGCACGGGCACGGGCCAAGAAGACGCAACTGTCGATCGAAGACGCCAAGCTCCGACAGGTTGCGGATACGGAGCAGGAATCCGAGCCGGAGGCGTCGAAGACGTCGCAAAAGCCAGCTGCGACGCGTACCAGGACACGCAAGGCGTCATAGCAGTCACCACCGCGTCACAGATTCTCGCTGCGCACGGCTTGGATTTTGACCGTCGGCGTGTGAAGATCCACGGTCTTGCGATTCGAACATGATGAACGAGTTGAGCGACGCCGTGCCCGCAGACGCCAGGTGCGCCGTCGGCGCATGGCTGCGTTCCTGATCGTCGCCGGTGTCGGGGCCCTGGTGGCGTTCAGCACGACCTCGGTATTCGGGCCCGCGAAGAGCCCTCCACTCGACGCCCACGAGGCCCTACCGATCCAGCTGCCGCGTGGCGGCACAAAGATCCTGCCGGACTACCGCGTGGTCGCGTTCTACGGGTCGCCGGGCGGAACGCGACTTGGGCAGCTCGGTGCCGGGACGCCTGACCAGGTCGGCGTGCAGCTCGCCGACGTGGCGTCCGACTACGACTCGTTTGAGCGTCACGTGATGCCGGCGTTCGAGTTGATCGCGACGATCGTGCATGACACCGCGGGATCCGATGGCAAGTACCGGTCGCGGCTGAGCGACGACGTGATCGATCAGTACCTCCAGGCCGCCAACCAGCAGCAAATGCTCCTGATCCTCGACATCCAGCCCGGTCGAGCCAAATTCATGGACGAGGTCCGCCATTACGCAAAATGGCTCAAGTACCCCAATGTGTCGCTCGCGCTCGACCCGGAATGGAGCATGCGGGCGGGCGAGATTCCCGGCAAGACCTACGGCAGCACCGACGCGGCGACGATCAACGAGGTGTCTGCCTACCTCGACCAAATCGTTCAGACAAACAAGCTGCCGCAGAAGCTTCTGGTCCTCCATGAGTTCAGGGACTCGATGATCCAGAACCGCAGCGCAATCGTCGAGCGCCCGGGCCTGGCGACGGTCTTCAACGTCGACGGGTTTGGAACACCTGAGGCCAAGACCGGAAAATACAACGACCTGACCTCCGACCCGGAGCGCCCCCAGTTCGTCTTCACCGGGTTCAAGCTCTTCTACGAAGAGGACACCCGCGATAACGGCCGCATCATGAACTGGTCCGAAGTGCTCGACCTGGACCCACAACCGGACGTCGTCGTCTACGAGTAGCGACCGCGGTGGGGGTGGCGGACGGTCCGTTTTGAGGGGCCGTCGGTGTCAGACACGAATCACCCCGCAACCGTTTGCCGGTGCGGGTTTCCGCGTCGCGGAACACCCCTTCCCGACAGCGCGCACGGTGCTTCGGTCAGCGGGGCATCTCGCCGGCCGCGACGAGCTTCCAGGGGCGCGCCGGGTCATCGTCGAGCTGCAGGATGAAGCGTTGGATGAACGTCGTCTCGCGGTCCTTCGCGCCGGCGACGACGTTGACGGTGTCCCGGTCCTCGATGTAGCGCACCCCGGTGACCTTGGCGTCGATCGCGATCTTGATCGGATCCTTGGCGGCGAGCTTGGAGACGGTCGCCTTGGCCATTTTGGGGCCACGAATGACCAGCCGGGTCTTGGGCCCGTTGGGACGCAGGAGCTCCTCCGCGATCTCCGGGGACGCGATGTCGAGCAACGCGTCGTCAGCGCCGTCCACGGCCTCGGCCCAGGCGCTGATGGTGCGGCGGACCGCCACCTCGATAACATCCGGGTTGAGGCGACCGTCGATCAGCGCCAGATCCCGGGCCGCGTTGAGCGCGTCGTCAGCGAAATCCACATCCACGAGTTCGCCCAGCGGCGTGCCGACCGGAGCACGATTCTCGACGCCCTGTTCGACGACGACGTCGTCACGGATCGATGGCACGTCCTCGTCGGGCAGCGCGACCAGGGGGTCGGTCAGGTTGTGCTCGCCTTCGACGTCCTGCTCGATGGACACGAGGGTCCACTGCCCCGAGCGATTGGCGAGGGTCCAGTACTCGCGAAGGTGCGCCTCTTTGGACGGGTTGCCGCTGTGTGCGATGAACCGGCCGTACTGATCGATGACGTAGTCGTCCATGAGTGCTGCGACACGCACGACCATGCGGTCATCGGCGTCGTCCGCGCGATTGGTCAAGCCGACGTACTCGACGTCGAGGCGCTTGACATCGATCCGGTTATGCCAGCCCCTGGCATCGAAGTCATCCAGCCGTCGACCCCATTCGATCATCAGATCGGGGCCGACCATCCGGTTGAGTGAACCCTGGTCGCGCCCGTCCCACGCCGCCTGGATGTCGCGGAACAACTTGTCGGCGGCACTCGTGACCTGCTCAGAGGCGAAGTAGCTGTCGTCCTCGGCCGCCTTGCGCGCGGCTGGAGGGACTTGCTTGTCGCGGAGCTTGCGTCTGCGCTCGGTCGTGTCATCGCGCCATTTGGCGTACTGACGACTCCACGTGGCGACCCGCCGCTGACCACGCTTGGCGATCTCGCCCATGATCCAGATCACGACGAAGAACGCGGCGATGAGCATGAGCCCGAAGAAGAATGCGCGAGGGTCGCTCGTGACGACGAACGTGCCGCCGCCACCGCCACCGCCACCGAATCCCCCACCGCCACCGCCACCACCGCCGAAGCCGCCACCGCCACCGCCACCACCGCCGAAGCCACCGCTGCCACCCCCGGCGGCGCCGATCGTCGGATTGGGGGCGGTGATCGTCGGAACCGTTGCGTCGGCTGCACGTCCCATCTGCGTGGCACCCGAAAGAACTGCGGCGGTGAGCGCCCACATGACCCGGGATGTCCTTCTCATGAGATCGATTCTACGGTTGTCGCGGGTCGAGGGAGCCATGCACCGGTCGGCGCCGACCCGGTCGCACACGGCGGACGGCCGCCACCTCCGGTCGCTGCGAGTCCCCCATCACCGCCGCACACGGACCCGGTACGAACCCTGCAACGTGTCACGGCACTGCACGCACCTGTCACAAAACCGTCACGTGTTTGTGTCGTGTGAAGACACAAGTGGCCGCAGGTATTGGATCCAAATGGCAGTTCGGCCGCCCGCGTGTGTCAGATCGCTGTCGTCGACAGCTCCGGCGGTGCCCGACGCACAGGCTTACGTCGCGGGAGTGACGTCCTCGTCGTCCGGTGAGGGATCGTCCTGGCGGGAGGTTGAGTCGTCATCCACTGCGTCCGCGGCGACCGGAGCGGATGTACCAACGATGGCCTCGCCCAGCTCGTCGGTCTCATCGTCGAACGGGCCTGTTCCCTCTTCGACGGGCGCGATGCCCGAGACCTGGTCCTCGTCGCCCATCACCATCAGGCGGACGCCCTCGGTCGAGCGTCCCGTGCGCCGAATCGACTCGACCGCGATCCGGATGATCTGTCCCATCATCGAGATGAGCAGCAGCTCCTGACCCTCGCGGACCGGGCGGGCGGTGACCAACTCGCCCTTCTTATCAGTCACCTTGATCGTGCGAACGCCCTGCGTGGGACGGCCTTTGCGCGGATAGTCCGCCATCGCCGTGCGCTTGCCGTAGCCGTTGCCGGTGACGACCAACAGGTCCTCGTCGTCGCGAGCGATGCACAGTGACAACACGCGATCCTCGGGTTTGAGAGTCATCGCCTTGACGCCCATCGTGTCGCGACCCATCGGTCGGCATTGGCCCTCAGAGAACCGGGCCGCCTGACCCCGGGCCGAGATGATCAGGACGTCGTCATCGCCGTCGGTCAGGGCCGCACCGATCAGCTCGTCGCCATCGTTGAGGCGGATCGCGATGATGCCGGCGTCTTTGAGAATGGTGTTGAAGCTGGTGAACTCGGTCTTCTTGACCATGCCCTCACGCGTCGCGAGCATGAGGTATCTGCCCTCACCGTAGTCGCGGGTGTTGAAGACCTGGCGCACCTCTTCGTCGGGTTTGAGCGCCAGGACGTTCGCGATGTGGCGACCACGGGCGTCACGCGCCGCCGGTGGCAGCTCGTGGACCTTCTGGCGGTAGACGCGACCTTGGTTTGTGAAGAACAGCAACCAGTCGTGGGTCGACGCGATGAACAGGTGGTCGACGTAGTCCTCGTCCTTGACCTTCGCGCCGCGCAGACCCTTGCCGCCGCGGCGTTGCGCACGGTAGGTCGTGACAGGCAGCCGCTTGATGTAGCCGCTCGAGGTGATCGAGATGACCATTTCCTCGTCGGCGATCAGGTCTTCGATGTCGATCTCGCCCTCGGCGGCGATGATCTCGGTGCGCCGGTCGTCGCCGAACCGCGTCTTGACGTCGAGCAGCTCTTCGCGGATGACCCCGTACACCCGCGCCTCGTCACCCAGGATCGCCCGCAGACCGGCGATCATCCCCATCAGCTCGGCGTGCTCCTCCTCGATCTTGCCGACCTCGAGTTGCGTCAACCGCTGCAGGCGGAGGTCCAGGATGGCCCGGGCCTGCACCTCGGTCAGGTCAAAACGCGTGATCAACCCGGTGCGTGCCTCTTCGGGGTCCGATGACCCGCGGATCAGCTCGATGACATCGTCCAGGTTGCGCAACGCGATGAGCAGGCCCTCGAGGATGTGCGCGCGCTGCTCGGCCCGGTTGAGCCGGAACCGCGAACGGCGGGTGACGACTTCCTTCTGGTGATCCAGGTAGTGACGGATGAACGCGTGCAGACCGAGGGTCCGCGGCGTGCCCTCGACCAGCGCCACGGCGTTGACGCCGAACGTGACCTGGGCCTGGGTGTGCTTGTAGAGCTTGTTGAGTGCGACCTTGGGGACCGCGTCGCGCTTGAGCTCGACGACGACACGCAGCCCGTCGCGCCCGCTCTCGTCGCGGACGTCATCGGGTCCTGAGATCTCCGGAATGACCTTGTCCTTGGAGAGCTCGGCGATCTTGCGGACGAACTCCGCGGTGCCCACCTGGTACGGCAGCTCGGTGAAGATGATCGCGTTCTTGCCGTGTTTGAGGGGCTCGTTGTGCGCCCGCGCCCGGAGGATGACCCGACCGCGGCCGGTGCGATACGCATCCGCGATGCCCGAGCGGCCGACGATGAAGCCACCGGTCGGGAAGTCCGGGCCCTTGACGTGCTGCATCAACCCGTCGACGTCGATACCGGGGTCGTCGATCATGGCGACCGTGGCGTCGATGATCTCGCGCAGGTTGTGCGGCGGGATGTTGGTCGCAACGCCGACCGCGATGCCGGACGAGCCGTTGACCAGGAGCGCCGGGAAGTGGGCCGGAAGCACCGTCGGCTCGGTGCCCTTGTCGTCGTAGTTGGGTGCGAAGTCGACGGTGTCCTCGTCGATGTCACGCAACATCTCGGTCGCGATCTTCGTGAGTCGCGACTCGGTGTACCGGTAGGCGGCCGCAGGGAAGTCGTTGGATCCGAAGTTGCCTTGCCCGTCGACAAGTGGGTGCCGGGTCGAGAAGTCCTGGGCCAGCCGCACGAGCGCGTCATAGATCGCGCTGTCGCCGTGGGGGTGCAGGTCGCCCATGACCTGACCGACGACCTTGGCGCATTTGGTGAACGCCCGGTCCGGCTGCAGGCCCATCGAATGCATCGTGTAGAGGATGCGCCGGTGGACCGGCTTGAGCCCGTCACGGACATCAGGAAGCGCCCGACCCACGATCACGCTCATCGCGTAATCGAGGTACGACGAACTCATCTCGAGCTCGAGATCCCGCGGCTCGATCCGCCCGTGTCGATCGATCGCCACCGTTAGACGTCCAAGTTCTTGACTTTTTGCGCGTTGTGCTCGATGAACGCGCGGCGGGGCTCGACTTGGTCGCCCATCAGGACAGAGAAGAGCTCGTCGGCGACCGCGGCGTCGTCCATGCCGACTTGTTGCAGGATGCGCCGCTCGGGATCCATCGTGGTCTCCCAGAGCTGCTCGCTGTTCATCTCGCCGAGGCCCTTGAACCGTGAGAGCGTGATGCCTTCGCGGCACAGATCGAGGACAGTGGTCTTGAGCGCCTCGTAGGTCGCGGCCTCGCGGGACTTCGCGCCGCGGCGGACGACGAACGGGGCCGTGCCCACCTGCTCGTGCAGCTGCGTCCGCAATGTGCGCAGTCGTTGCAGCTCACGCGTCGCATAGATCGCGAACGGGATCGCGGCCGTGCGCGCCTCGCCGGTGCGGTTCTGGACGGACTTCGCGTGGACTACCTGGGTCTCCTCGTCGATACGGTCGATCGTCAGGGTCGCGATGGTCGAGCCCGCGGCCACAACCGCTTCCGCCAACGCCTGCAGGTCGGTCGGCGTGATGTCGAGCAGACCGTTGATCTGGAGGAACTCGACGAGCCCGCCGCCATGGTTGCCGCGCAGGGCCGAGGTCCATCCGTCGTGTTCGCGCAACGACTTCTGGTAGCGCTGGAACCGGGTCTTGGTCATGGCCGCCGGACCGCCGTTGCCGGTCGAATGCACCTGCAGGTCGCCGATGTTGCGGTCGAGCAGCCACTCTTCGAGGTCCGGCTCTTTCTCGATGTACTGCTCCTGGTTGCCCTGCTTGACCTTGTAGAGCGGCGGGCAGGCGATGTAGACGTACCCGGCTTCGATCAGCTCGGGCATGTGGCGAAACAGGAACGTCAGGATCAACGTGCGGATGTGCGCGCCATCGACGTCGGCGTCGGTCATCAGCACGAGCTTGTGGTATCGGGCCTTGCCGAGGTCGAACTCCTCGCCGATCCCGGTGCCCATCGCGCCGATGATGGCCTGGATTTCGGTGTTGGCCAGGACTTTGTCGAACCGGGCTTTCTCGACGTTGATGATCTTGCCGCGCAACGGCAGGATGGCCTGAAAGCTCGACTGCCGCGCGCGCACCGCCGAGCCCCCGGCGGAGTCACCCTCGACGAGGAAGATCTCGGTGCCGGTGGGGTCGCGGTCGGAGCAATCGTGGAGCTTGCCGGGAAGGCGGGTGTCGAGCACACCCTTGCGGCGGGCCAGGTCGCGCGCGTTGCGGGCCGCCATCCGCGCCTGGGCGGCCTGCACGCCCTTCTGACAGATGGCCCGCGCCTCGGTGGGATGCTCCTCGAGGTATTCCTTGAGCCGCTCGTTGACCAGCCTGACCACGAATCCCTGGATCTCGGAGTTGCCGAGCTTGGTCTTGGTCTGGCCCTCGAACTGCGGCTCCCGGAGCTTGACCGAGATGATCGCCGTCAGGCCTTCACGGGTGTCCGCGCCCTCCAGGTTCTCCTCTTTCTCCTTGAGGATCCCCTTGTCGCGGGCGTACGAGTTGATCGTGCCGGTCAGCGCCGTGCGGAAACCCGAGAGGTGCGTCCCGCCCTCGTGCGTGTTGATGTTGTTGGCGTAGCTGTGGACCGCCTCCGTAAACCCCGACGTCCATTGCATCGCGATCTCGAGCACGCCCTCGTCTCCCGCGGCCTCGAAGTACGCGACATCCTTGTGGATTGCGTCGCGATCCTTGTTGAGGTGCAGGACGAAGTCGATGATGCCGCCCTCGGCGTGGAACGTCTGCTCGCGCGGGACACCGCGCTCGTCGATGAGCACGATGGTGAGCCCGCGCGTCAGGAACGCCGTGTCCTCGAACCGCTTGGCGAGCGTGTCGTAATCGAACTCCGGCTCTTCGAAGATGTCCGCGTCGGGCTTGAACGAGATCGTGGTGCCCGTCGTGTCGGCGGCCTCACCCTTTTCGATCGCCGTGAGCGGCGCGCCACCGTTGCCGTAGACCTGCCGCCAGACATGACCCTCGCGACGAACCTCGGCTGTCAGGGACTCAGAGAGCGCATTGACCACGCTGACGCCGACGCCGTGCAATCCACCCGAGACCTTGTACCCCTCGCCGCCGAACTTGCCGCCCGCGTGCAGGACCGTCAGCACCACCTCGAGCGCGCTCTTGCCGCCCTGGTCGGCCATCGCCGAGACGGGGATGCCACGTCCGTTGTCGGACACCGTGCAGGCGCCATCCGGGTGAAGCGTGACCTCGATTCGATCGCAGTACCCCGCCATCGCCTCGTCGACGCTGTTGTCGACCACCTCGTAGACGAGGTGGTGCAGGCCCCTGGGTCCGGTGGTGCCGATGTACATGCCGGGGCGTTTGCGGACCGCCTCAAGCCCCTCGAGGACGGTGATGTCCTGCGCGTCATAACGCGTTGGGGGTGGGTGTTGTTCGGGTGCGTTTTCGGTCAAGTTCTCCGGGACTCCTGTTGTCCTGAAGGGTATCAGCCTGTCCGGCCGTCACGCCCCTGGTTTTTTGCTCTTTGCAGGCTTTTTTGTCTTGGCTCGCGCGATCGCGAGCTGTCCCGCGGCCGCCCGGACCAGTCGTTCACGCAGATCGGCGTCGGTGACCTCGTCAAAGAGCTTCTGGGCCTGTGCGGTCTCCTGCGCGGTCGGTGCCGGAACCGCTCGCGGGCGGACCGTCTGGGGCACCGGGATGACGTGGTCTCCCACCACAAACCTGATTCCGGTCACCCGTAAATCGGGCGCCACGCGGACCAACTGATCCGTCAGAAGATCACGGCGTGCATCGAGTTCTTGAGCCCACACGCCGCTCGCGCACGCGATGCTGACGACTCCGGCGCGGCTGCGCCGCACCACGACGGAGTTGGCCGCGGCCTGCGGACCCGCGACGTCCTTCCAGGCCGCTTGCAGCACGGCCAGCTCGGAGCCCGCGGGGGAGTCCGATCCGCCGCGGTAGCGCGCGAGCCGATCACCGATCATGACCGGCTCGCGACGGAACCGTCGTCGTCTAACAGACACGTCCTGCCTCCACATGCAGATGATGCGCTGCTCCGGCGGCCTCCGCCAGTCCGGCCGCGTCGGGATCCGCGCTCGTGACCCAGGCCTGGCCCTGCCCGGCAAGCGCCTCCAGGAGCAAGCGGCGACGCTGCGGGTCGAGTTCGCTCAGCACGTCGTCGAGCAACATGATCGGCATCGCCGACCGCGCGGCAAGGTGATCGCGGCACGCCAACAGCAACGCCAGTACCGCTGTCCGCTGCTCACCTTGGCTCCCGAGTCGGCGTAGATCATGGTCACCCGCACCGATCCACATGTCGTCGCGGTGTGGACCCGACAGCGTCTGCGCAGCCTGGATGTCGCGGTCGCGGTTGCGTTCGATCGCGTCGGCCAGAAGCCCCTCGATCGCGTCGAGCGATGCACCCTCAAGCGCCGCAGGGGACGGCTCGAGCGCCAGTCGACCGCCGCGGCCGCCGCCGAGGGCCGCAAGCCATCGTCCAAACGGTTGCGAGAGGTCCGTGATGGCCCGCGACCGCGCGCGGGCGATGGCACCGCCCAACTCGACACAGGCCCGGTCCCACGGGGCCAGGCCGCTGACTCCCGTCAGGCCGGAGCGGATACGTCGCAGCAGCGCGTTGCGCTGCGCGATCGCCGCGAGGTAGCCGGCATGGGTCTCCGTAAACCCGGTCTCAGCGCCTTCGAGGAGCCGATCTACAGCCCGCCGCCGCGCCGCGGGCGGGCCTTTGACCGACCGCAGCTCCTCGGGAAGGAAGACGAGCACGGCACCCGGCACACGCCAGTCCCCCAGCGATCGGACGGGCACGCCGTCGCGACGCAGACGCCGGCCGAGCCCTTGCCGGAAGCCGATCTCACGCAGCTGATGCCCCCCGGCTCCGGCCAGATCGATGGCGACGTGAAAGGCCTCGGCTCCACGGCGCACCGCCTCGGCCTCCCGTGACGTGCGGGGTGACACGCCGATCGTCGCGAACGTGACCGCCTCGACCAGGGATGTCTTGCCTGCGCCGTTTGGCCCGCTGACCACGATCAAGCCGGGCTCGAACTCCAAGCTGACGCGTTCCCACGATCGCAGGTTCGCGACCTGAAGCGACCGGACGGCCCACTCCGGCCGTCGCCGAGGGTCGTCGCTCGCGCTAAACGTTGAGGCGGATCGGCATCAGCAGGTAGCGGTAGCCGTCAGCGCCTCCCTGCAGCAGTCCCGGCCGAAGCGGGCTGATGAGACCCAGGCGCAGCTCGTCGCCGCTGATGCTGTCGACCCCGTCCCGCAGGAACTCGGCGTTGAAACCGATTTCGAACGCCTCGCCGTTGAACGCCACCGGAAGCGACTCATGTCCCTCGCCGAGCTGCTCGCTGACGGCCGACACCGTGATCTGGCCCTGGTCGAACGCCAGGCGGATGGGGGCGCTGCGCTGGGCGACGACCCCGATACGGGACAGCACCGACACCATCTCGGCACGGTCGAACGCAACCTCGTATTCGAAACGCTCGGGGATCAACTGCTTGTAATCGGGGAACTGACCGTCGATCAGGCGACTCGTCAACCGTGCGCCGCCGATGCGGAACAGGGCTTGGCCCTCACCGATGACCAGTTCGAGTTCGGTCGCCTTCATGGCGGCGGCGAGTCGGCCGACCTCCTGGAGCGCCCGGGCGGGGATGATGGCCTCGCGCACATCGGCGGGAGGAGACTCGAGTGGCGTCTGCATGGCTGCAAGACGGTACGAGTCCGTGGCGACCATCGTGATGCCGTCCGGGCCGATGCGCACAAGCACGCCGGTCAGCACGGGGCGTGTGTCGTCGCGCGACGCCGCCCGTGCAACGCGATCGGCTGTCGCGACAAATGGCTCGATCGGGATGATCAGGCCCGAACCCTCATCGACCGGCAGATCGGGGAAGTCCGACGCCTGCAGACAGTTGAGCGCAAACGACGACTGCCCACCGCTGACTCCGACAACGCCTTCGTTGGCACGGTGTTCGAGTGTGACCGGACCGTCGGCCATCGTCCGGACGATGTCGGCGGCCAACCGCGGCAGGACGACCGCTCCGCCGTCTTCGACGCCGGCCTCAACCGGAATGCGAAGCGAGAGCTCCATGTCTGTTGCGGCGAGCTCGACAATCGGGCCGGTTGCGTCGAGGCGTACCTGTCCCAAGACGGGGATGGTGCTCTTGGTCGAAGCAGCTCGGGCAACGAGTGCGAGCTTTGAGGCGAGTTCGTCTCGCTGGGCGGTAAGGCGCATCCGGTGAAGACTACTTGGTGCGACGGATGCCGAGTCGTGTGGACTGCAGAGGTCACCGCACGGTGTGGCGAAGGAAGAAACCCCCAAAAGAAATCTTTGTGTCTGTGGTGATCGTTGGGGATGTGGGAGCTGTTGAGACGCGGAGTCTGCCCTGCTCGTTGCGGGGGTCTTGTCGGGGTGATGTGGGGAGGAACACGGGATGAGTCGTCGAAGGCGCGTCGACGCGTGTTGTGCCCGGGAGGGGGGACACGGCGGTGATCGCCGACGCGTCGTCACGCAACGGTGATCTGACGCGTCGTGGGGATGGATCGGGGTGATCTCCACAGGCCATCGGGGTGGCCGGGACGTTTGCAACGCGCACGGGCGGGGCCCTGAGCGCGGTTCAGATCACACGTGGTTTTTGAGGCGGTGCGTCAAGCTCTGCACCGCCGCAAAGATCTCGCCTTCGTCAGACATCTGGTTGCCGACCTTGTTGACCGCGTACATGACGGTCGTATGGTCGCGGCCCCCGAATGCCCGGCCGAGCGCAGGGAGGGAGCTCTGCGTGAGCTCGCGAGAGAGGTACATCGCAACTTGTCGTGGCACGACGACGCGTTTGTCGCGTTTGTCGCCGACGAGTTCGGCGATCGACAAGCCGTAATGGCGACAGACCTCTTCTTGGATGGCTTCGACGCTGATCGAGGCGCCGTCGGCGGGGAAGTAGGCGCGCAGCACCTCGCGGGCCAGGTCGACGGTGACATGTGACTTTGCGTGCGAGGCCTGGGCCACGACGCGGATGAGCGCGCCTTCCAGTTCACGCACGTTGTCCTGCAGCCGTGCGGCGATGAACGGAAGGACCTCGGGATCGTGGATTTGGTAGCCGCCGGCGTGGACTTTCTTGCGCAGGATGGCGATGCGGGTCTCGAGGTCCGGTGGCTGCACATCGGTGATGAGCCCCATCTCGAACCGGGAGCGCAGGCGGGCTTCGAGGGTGGCCATCGCCTTGGGGGGCCGGTCCGACGAGATCACGATCTGCTTGCCGGCCTCGTGCAAGTCGTTGAACGTGTGGAAGAACTCTTCTTGCGTCTGGTCCTTGCCCTCGAGCATCTGGATGTCGTCGATCAACAGGACGTCCACCCCGCGGTACCGTTCTTTGAAGGCCTGGGTCCCACCCTCGCCGAGTGCGGTGATGAAGTCGTTGGTGAACGTCTCGACCGACACGTAGCGGACGGTCAGCGCAGGGTGGTTGCGCACGACGAAGTGGCCGATCGCCTGGAGCAGATGCGTCTTGCCCAGCCCGACCCCGCCGTAGATGAAGAACGGGTTGAACGACTGGGCCGGCTGCTCGGCGACGGCGAGGGCCGCGGCATGCGCAAAACGGTTGGACGGGCCGGTGACGAAGTTCTCGAACAAGAACCGGTCCTGCAGGCGTCCGTGGACGCGGCCGATCGTCGGGATCATGCGATGCGCCGGCGCGGCGGCGGTCTGTGTGGCGGGCTGTCCGGGGCCGTCACCGTCGATCTCGGTCGGCACGACGATGACCTCGACGGCGATGTCGGTGCCGAGCACCTCATAGAGGGCGTCTTTGAGGACGGCTTGGTAGCGCTGGGCCACCCAACTGCGGGCGAACTCGGTCTCGACCGCCAACACGATCCGATCGCCCTCCAGGCGCGTCGCGCGGGTGTTGGAGAACGCGAGGTTGTACGTCGCGTTGTTGAGGGTCGCGCTGAGGCATGCCAGCACTTGCTGCCACACCGCTTGCAGTTGTTCGTCCGGCGCTGCCGAATGGCGGTGCGTGTCGCTCAAAACAGCGTGTTGAGGAGCTCGGTGCCGGAGGCGCTCAACGAACGAGCGCCGTCCTCGGAGCGCACGACCAGGCCCCGGTGTTCGAGCAGCACGAGCTCACGGCCGCATTCTCCGAGTGGGATCGCCAGTTCCCCGGCGAGGGCGGTGGGCGCCGCGGGAGCCATCTCGAGGAGCAGCGCCATGAGTTGGCGGGCGACCTCGGTGAGTTCGAGTGTGGTTGCACGCGGGTGTGCGCATCCGGGCACCGACAGCGTGACGACGGTTCCACCACGAAGGTTGTCGGTCAGCTCAAACGTGCCGCCTGTGGCGTGCATGGCGCTGGCGGCCACCGGGAGACCCGACCCGACTCCGCGCACCACGCTTCGCACCCGCTCGCACGCAGTGGAGAAACCCGGCTGGAGGGCCCGTTCCTTGTCCGCGATGCCCGGGCCGCAGTCCGATACGCGCAGCGAGGCGCCATCGTCGAAGATCGAGACGCAGGCGCCCTCGAAATCGGCGTGTACGAGGTTCTCGATGACTTCGCGCACCGCGAGCGGCGGGACTGTGCAGGCGTCTGCGGCCCTGGTGAAGAGCTCCTCGATCAACGAGGCCTCGTCGCCTGCGACCTCGGCGACGGCCGGCGGCTCACCGGCGGTGCCGTAGTGGGCGAAACGCACAGCACGGACATCCCGACGCGCCGAGGCGGTACGGGTGTTGACAGGCGCGGTGAGGGTTGTGATCGGAGGCATTACGGCGAGAGGGCGCGATCGTACCAACGGTCGCGATCGGCGGGAAGGGGGCAGCGGGGCTGTGGACAGGAAAGTGCCGTGGGTGCGGCAAAATCACACCCGGGAAGGACCTAAGACGTGGTCCGAAGGCGGGAAAAAGTCGCGTAGAGCAGGGAAAGAAGGTTTCTCCACAGATGTTTCCACACCTGTGGAGACGCGGAGTGGCGGTGGTCGCGGCGGATGGCGAGGCGTGTGGGGAATGGTGTACGGGCGCGCGACGACCGCGCTCGGTCGCGAGGGTGACTCTGGTACCATGCGCGGCCGTGGTGGGGCCCCAGCGAGGGTCGCGCACCAGAGCCTGCCCAGCGACGAAGACGAGCCCGCGTGAAGAGGACCTACCAGCCGAACAAGCGCAAGCGGAAGAAGACCCACGGGTTCCGCAAGCGGATGAGCACCCGCGGGGGGCGTGCCGTGCTTCGGCGGCGGCGGGCCAAGGGCCGCGCCCGGCTCTCGGCATAGGCGGAGCAGGCGTGACCAGCGCCGACCCGGCACCACGACCACGGCGCTCGCGTCTGACCCGGTCGGGCGACTTCGACGCGGTGTACCGCCGCGGAAAGTCTGCATCGGGGCGCCATCTCGTCGTCTACGCATTTCGTCGCGACGATGGCGCACCTGGCGATCTGGCACGGCTCGGCGTCTCGGTGTCCAAGAAGGTCGGCGGTTCAGTCGAGCGCAATCGCATCAAACGGGTGTTGCGGGAGCAGTTCGCGGCGTTTGCCGACGAACTCCCACGGGGAACGGACTTCGTGGTGATCGCCCGCTCAGGGGTGTTCGAGTACATCGAAGCGCAGGGCAGTGCGGCGATCGGCGAGCGTCTGTGCGAGTTGGCGCGCAAGGTTGTGGGCGCAACGGCGGCGTCGGCATGATCCGCGCGCTCGTCCTGGCACCGGTCAAGGCGTACCAGCGGCTCGTCTCGCCGCTCCTGCGGCCGCGGTGCAAGTACGTGCCCAGTTGCTCCGAATACGCAGTACTCGCGGTTCGTGAATTCGGAGTCCCGCGTGGTGTGATCCTTGCGGGGTGGCGCCTTCTGCGCTGCAACCCGGCCTCGCATGGCGGCGTCGACTACCCACACGACCAACGCGTGTTCCGCCGATGAACCCACTCAAGTTCCTGGAGGGTCCGCTCCACGACTTCCTGATCTTCCTCCACGACAAGGCCAACCTGACGTACGGCTGGGCGATCGTGGTGCTGACGGTCTGCGTGCGAATCCTCATTTTGCCGCTGTTCGTCAGCCAGTACCGCTCCGCGCGACGTATGCAGGAGATCGCCCCGCAACTCAAGCAGATGAAGGACAAGTTCAAGAACGACAAGCGCAAACAGCAGGAAGAGATGATGCGGCTCTTCCAGGAGAACAAGGTCAACCCCTTCGGCTCGTGTCTGCCGATGGTGTTCCAGTTCCCGATCTTCATCGCGCTGTACTACGTGTTGCGCAACTTCGCGAAAGAGCAGATCGGCAATGCCGACCTGTCGTTCATGTGGGTCATCCCGGACATCTCGACGCAATTTCGCAGCATGGGCTGGACGGCGATCATCGTCGCCATCATCTACGGCGGGTCTCAGCTGCTGGCGACCGAGGTGTCGATGGCGACCACGCCGCAGACCAACGACATGCAGCGCAAGCTGTTCCGGGTGCTGCCGCTGTTCATCGTCGGCGGTTTGTTCTTCTACCCGAACGTTCCCGCGGGATTGGTGCTGTACTGGATGACGACCAACCTCTGGACCGGCGGGCAGCAGGTGGTGCTCAAGCGTCGTCTGGGCCCGCTCCAGATGGCGGGAGCTGCTGAGGGTGGCCTGGTTCCGGCGCCTGCAGTGGTCGCCGTCGAGTCGAAGTCGCCGAGTGGTGCTACGACAAAGGCAAAGCAGGAGAAGTCGGGGGACAGATCCGAGGCAAAGCCCACCCCGACTGTCGTGGCCGAGCCGGCCGAGATCGGGTCCGAGGGCACGACGACCTCGCCACGCAGGCCGCCCGCGCAGCGCAACCGCGCGACCAACCAACGACGCCGACCCCCGAAGAAGCGATGAGCGACGACCCCGGCAAGACGCTCGAGACGATGTTCACCGCGATACTGGGTGGGATGGGCCTGCATGCCGAGCTCTCGGTGACCGAGATCGACGATGGTGAGATCGCGGTGGTGATGGACGGCGAGGACCTTGACGCGATGATCGGTCGCGACGGTGCGGTGATCGACGCGCTGCAGTACCTGGCTCATCAGACCGCGCTGCGCGCTGGTCACGGCGAGCCGCGGCGCGTCACAGTGGACGCGGGCGGGTACCGTGAGCGGCGGCGGCAGCAGCTGGTGCGGTTGGCCGAGCACGCGGCCGCTGAGGCGGTGAGGCATGGCGAGGAGATCGAGCTTGATCCCATGACACCGCATGATCGCCGGATCGTCCACATGGCGCTGGCCGATCGCGCCGACGTCGTGACCCGCAGCGAAGGGGACGAACCAAACCGACGTCTCGTGGTGCTGCCGGCCTCAATGGCCGACTGAGCAGCCCTCCGACGTTTCACGTGAAACGTCCGTCGGTGCATGTTTCACGTGAAACATCGACGGCTGTGGAGGCCGGGGAATGAGTCGCGGACGGGCGCCCGTGACACGTCTGTTGGACGCGTGTGCAGCCGAGGGGCTCTTCCTCGATCCACCGGCCGCCGGGCGCATGGTGGCGCTCCTCGACCGGATGGCGATCGAGCCACAGAACCTGACCGCGATCGATCTGCACGAGGAGGGCATCGACCGCCACCTGGTGGACAGCCTCCTCGCGCTCGCGCTCCCCGTGCTGCGCGCGGCGGACACGATCGTGGATCTCGGGAGCGGCGGGGGCTTTCCCGGTGTGCCGCTGGCGATGGCGTGTCCGGAATGTGCGGTCACTCTGGTCGAGAGCGAGCGGTCCAAGGCTGATTGGCTCATACGCGCGACCAGCGATTTGCCTAACGTACGGGTCGTGGGCGAACGCACAGAAACGCTGGCGACGACTGAGCGCGAGCATTGGTCGGTTGCGACCGCCCGGGCGCTCGCGCCGTTGCCGGTCCTCGTCGAACTCGCGGCACCGCTCGTCGCGCTCGGTGGGACCCTGGTGGCGTGGCGCGGCCCGCGTGACGCGACTGAAGAAGGTCGCGCAGCCATCGCGTGCGCGCTGCTGGGGTGGGAGCCCGGGCCCGTCACCGCCGTCACGCCGTTTGCGGGGGCGGATCGTCACCTGCACGAATTTCGCAAGGTCGCGCCAACCCCGGATCGCTACCCCCGACGCCCGGGCCGCGCCGCCAAACGGCCACTCGCGTGATCTACGCCGTCGTCAACCAAAAAGGTGGGGTCGGAAAGACCACGACCTCGGTCAACCTGGCGGCGTGTCTCGCAACGGCCGGCATGCGCACCCTGCTGGTCGACATCGACCCCCAGGCCAACGCGACGAGCGGTCTCGGCATCGTCCGGCCGAGTCCCACCATGGCCGACGTGCTGCTTGACGACGTGGCGATCACCGACGTGATCGTGTCAACGCGCGTCGAAGGGCTCGACATCGCTCCATCCGCACCCGACCTGGCCGGCGCGGCAATCGAGTTGCCCGGTCGTGACAACCGGGAGCACCTGCTCGCCCGCGCGCTCGCGCCGATCGCCGCCGCATATCGGTTCGTGCTGCTGGACTGCCCGCCGTCGTTGGATCTGTTGACCGTCAACGCCTTGACGGCGGCCGAGCGACTGATCGTTCCCGTGCAGTGCGAGTTCTACGCGCTCGAAGGACTGAGCAGGCTGCTGGAGACCGTGACGGCCGTGCAAGGGTCGCTCAACACGGGCTTGCGCGTCGCGGGCATGCTGATGACGATGCACGATCCCCGCACACGGGTCAGCGGTGAGGTCATCGCCGAAGTCCGGCGCCACTTTGGGGAACTCGCATTCCGGACTGTGATACCACGAAACATACGTCTCGCTGAGGCGCCGTCCCATGGAGAGCCTGTGATCCGTTATGACCCGGCGTCGTCTGGAGCGGCCGCCTACACCGAGGCCGCCAGGGAGGTCGCAACACGTGGCTGACTCCCCGCAACGCCTTGGCCGCGGACTCGCCGCCCTGCTGGGTGCGCCGGCACCGGCCGGCGTGACGCCCGCCGGAGGTCTGCTGGAGCTCGAGGTCGCCGCGATCCGACCGAACCCCAAGCAGCCACGGAGGCGCTTTGACGAGACGGCCCTGGACTCCCTGGCGGAATCCTTGCGCACCAGTGGCCTTGTGCAACCCGTCGTCGTCCGCCCGCTCGGCGACGGCGGCTACGAGCTGATCGCCGGCGAGCGGCGCTGGCAAGCCGCGAAACGCGCCGGCATCGATCGGATCCCGGCACTCGTGCGCGATGCGGCCGACCGTGAGCGGCTCGAGCTCGCATTGGTCGAGAACGTCGTCCGCGAAGATCTCAACCCGATGGAACTGGCGCATGCGGTCGCTGCACTCGTCGAGGACTTCGGACAGACCCACGCACATGTCGCGTCGACCCTCGGCAGGAGCCGTCCAGGCATCTCGAACCTGCTGCGCCTGCTGGAGCTGCCCGACCCCGTCCAGGAGTTGGTTCAGGACGGCACGCTGAGCGAGGGGCACGCACGCGCCGTGCTGATGGCCGACGGGGCCCGCGCGCGCCGGGAGCTGGCCGAACGGGCAGTCGCCGAGGGCCTCTCGGTGCGTCAGGTCGAGGCCGCCGCCCGGGCCGGCGAGACCCGACGCAGTCGGTCTGCACCACCGATTGAGCCATCCCCGTTGACCGATCGGGCGGTCGACCGGTTCTACGGGGTGTTCGGGGCGCCGGTCGCGGTCCGTCGTCGCGCAGGGTCAGACGAGATCGTGATCGAACTGCGCTTCGCCGACGAGGACTCCTTGCGCCGCGGGCTCGACCGTTTGGGCTGACGCCGCAGACGTATCAGCCGAGTGGGCCATTGCCTCTGTTCAGACAGCGCACCTCTGGATACGATGGCGACAGGAGCACAGACGTGGACGAACACGACGCACCGATCCGTCTCGAGGACCTGGTCACCGACGAGGACCGTCGCGAGCTGCGCGAACTCGCCGCGCGTGTCGTCGCCGAGTGCGCCGCGCTGCGGCACACCCGGCTTCTCGCCGAATTCCGTGAGGTGGAATGACGGCGCACGCAGTGGGCGATCGTGGACTCGAACCACGGACCTCATCCTTATCAGGGATGCGCTCTAACCACCTGAGCTAATCGCCCGCAAGCGGCCCGGAACGGTATCACCGAACCGCCCGGGCGGACAACCACCAGACTGTTCCTATAATGGATCGACGCGCGTCACTCACCTCGATTGGGAGCCTGTCCCGCCAATGCAGGAGATGGTCATCTACGGCGTCAGCTTCGACCTGGTCGGCAAACAGCCGATCGTGTTGCTCAAGACGGTGGCCGGAAACACGTTCCTGCCCATCTGGATCGGCCACGCCGAAGCCGCGGCGATCCTGATGAAATTGCAGGGAACCGACACGCCGCGTCCGATGACCCACGACCTGGCGACCGACATCATGCGTGAGCTCAACGCACAGGTCGCCAAGATCACGGTGACCGAGTTGCGCGACAACACGTTCTATGCCCTGATCACGCTGCGTTCAGAGGTGTCGGAGTTCGACGTGGATTCCCGCCCGTCCGACGCGATCGCGCTGGCTGTTCGCGCCAACGCACCGATCTTCGCGGCCGACCAGGTCATCGAGGACAGCGGCATCGAGTTCCCCGACCAGGCGGAGCCCGTCGAGACCGAGGACGTCGTCGCCCAGTTCAAAGAGTTCCTCGAGAACGTCACCCCGGAGGACTTTGCCCCCGAGTAGCGACATCGGTTTCGCGCTTGGTCAGCTCAAGCAGGTGGTCGTAGAGTTCGGTCAGGCCTCCGGACGAGAGCGGTCCGCTGTTGGCACCCTGCAGGAACCGGTGCATCCATGCCTCCCGTGAAGGGTCCACGAACGTGATTCCGTTGCCTTCTTTGTACGCGCGCAGCCGGGCAACGAGCGTCAGTCGGCTGTTGACGGCCTGGACGAGCTTGAGGTCGTTGTCGACGATCTGGTCGCGCATCTGGCGGATCAGGGCGTCTTGGGCAGGGTCGGGCGGGATCTGCGAATTCATGGGGCACGGCACCTCGGTGATCCAAGTTGGCGTCTCGATCGTAGAGAATGGGTAGATGATCGGTCGGCGACACACCGAAGACCGGACCCGTCTGGCGGATGAGGACCTGCTGGTCTGTGCCGCCAAGGGGGACGAACGTGCCTTCGAGGTGCTCTACGACCGGCATGGAACCGTCGCGTGGTCTTTGGCATTCAGGCTGCTCGGCGAGCGGGGAGCAGCGGAGGATCTCGTGCAAGAGGCATTCTTGGCGGTGTGGAACGGAGCGGCGCGCTACTCCTCACCCAAAGGCAGCGTGCGTACCTGGATCCTCTCGATCGTCCATCACCGCGCGGTCGACCGGTTGCGTCAAGGTGCCGCCAACAAGCGTCGTCAGGAAGCGCTCGAACACGTCGCGGCCATCGAGCCGGACGCCCCCGACGCGGCGGAGGTCGCCCTGGCGAATGTCGCAGCCGAGGAGGTCCAAACCGCGCTCCACGACGTTCCGGACGACCAACTGCAGGTGCTTCGCCTGGCCTACTTCGGTGGGTATACGCACCACGAGATCGCGGCGATGTTGTCGCTGCCGCTCGGCACCGTCAAGAGCCGCATGCGCCTTGGCCTTGAGCGTGTCCGTCGCAACCTCGATCCCGGACTGGTGGGCGCATGAGCGAGCACACCGCCATCCGTGAGCTGATCGCATCGGTCGCGCTGGGCGCGGCAACGGAGCAGGAGGCCGCCGAAGTCGAGCGTCACGCAGCGACCTGCCACGATTGTCGGGCGGAGTTGGACGTCTTGAGGGGCGCCGCCGCCGGGCTTGCACTCGAGGTCCCGCAGTTGGATCCGCCTCCCGCGCTCAGGGCCCGGGTGATGGAAGCGGTCCGCGCGGAGGGCCGGGCACGGACCCCGGTGGTTGCTCCTCGGCGCGGGGGCATGTCACGGTGGCAGGCACTTGCGGGCGCGATGGCAGTGCTGGTCGCAGGGCTCGTGGCGTGGAACGTGACGCTGCTGCGCGATGGCTCCGGCGGTCGCGAGATCCCGATCGCCGCCGGTTCGGTGGCGGGTCGCGTCGTCATCGACGCGGATGGCGCAGCGGTGATGCGAATGACCGGCCTTCCGGCCCTGGCCGCCGACGAGGGGTACGAACTCTGGACCATTCGCAACGGGAAGCCTCGCTCCGAGGGGTTTGCGGCGCGGACTGCACAGGGCGAGGTGATCGTCGCAACCGCTGACCTGGCGGGCGTCAGCGCACTCGCGATCACTCCTGAGAAGCGTTCCAACACCGTTGCGCCGAGTGTCATCCCCCCCGTCGTCGTGGCGATCGCGTGATCGTTTGCGTCGCATCGACGACGGCTCCGCTAGGCTGTTGACATCGACTTCTCGCCCGTCCAGATCATGATCGTCCTCGTCATCGCGTTGCTCGTGTTCGGACCCAAACGGCTCCCCGAACTCGGGCGCCAGGTCGGTCGTGGTATCCGGGAACTCAAAACACAGGTCAGCGCGATCACCGAGGACGTGAGCGCGGCCGTTGGCGGTGACCCCGATCGCGACGACGACGCCTCATCTGCCGCCGGCCCGGTCGGGCGCACCCAGAGTGCGTCCTCAGATGCCGTCGAGGTCGAGGACGATCTGCTCGACGGGGTCGTCGTCAGCGGCGCCACCGGACCGGCGCCGCAGACCCCAGCGGGCGCGTAGGACCGGTGGCCCGAAGGGGCATCGCTGGGATTCGCCGCGTGGGCCCGGACGAGGCGCTCAGCGTGGTGGAGCACCTGGACGAGCTTCGCCGCCGTATCATCATCGCGGTCGGGTCGTTGGTCGTCGCGTTCGGTGTCGCATACGCGTTTCACGAGCGTCTGCTGCGATTCCTCGCACATCCGCTTCCGACGAAGTACCGGACCCTGCTGACGTTGTCGCCGACGGAGGGCTTCTTCACGGTGCTCAAGGTGTGCTTCTGGGTGGCGCTCGTCGTGGCGTTGCCGATCTGCCTCTACCAGCTCTACGCGTTCATCCTCCCCGCAATCGCCGAGCAACCGCGACGCCGGATGCTCCTGGTCGTCGCGGGCACGTCGGCGCTCTTCCTTGCCGGGGCGGCGTTCGGGTTCCTCTTCGTGCTGCCCGTGGCACTCAATTTCTTGCTGCAATTCGGCGACAACCTGTTCACAAACTCATTGCGCGCCGGTGAGTACTACGGGTTTGTGACGTCCCTGGTGCTCGCGACGGGCCTGATGTTCGAGGTACCGATGGCCATGCTCGCGTTCGCACGGCTCGGGCTGGTGACCGCCGCCATCTATCGCCGTCAGTGGCGTCTCGCGATCGTCGTGATCGCAGTGGTCGCGGCGATCCTGCCCGGCGCCGACCCGTTCAGCATGATCTTGCTGATGGTCCCGCAGGTCGTTCTCTACCTGCTGGGGATCTGGTTGGCCAAGGTGTTCGGTCAGCCCGCCGCCTGGAAGCATGACCTCTGGACCGATGACGCCGCGACGAGTGATGACCCACCCGATTCGTAGTGAATCCGTCCTCTGACCCCCGCTGCCACGACCGCCGTCCCCACCAGTCTCACCGAGGTTCGCGGCTACGTCCTTCGTCGGTCTGCGTCCGGCGTCGGACGGGGGAGCGACCGGCACGCGTGAAAACGTTCAAATCGTCGGGTCAAGCCAGGGGTTCGTTCGTCCGATAGTGGGCGCACAGCTCTTCCCAGAAAGCGAACCCCGTGCCTCGTCTTCGTCTGACCCACCAGCTGCTCCTCGGCGCCTTCGCCGTCGCGGTTCCCATCAGCGTCGTGATGCTGATCGTCGCCGGGCGTTCGCAGCTTGCGGGAACCGGCGAGCGGATGCTGCTTCAGGCGGCCGCGCTGGCGCTGCCCGTGTTTGCGTTGACGTGCACCGGTTTGTTCGCCCGTCGCGTCGTGCGCCGGCTGGACGCCCTCAACGACGCCTATGACCTGCTTGCCACGGGAAACACGGACGTGCAGGTTGCGGTCACGGCCGACGATGAGCTGGGTCGTGTGGCCGCGGCATTCAACACCACGGCGGCCGCGTTGGGTCGCACCCGAGCGCTGGAGCGGGCCGAGCTGGGCCGCGTCGCGGAACTGCGCGCAACCGTCGCCGAGTACGGACGGTTTGCGCGGCGCATCGCCGAGGGCGATCTGACGGCTCGCGTCAGTGCCGCCCAGGACGATTCGGAGCTCGCCACGCTTGCCGGCAACCTCAATCAGATGGCCGAGCGTCTGGGGGTCTTGTCCGGCCGCGTCCAAGTCGCGGCGACCGAGATGACCGCGGCCACGAGTCAGATCCTTGCAGTGGTCATCCAGCACACCGCGGCGACGAGCGAACAAGCAGCCTCGGTCGCACAGACGTCGGTCACGATCGACGAGGTGCGGGCATCGGCGCGAGGAGTCGCGGAACGCGCAGGCGACCTGGCACATCGGGCGACGGGGATGATGACGATCTCCGCCGAGGGTACGGACGCCGTCGACGGAATCGTGTCGGGTATGGCCGTCATCCGATCACGCGTGGACCAGATCGGGCAAGACATCGTCACGCTCTCCCTGCGGACCCGGGCGATCGAGTCGATCACCCAGTCGGTCAACGACCTGGCGGACCAGTCGAACATGTTGGCCCTCAACGCAACGATCGAGGCCGCCAGAGCCGGTGAGCAGGGCAAGGGGTTCGCGGTCGTCGCGCAGGAGGTGCGCAGCCTGGCGGAACAGTCCAAGGTCGCAACCGCCCAGGTCCGCGGCATCCTGGCCGAGATCGAACAGGCGACGGCGACGGCAGTGCTGGCAACCGAAGAAGGTTCACGCGCAGTCGAGAACGGAGTCGAACGGGCGCGTCTCGCGGGTGATGCGATCGACCGGATGGAAGTGAACATCAAGGAAACCGCTGAGTTTGCGACCACCATCGCCGCTTCGGCTCGCGAGCAGCACGTGGGGATGGACCAGATCGCCCAGGCGATGGCGGAGGTCTCGTCCTCGAGCACCCACATGGCAACCGGCGCAAGCGACACCCAGGGAGCGGCGAAGTCGCTTGCCGCGATCGCCGAGCAGCTCAGCGAGATCACTGACGGATACCAGATCGTCGGCGGAACCGGCGACATCGGCGAGACCGACTCGGCGGCTGCGTCGACGACCCCGACGGTGACGTCGTTCGAGGATCTCGCGCGTCGCATCGCAGTCGAACTGGACGTCGAATGCGGCGTGGTGGCACGGTTCGCGGGTGGGCAGGTCGTTCCGGTGGCGACGTTCCTCCCTGATGGGCAGCGACTGGTCCCGTTCACGCCGGACGGCGGCGGGGCGTTCGCCACGGTGTTCCGCACGGGCGCGCCCGCCCGGATTGACGACTATGGCCGGCTGGCCGGCGACCGCGTTGCGCGCATCGCGCGTGCAGGCAGCTACACGAGCAGTGTCTGCGTGCCGATCCGGACCGGAGGGGCATTGTGGGGAGCGGTCCTTGCGGCGACGTCCGCGGACCATCCGATCGCGCGTGGTGCCGAGATCACCTTGACACGTGTCGCCCGCCGCGCAGCAGCATTGGCGATGCGCGCGGACGCGTCGCTCGGCGTCTGATCCCGGCAGTCAGCCGACGGGAGGACCATGAGCACACGTCATCCGGTCCGGGCGGCATGCCCCCGGACCGGATGACCTGACGCGCGCTCGCCTAGTCGTTCACGGCGGTCGGCTTGGCGTACGTGGTTTCCGTCGGGCGAGCGCTCACCGGTGTCCGGTCGTCCCGAACGCGATCGGTCGTGACGACAGCGATGGTCTCATCGGGGCGTTCGTCCGGATCGTCGTGACCCGCCAGGGAGTCACGAAACCCCCGCAGGCCATGTCCGAGGCTCTTGGCCATGCCCGGCAGCCGCTTTGGACCAAGCACCAAGAGCGCGATTGCGAGCACGAGGATGATTTGAACTGGGGAGAAATCGAGCATTGCTTCGTACCTCGCTTTCGGCAATCAGCCGGTAATGAAGCCGGTGCCCTTGACAGCGGCCAGGATCTGGCTCTTGGACTGGGCACGGTCGAACCTGCGCGGAGCCGGGGCCTTGCCGATGATCGCGCCGATCCATCCCGCGTGACGGGCCTCGACGGTGAGGATCGAGACCGCTGCCTTCACGACGGCTGCCTGCTTGATCAACGTCGCCTGGCCTGAGTAGGCCGCAACCCCGGTGTTCTCGAGGACATACGCCGTGGCCTGGAACTTGGTCTGATCGGTTGTGGTGCCCTTGAAGTCGAACTTCGGCTTCTTGACCGCTTTGCTCCCGAGCGCCTTCTTGAGGTACGCGACATGGGCGTTCTCGTGGTCCTTGACGACCAACGCGAACGCCAACGTCGCCCCAGAGAGTGCGCCCCGAGCGACCGCTTCGTTGTAGAAGGCGGCCTCGAGGTATTCGAGTGTCAGGGCGTAGTTCAAGATCGCGACGTCGTTCGTCTTGGATGGTGCGCCGAACGCCTGTGGAAGCCCGAGCAGGGCACCACCGGCGACCAGGCTGCCGCCTCCGATCAGACCCTTCCGCAGAAATGTCGCGCGGGTGTCATTTGCCGTCTGGAATACCGACTCGCGGATGGCTCCGTCGGTGTCGAGCGCCTCAAGGGTGAGCAATTCGGACATCAGTTGACTCCTCCGACCAGCAGTTGGTCACGGGTGGCAGTTTTTGGTATCGATGGAATGCCCTTGAACAAACCACTCGAAACATTTCAGCGGATGCGTCGTCGCGGGGCCGAATGGGCGGGGGTCCGTCAGCGACGCCCGGCGTCCGTGTGAGCGGTGACGGAGGGCCTATTGCTCCTCGAGCAGCCGGTGTCCGGTGACGGCGAAGAACACGTCTTCGAGCGTGGCCCGCCGCATCATCTGCAGTTCGATCGGCACGCCGGTCGCGCGCGCTCGGCCAAAGAGCTCCTCGGCGTTGCCGGAGTAGAGGTTGAGCACCTCGCCGCGGATCTGGTGTCCCTCAACCGCCGCGCCGAGGCGTGTGAGCAGCTCCGTGATCGATGAGGGCGCGATACGAAGCTCCAACGCCTCGCGGCCGACCTCGGCCGCGATCAAGGCCGCAGGCGCGCCTTCGCGGGCGATACGTCCCTTATCCATGACGACGAGACGGTCACACAGCTGCTCGGCCTCATCCATGTAGTGCGTCGTCAGCACCAAGGTCACGCCTTGCTCCTTGAGGGCACGCAGGCGTTCCCACACCAGATGCCGCGCCTGCGGGTCAAGGCCCGTGGTCGGCTCGTCCAGCAACACCAGTTCGGGTTCGTTGACCAGGGCCCGCGCGATCTGGATGCGCCGCTTCATTCCGCCGGAAAGTCGGTCCACGCCGTCATGCGCGCGGTCGGTGAGTTGGACGAAGGCCAGGAGTTGGTCGGCGCGGCGGCCGGCCTCACGACGCGGGATGTCGAAGTACCGGGCGTAGACGAGCAGGTTCTCGCGGACGGTCAGCTCCACATCCAGGTTGATCTCTTGCGCGACGACCCCGATGCGGCGTTTGACCGCCCGCGCGTGGACTGCGGGATCGAGCCCCAGCACGGAGAGTTGCCCCGCGTCTGGTTGCGCCAGGCACGAGAGCATGCGCATCGTCGTGGTCTTGCCCGCGCCGTTCGGCCCCAGGAAGCCAAAGCACTCCTGCCGCTGAATGTCGAATGCGATGCCGTCGACGGCCGCGACCTGGCCATAGCGCTTGGTCAGGTTGACGGCCTGAACGACCGGCACGGCGGCGGGGGTGTTCACGCGCCTGCGCGGTTGGCGCCGGGCGCTACGAGCGCGAGGTGGGTTGGGTCATGGCCGCTGCGGCGGCGTCGATGGTGACCTGCAAACCCTCTTCGAGCTCGATGGTCGGCTCCCATCCCAACAGTGCCCGCGCCAGCGTGATGTCCGGCTGGCGGATCATCGGGTCGTCCTGCGGCAGGGCCTCGTAGACGAGTTCGGAGCGGCTGCCGGTCATACGGATGATCGTCTCGGCGAGCTGGAGGATCGTGTACTCGCCGGGGTTGCCGATGTTGACCGGCTGGTGGTAGTCGCTGCGCACGAGTCGCGTCAGGCCTTCGATCAGGTCCGTGACATAGCAGAACGACCGGGTCTGGGAGCCCTCACCGAAGACGGTGATCGGCTTGTTGGCCATCGCCTGGCGCAGGAAGGTCGGGATCGCACGTCCATCGTGGGGGCGCATGCGCGGGCCGTACGTGTTGAAGATGCGCACGATCTTGGTGTTGACGCCCTGCTGGCGGTTGTACGCCATCGTCAGCGCCTCGGCGTAACGCTTGGCCTCGTCGTACACGCCGCGCGGGCCGATCGGGTTGACGTGGCCCCAGTAGGTCTCGGGCTGCGGGTGCACCTGCGGGTCGCCGTAGACCTCGCTGGTGGACGTCAACAGAAAACGCGCACGGTGGCGTTTGGCGAGCCCGAGCGCGTTGTGGGTTCCGTACGACCCGACCTTGAGCGTGTGCAGTGGCAGGCGCAGGTAGTCGATCGGACTGGCGGGCGATGCCAGGTGGTAGATCTCGTCGATCGGCCCGGGCAGATCGATGTGGTCGACCATGTCGTGCAACACGAACGAGAAGCGCGGGTCGTCGATGTGCTCGATGTTCTCGAGCGATCCTGTGTCGAGGTTGTCGACGCAGATGACCTGGTGTCCCTCGGCAAGGAGCCGGTCACACAGATGTGAGCCGAGGAAACCCGCTCCCCCGGTGACGACACACGTTGCCACGCGCCGAAGCCTAGTGGATCCACCCGGAAGTCTGTCGATGAATCCGGCGAGCGAAAAACCGAGCGAGCGCAGAGCGCAGGCCGTCCGCGTACCCGGCCATATTCGGGCCGCCGAGGACGAACGCCCGCGACGGTTTGCAGCCGTCGGTCCGCGACAGGACGTTCGGAGGGGCCCACTACGAGCCTGAGCGGCGATCCAGGGCCAGACCGGCGGTGACGCGGACGATGCGCCCGAAGTGTCTGACACCGGCCAACCCATCGTGCATCGAGCCGTCCTGGGGTGGGCGCATGGTGACCGGGATCTCCCCGATCGCGCGACCCGAACGGTGGAGTCGGATCAGGTAGCTGACCTCGGTCAGGTTGTCCGGAAACCCGTGGGCGGCGATCTCGTGCGCAACGTCGGTGCGGACGGCGCGAAAACCGGACGTGGGGTCGGTCAACGGGAGTCGGCCGATATGGCGGGTCATCCATCGGCACACCGTGATGCCGGCGCGACGCGGAATCGGCATGCGGTATCCGGGTCCAAGGAACCTGCTGCCGACCACCAGGTCGTAGCGCGACAACCCGTCGAGCAGCAGGTGCAGATCGCCGGCGGCGTGTTGTCCGTCAGCATCGACCTGAGCGATCTCGAGGGCACCGGCGGCAATCGCTGCCTGGTACCCGCGCTGCAAAGCCTGCGCGTAGCCGCCGAGTCCGACTGGGGTCCGGACCACCTCGGCGCCGGCGTTGCGCGCGACCGAGGCCGTCGCATCGCGTGACCGGTCGTCGACGACGACGATATGCGCATCGGGCAGCGTCGCGCGGATGTCGCGGACAACCACGCCGACCGTGTGCTCCTCGTTGTGTGCGGGGATCACAATCCCGATCATCGTCGCCACCGCCAGATCATGGCAGGCCCGACCGTGGCGACGACTTCAAGCTGGTTTGAGGCCACGGTCGCGGCGATGCGCGCCCGCGCCCGGTCCCAGTTGGTGGGCCAGCCCACCCGGGGGTGGATGGGTCCGGTCACGATGTACCCCTCGCGGGAATCCGCGGGACTCGGCAGCGGCAGGAGAAGCCGGGTGCGCCGCGCGTCGAACGGCGTCAGGAATTCGGGGTCCTGCACCTCCGGGATCGTCAGCCGCCGCCGCGCCGTGTACGTGGTGAGCTTGGCGTACCACGTGTAGCTCTCTGCGAGCACAGGGCCCTCAGGCAGCGACCGGAGGCGATCTGCGACCCGTGCGACCAGCGTGGAGTCATCCGGTCGCAGTACACGCCCGGGCAGGTACCAGAGCGCGCAGATCGCGGCGATCGCCACTCCTGCCGGTGCGAGCGCGGCGTAGCGACCATCGACGGCGAGTGCGACGAGCAACGCACACGGGATCGTGCAGAGGGTCAAATATCGAACCGGTTTGGCGAGGTTGAACAGTGTTCCGAACTCGAGGTACACCGCGGTCCACAGCAGCCACACCCCGGGAAGCAGCGCCCGACGATCACGGGTGCAGAGGGTGACGCCAATGGCGCCGATCAGCGTCGGCGCAAGCAGAAACAACGGGCTTCCCGGATCGAACGCGTCGCGTGTGATGGCGGCCGCGTAGGTGTCAGTCAGCGAGAACGCGTCGACGGGGTTGCGAAACGCCCCTTCGGTTCCCGCGCCGATCAGCGGCCGCACGGGGTCACCCGCCCCGATCGCGAACACCAGGGCGGCGCCGGCCGGCGCAACGGCGGCACCGACGATTCCGGCCATGAGTCCGCGCCGACGGGCACCCCATCCCGCCATGACGAGTACGGGAACCAGGACGAGCACGTTCTCGCGCACTGACCATGCGATGCCCAACAACAGCCCGGCGGCGAACGCCCACCGCAGTCCCGAGCGTCCGGCACTCCGGGTGCGCAGCGCACACCACATCGCGAATGCCACCACCGCCGGGGCGATGGCATCCGGCCGCAGGCGCGTGCCCACCAGGGCCTCGAGCGGTGCGACCGCGACCAGCGCGGCAGCGACATAGCCGACACGACGGTGTGCCAGGTCCCGACCGATCAGGTACGCCGCCACGATGCCGGTCAGCGAGACCGTCAGCGGCCAGATCGCCGCGATCGCGTCACTCGCGTGGACGAGCCTGAACAACCCGGCGACGGGCCACAAAAGACCCAACCGGCTGCCGAACCACTCCGCGTCGCCGGACGGGAAGTACCCGTTGGCGAGGTTCTGAACGACACCGAGAAACCGTGATTCGTCCGATCCCCACGAGAACGACTGCCCGGTGTATGCGGCGATGCGTGTGGCGAGCCCGATGAGCAGCATCGCCGTCAGGACCACGCTCGCGGGCAGACGCCGCGCGCTCACGTCGGTCGCGCCCGGCGAACGATCGCACGCAGTGCGTTCGTTCCCTCCCGCAGCTCGGCCGCGGCCAGCACCCGTGTCGCCGCGACGTATGCCACACCCGCGATGAGCGCCTTGACGAGCAGCACGCCCGCGACGGTCCCGACGGACCGATTGCCATCAGGGCCCACCAACCCCGTCGCGATCGCGATGCCGCCCGCGAACGCCCCACAGGCGATCAGCCGCCCCTGCCGCTCCATCAGCAGGCGTGGCGAGAATTCCGGGAGGGCCCGCGCCAGCATCCACGTGGTGATCGCGGTGTTGAGAATGACCCCGAGGGCGGTTGCCAACGCAAGGCCGGAGTGCCCCATCGGGCCGAGCAGGATCAGGTCGAGGCCGATCGTCACGGCGACTGTGATGAGCGTCGCCACCATGATCTCGCGCGCGCGGTTGGCGGCCGAGAGGCTCCGATTGAGCAGATACCCGATGAACGCCGCCCACACCGCGAGCGCATACCAGCGCAACGGACCCGCGATGTCCGTGACGCATGCGGCACCGCACTTGGAGCCGCCGAACAGGAGGCGCGCGATCTCCTTCGGGAAGATCATCAGGAACGCACTGACCGGCACCGACACGAGGCCCAGCACACCTGCAGCCCGATTGAACGCAACCGCGGTTTCGCGTTGACGTCCTTCGGCGAACATCCGCGAGATGACCGGGAACACCGGTGCCAGCAGCGGCATGAGCAACACGGTCCGCGGTGCCGATCCCGCTGCATTGGCGTAGCTGAGCGCCGCCGTGCGACCGAAGTCCAGGGAGCTCGCAAAGAGCTTGTCGGTGAAGCCGTTGATCTGCTGTGCGAGCGATGCGGCCATGACCGGAAGCGCCAGCGTGCCGAACCCGCGCAGCCGTGGATGGCGCCATGCCGGCCGTCCGGGGGCGTGGCGCAGCACCCCGATGAGCTGCGGAAGTTGAAAGAGCACCTGCGCGGCGGCGCCCGCGACCATTCCCCAGGCAGCGGCCTCGACGCTCCGCCCGCCGATGGCCAGGCCCGATATCACCCCAAGGTTGAATGCGACGCCGACGATCGCCGGCCCGACGAACCGGCGCTGTGACTGCAACACGGCGGTCAGGAGCGCCGAGATCCCCTGGAGGGCCAGGCCTGCCGACATGATCCGCACCAGATGTTCCATGAGTGCGGCGCGCTGAGGGTCCAGGTGGAACAGTGCGGTGGGGCCCTGCGGCCAGGCGGCCGTCAGCGCTCCCAGCGCGCAGAGTCCGACGACGACCCATGCCCCGACCGTCCACAGCAGTCCCCACGCCGAGGCCTCGTCGCGCTCTTCGCGTTCCTGTTCGAATGCCGGGATGATCAGGGTGACGAGCGAGTAGAGCAGCAGCGCGGCGACGGTGTTGACGAGGAACAGCGAGTTTGCGAAGACGTCCGCTTGCGCACCGCCCAGACCTTGCGTGCCGAACGTTCGCGACAGGACCGCCTCACGCACGAACCCGAGGATGCGCGAGAGCACGCCGAACGCGGCGACCACGCCGGCCGCCCGGGCGATCCCCTGCGCGTTCACGCCGGCGCCAGTCCGTACAGGATCTGTCGTCCGGTCAGGATCAACAGGCCGTCCACACCGACAGCAGGGCTGTAGCGGCCATCGGGGAACGACCACACGCGGTCGCCGGTGGCGACGTCCAGTGCGAACGTGGTTCCCTTGCGCCCGCCACGGGCCAGGGTCGAGACGTACACGAGCCGGCCGATCACGGATGGTGAACCGGAGATGCGCTCACCGGTGTCGAAGGACCACCGCTCGTTGCCCGTCACCGCGTCGAGTGCATACAGCTTGTGGTCGTAGCTGCCGACGAAGACCGTCTGACGGCTCACCGCGGCGCTGGAGTAGACGAAGTCGCCGAGCGTACGCACCCAGGCGCGTTTGCCGGTGTCCGCCTGCAGTGCGATGACGCGTCGGTTGACGTTGCCCAGGTAGACGCGCCCATAGGCAACCGCCGGTCCCGCGTAGAACCGACCCGGTCCGCGCAGTCGGGGACCCGGGCTGGTGGATTGCCAAGCGATGGCGCCGTCGCGTTGTGTGAACGCGGTGATCCGCCCGGCGTAGTCGCCGACGACCACGTTGGGTCCGGCGGCGGCGAGGCCGGCCTTGACCTGGCCCGCGGCCTGGGCCCGCCACACAACCCCTCCGGTCCGTGTGTCGACCCGGACCACGGTGCCGTCCAGCGTCCCGACGAATGCGCCGTCGCCGACCACAAGTGGTGATGACTCACTGGATGAGCCGACGCTGACGCTCCAGCGCCGACTCCCGTCTGCCGCGCCGAGTGCGACCAAGCGCCCCCGAGTGGTCGCAAAGAGTGCGACGTCGCCGGTCAGGGCCGGAGACGCCGCCATCTGGCCGGTCAGCCGGGTGGACCACAGCTCGCGCCCCGTCGTGGTGTCGATCGCGACCGCGCGACCGTCGTTCGTGCCGATGATCGCCCGCCCGTCGCCGACGACCGGAGGAAACTCGAGCAGCGCGGCGGCGTCGTAGCGCCACCGTTCCACAAATGGGGGGCTCAGCCCGAGCGCGTCGTTGGCGCGCGTTCGCCGCTGGTCAAAACCGTACTCGGGCCACGTCCCCGCCTTCGCCGGTGCGGGCGGTGCGGTCTGGGTGGCGATGAATCCGGTGGTACTGCCTTCGACGTTGCCCGCGTCGTCACGAAGGACGAGGTATGCACCGCCGGCCGCCACCAGGACCAGGATCAGGCCGATGGCAATGAGGACGATGCTGCGGTTAGGGCGCCCGGTACGCATACAGGGTTGTCCTCCCCACGATGTACAGCGTGCGTCCGGCGCCGACCGCGGGGGAGTAGCGGCCGTCATTGCCGCGCCAAACCTTCTTGCCGGTCACGACATCGAGTCCGAACGAGCGGTTGGGCTCGCCCGGACGCGCGAGCACCGATGTGTAGACGACGTTGCCGACGACCGTCGCCGATCCGGAGATCCGACCCTTGACGTCAAACAACCAGACCCGGTTGCCGGTCTTGAGGTCGAGCGCCTCGAAGATGCCGTCGAACGACCCGATGAACACCTTGCCCTTTGCGATCGCGGGGCTGGAGTACACGTCATCGCCAGTGGGGTGCCGCCACAGTCGGCGTCCATTCCGAAGGTCGACCGCGATGACTGCGCCGGCGACGTCGCCGATCACCACCGTGTTGCCCGAGATCCCCGGGCCGCCGTAGAGGCGCTTGCCGACGCGGTTATGCCAGATGAGCTGGTGGGTGGAGGCGCTGACCGCGTAGACGGTCCCCGAGTAGTCGCCGAAGACGATCGTGTCAGCTGACTTCGCGACGCTGCCCTTGATGTCGTCGGCCGCTTGGAACGTCCAGCGGGCGACCCCTTTGTCCGTGGCAACGGCATAGAGGCGACCGTTGTGGGCGCCGATGTAGGCGGTTCCGTCGCTGACGAGCGGCGACGACTCGATCGGGCTTTGGCCGGTCGAGAACTTCCAGTTCACGACGCCGGTGTCCAGCACGTATGACGTCAGCTGTCCATCCATGCCCGAGACGAGCACGGCGTTCTCGTCGGGGACGATTGCGGGCGATGCAGCGATCTGCTTGTCTCCGGCGGTGCGGGCCTTGGTCCAGAGTTGCTCGCGAGTCCGTGCGTTCAGGACGAAGATCCGGCCCTTGTTGGTCGTCAAGGCGACCACACCGCGTGCGACCGCCGGCGGGAATTCGAGCAAGGCTTTTCCGGTCAACGTCCAGGTCGGATCGGCCGGTGGAGTGGGAAGGTCGACCGCCGGCACGTACCGGGTTCGTGTCGGCCCGCCGCCGTACTCGGGACTCTGCAACGCGGGGTCGAAGAGCGGGATCGTCACGGTGGTGCGCCCAGGTCCGATGCTGCGCGCATCGGTTCCGTGACCGGGGCTGATCGCCTGTGCGAGGGCCGTCCCCGGCGGCAGCACCGCCTGACCGTTTGCGTCGGTGGTGATCCCTGCGGCGATGGGCTGGGTCTTGGCGTCGTACGGGGTCACCGTGGATCCCGGTAGCGGCGCGCGGGTGTCGCCGTCGATCACGTTGACCGTCAGGATCGACACCGGTGGGGTTGTCTTGGCGTCTGTCGGCGTCTTGCCACCCCCACCGCCGCATCCGGCCAGGAGCGCCGCGGCGCCGATGAGCGCCAGGCTGGTGGTGCTACGCCGCCGCACGGCCCGCCGGGCTCCCACGCCAGATGAACGTCACGATGGCTCCCAGCAGCAGGCCGAGCACAGCGCCGAAGATGATCGTGCGAAGCCGCTGGCCGGGGCGGGCCGATGACGTCGCGGACGTCGCTTTCGAGATGATCAGCGGCTGTTCGATCTGCACCGTCTTCGCCAGGATCAGCACGGCGTCGTCGACGCTCTGTTGCAGCGTTGCAAGCTCCTGCTGGAGCGAGATGAGCGGCGTCGATGTCGCGGGGGTGTTCTGCGCGCGGAGCGCGTCCAGCGTCTTCTGGACCGTTGCGATCCGGGCGTTGCCGTGGTCGACAATCTGCTGCTCGGCGTCCAGCACACCCTTGTAGAAGCCCTGCACCTCCGTAAAGACCACTTGGGCGTAGGCGTTGACCACCGTGATGGCGGTGGCCCGATCACGATCCGTATAGCGAATCGTCGCAACCGTGGGCTGGTTGCCGCCGACCGCGCCGGCGACGCGCTCGACCACGAACGAGACCCCGCTCCTGATGCGATCAAACTCCACGCCGGTGCCGTCGGCGGCCTTCTGGACGAACTTGTCCGCGGACAACGCCTTCTGCGCGGTGGCGGGGGTCGTGAACGGCGTCGAAACGGGTACACCCGTTCGGGCCGTGGTCACCAAGCCCATGTACACGGTGCTCGAGGACGTGTAGTCGGTCTGGCGCGCCAGGCTCGTGACGAGGCCGACCAGCGCTGCGCCGACGGCAGCCGCGAGCAGCACCCACCGTCCGCTCCACAGCACACGTCCGTAGTCGCCAAGCGTGATCTCCTTCTCCACCGGCGGAAACCTACCGTTTTCCTGGGACGGCTCGAAGTCCGTCGGGTGCGCGATGGAGGATCGTCTCACCGAGGTAGCGGGTCATTACCACCCCGGCCCGGTGGGTGCCGACCCGCGACGGCGGGTGTTCGCCGGCTGCCATGCGCACGATCAACTCGGGGTAGCCGCCGCCGGCGGCGAGCGGCAACGGGAACGCGCCACCAAATCGCGTGTTGATGTCGGTGATGCCTTGGATCTGGCCATCCTTGCGAAAACACTGAATGCAGGACGGCCCGCGCAATCCGAGCGTCTCGACCGTGCGGACCGCCAAATCGACCAGCTGCGGGTCGTCCAGGGACTCACCTTTGACCTGCTCGCCACCCTTGGCCTGCATCATCGAGCGCGGAATCGCCCCGAGTGCCCGCCCCTGCAGGTCTCCGAGCGTGTCGGTCGAGAACTCGGTTCCGTCGAGTGCCTGTTGGTAGACGGACTCAAGCGGCGAGTAGTTCTCGAAGAACGCGAGCTCGTCGGGATTCGCGGCACGGTAGATGTGACGTGCGGCGAAACCCAGGCGTGGCTTCAGGAGCATCGGATAGGGCAAGTCGGCCAGGTCGATCGAGCCTGCGAGCCACGTCGGCGGCGATGGCAGGCCTGCCGCGAGCAGCATCAGGTGGCACTCCCACTTGTCCTGACATCCCAGGGCCACATGGGGTTCGGGAAGGAACACGGACGTCCCGATCGTCGCGAGCTCGGGCGCGGCGGTCGCCAACGTGACCGGATCCAGGTCGGTCAGCGGCAACAGCGCGCGCACCCGCTCACGCCGACACACCTGGAGCAACGTGTCGCGATAGGCGGGGTCGTCGACGAGCGGGAGCTCCACGATCCCGTCGGCCTCAAACCGGGTGGGCGACGCCTCGCCGGCATCGCTGATCAGGACGCGGCCCGTGTGGGAGGTGTCTGCAAAAGCGGCTTGGAACGCGCGGACGATGTCCACACGCGATCCCGAGCAGGTCAACAACACGGTTACTTCGGCGATGGTGGGTCCTCCACGTCGATGGGGGGCAGGTCAAACCCGCCGGTGTCGCCGCGATAGGTGTCATCGCGACGTGCGACGACCAGGACGGTGCGCAGCAGGATCGACAGGTCGAGCGGAATGCTCTGACGTTCGACGTACTCGATGTCGATCGCGATCCGCTGGGACCAGGGAATGCTCGCGCGACCGCGCACCTGGGCCAGCCCGGTGATGCCGGGACGCGCCTCGAGCCGCCGCCGTTGCGCGTCGGTGTACCGCGCGACCTGAACGGCGACGGTCGGCCGCGGACCAATGATGCTCATGTCGCCGCGGATCACGTTCCACAACTGCGGCAGCTCATCGAGTGAGAGCCTGCGCAGGATCGCCCCCGCACGGGTGATCCGCGCGTCATCGCGGTCGACGGCGAGCCCGGGGCCCAACTGCTCTGCCCCGACGACCATCGTCCGGAACTTGAGCAGCTGGAAGGGCCGTCCATGCAACCCGACCCGCTCTTGCCGAAAGATCGCCGACCCCGGCGAATCCCGCCGTACCCAAATCGCCACACCAAACATCACAGGGCACGTCAGCACGAACGCAGGAACCGCGATCGCCAGATCGATGAGTCGTTTGGCACGCCCCCCAACTGCGCCGGTCAAGGGAACGACCTTCTGTGGAAGCGCTCAATCACGGCCGCGAACCCTAGCGTCGTCCAACAAATCCAGCCGCAGTCGGCGTTTGGGCGGACCCGGGGCCGCTAATAGGCCGCCCAAGTGTCGTGCTGAATGCGGCGTTTGCGTCCGGCCGCGGTCAGTGTTTGAGCCCTGGTGGGGCTCATAGGCCGCCCAAGTGCCGTGCTGAATGCGGCGTATGCGTCCAGCCGCGGTCAGTGTTTGAGCCCCGGTGGGGCTCATAGGCCGCCCAAGTGCCGTGCTGAATGCGGCGTATGGACCTCCTCGATGATCGATACGAACCGTTCGGCGAGGACCTTTCGGTCGTAGCGGGTGCAGACGAACTCGGCCCCTGCGGCCCCCATTCGGGTTGCCATGTCGCGATCGCCGGCAAGGCGTCGGATCGCGTCCCTCATCGCAGACGGATCCTCCGGTGGGATCGCGATGCCGCACCGGGCGGTTTCGATCAGGCGGGAGAGCTCACCGGGGGGCACTGCGGCGATGATCGGTTTGCCGGCGCCCATGTAGTCGAACGTCTTGTTCGGAAGGGCCCCCGCGAACAGCGCCTTGTCTTGGTAGGGCAGCAGGCAGACGTCCGCCCGTGCAAGCCACGCCGGCACGTCCTGCTTCGCCACCGGGTCGACGAAGACCACGTTCTGCAGTTCGCGGCGGGCGGCCTCGGCTTGCAGGGAGGGCTTTTGGTCTCCTCCGCCGACCAGCACAAACCGGATTGACGGCTCATCACGAAGGCGCTCGGCGGCGGCGAGTACCGTCTCCAGCGCGCTGTACGTGCCGTGCGCACCGACGTACATGGCCACGAACGCGTCGGCCGGTACCGGCACGTCGGCGGGTGTCGCCGCGATCTCGGTCCGATCCACCCCGTTGGTGATGAGGGTGATCCGCTCCGGCGGGATGCCGGTCGCGATGACGCCGTCGCGGATGCCGTCGGTCAGGGCGATGATGTGCCGGGCGCGCCGGTAGCAGAACCACTCGAGCCCACGCGCCACCCGGTAGATGACGCCACCCTGCCGGACGAGGCCCATCGCAACCGCCGATCCCGGCCACAGGTCGCGCACTTCCAACACGAACGCCGAGCGCTTGATGATCGCGACGACGGCGGTGGCGGCGGCGGCGGGAAGCGACGGGGACGACGCGACGACCACCGAGGCGCGCGGCGCCCGCAGGCCGGCGACGAATGCCCAGAACGCGAAGCTCAGGTAGTTGGCGAGGCGCGAGCGCATGTCGCGTCCGTATCCCGGGGTCGCATAGGTGCGCCACACCGTCAGGCCATCCTCGGAACTTCGGACGATGCGTCTGCCGCGGTACTCCTGAGGCACGTGGCGCTCTTTGTGCTGGACGTACGACGTGACGACGTGGACCTCGTGGCCGCGCGCGGCAAGCGCCTTGGCGTGGTGCCAGTGGCGCACGCCGCCGGGCTGGTCACCGCGTACGAAGTACTGCGAGACGTAGAGGACCTTCACGCGGCACGTCCGGTCAGCTCGGCGTACAGCGACACGAGCTTGGCGGCTTCGCCTTCGAATGTCATCCGCTCGAGGAACGCGGAACGCCCTGCGGCCCCCAGCTGTTGCGCCCGAGCGGGGTCGCGCAGCAGGTCCGTCAGCGCCGCGGCGTGTGCGGCCGGATCGTCGAACGGGACGATCACGCCGGCTCCCGCCTGACGGACAATGGCAGCGGTGCGGGTCAGGTCGCTCGCGACGAGCGGCCGGCCCGACGCCATCGCCTCCATGACCTTGGTCAGACGCCCGCGGTCGTTGTTGGGCGTCCGACGGAGCGGAATCCAGATGACCGATGCACGATCGAGGAGCGCGGGCACGTCGTCGTAGGCCACGGGCCCGATGTGCTCCACGCGCGCGGGCAACGGTCCGGGAGTGCCGGGGCCCGCAAGCAGGAGCCGGGCCTTCGGCGCGTCGACCATGGGGAATGCCTGCAGCATCAGACCGAGTCCCCGCGAGTCGTCCAGCGCGCCGACATAGACGACGAGTCCATCCTCGGTGAGGCCGGGCTCGGGGAATCTGGCGGTCGACGCGAAGTTGGCGACGCTGACGGCGCGGATGCCCGCTTGCGCGAAATCCAGCGCCATGTCTTCGGTCACGGCGACGACCGCGTCGACGCGATGGGCCAGGGCCCGCTCGATGCGTTCGACGGTCAACGCCGTCGGCACTCGCAGCGGTTGCGGAATCCACGGTTTGGTCCTGGTCGTCTGGCCCAGGTACTCGTGGGCGTCATAGATGACCGGTCGGCCCGTCCGTCGACGCCACAGCCATGCGGCCGGCAGCAGTTCGGGGTCGTGGAGGTGGAGCACGTCTGCACCGCGTCGTCGGGCCTCAGCGAGCAGCCCCCACCCTGCGCCGATCCGATCGCGGCGCGACGGGCGTGGATCGAACCCCAACACGGTGGCGTCCGCGCCTGCGGCACGCAGGGACATGACCTCCCTGTGGAAGATCCGACCGTCATCCGGCCGATGCACGCTCGTGACGTGGATGACCCGCAACCCGTCCAGCCGCGGCACCGGGGCCGCGGACACCGGCGCGATCGACGCGAAGCGCCATCCGCGTACCGCCAGCTCGTCCAGCAGCGGGCCATCCCAGGATCGGATGGCGAGGCCGTCGCCCCCGTCGTCCCACGCGGTGTCCGGCGCGACCACTCGCCACACGCGGCAGGTCACGGCAGCTGCATCGAGGAGTGCGCCGTCCAGTACGAGGGGCCGGTCGATCGCGGTGGCATCGACCTCCGCGGTTCCTTGGACGAGCACGACGGATCCGGAACGGTCCGGCCAGATGGAGCCGGTCTGCGCCCCGGCAGCCACGGCGAGTCGTCGTCCCGCGATGTCATCGCTGCGCAGGAACACCGTCGCCACCAGCCCGCGCCAAACGGCGGCGCGCAGTCGCTGACCCAGATCAGGGTCGTCGCCCGTACACACGAGCGCGACCACGCGGGTCGCGCGACTCATCGCGCGATCGCCTCGTAGAGCCCGACGTGTGCCGTGGCGTTGGCCGCCCACGTGTACGTCGCGCGCGCGCGCGTCACCGCTTCGCGCTCAAACCGCTCGCGAAGGGCATCGTCGTCGAGCACTCGGGTCAACGCCGTGGCGAGCGACTGGGCATCGCGTGGCGGGACCAGCAGGCCGGTCGCGCCATCGTCCACGATCTCGGGGGTGCCGTCGACTGCCGTTGCGACGACTGCCCGGCCGCAGGCCATGGCTTCGCACACCACCGTCGGCAGGCCTTCGCTGAGGCTTGGCAGACAGAACACGTCGCCGGCCGCCATCCACCACGCCACCTCGTCGTGCGCGACCTTGCCGACGAATCGGACGCGCTCAAGGACGCCCAACTCGCGCGCACGTACCTCGAGTGCGTCGCGCAGCTCACCGATCCCGCCGACGGTCAGGAGCGGCGCGTCCGCGGAGCGGGCAAGGATCCCCATCGACTCGATGAGCGTGTCGATGCCCTTGCGGGGTGTCAGGACACCCACGAACGTGATGATGCGCTCGTCCTGGGGCAGGCCGAGCCGTTGCCGGGCCTCGCGGCGGTCACGTGGGAAGAACACACGGGTGTCCGCGCCGTTGGGGATGACCGCGACCGGTCGCTTGGGGGTGGCGAGACCATCGCAGGCGGCCTTCATGGCCTGGCTGACCGCGACGACCTGGTCGACGGTGGCGATGGCCCGTTCAACCTGCGTCCGTTGCGCGCCGCCTCGTGCGGGAACGTCCAGGACGTCGGCCCGGTGCGCGGTGGCGAGCACCGGGACGCCGAGTCGCGCTCCAACGCGTGCGGCTGCCCAGCCATCCGGCACCAGCATGTGGGCGTGGATGACGTCGAACTGCCAACGGGTGCGGATGCGCGCCAGCGGCCCTGCGATGGCGATGCGCATCGACTCGCCGTTCCAATGCCCCAGGCGTCCGCCGGGCAGGGTGAGTTTGCGCGGGTAGAGCACCGGGACGCCCTCCACGCGATCCCCTCCGGGAACGTCGCGATAACGGGCCCAGCGCTTGAGCAGTGGCGGCGCGAAGCCTTTTGGCGACACGACCCGCACGTCGTGGCCAAGCTCGATGAGGGCTGAGACCTGCTCATGCACGAACGTCCCCGCCGTGGGGTCGGCGGGGCTCGGATACAGGTGCGATACGACGAGGATCCTCATGAGGCCCGCGCTCCGGGGTGGGTGTCAACGGTGGGTGGGGGATTCGGCGAACCACTGGTGTGTGCCATCACGAGCGTCAGCATGCCGAGTCCCAGTGTGATCCACATGGGTGCGAAGTGGATCACGGACGACGGGCCCAGCGCACCCACGAAAAACCCCACGAGGGACAGTCCACCCGCCAGACCGAGCCATCGCACCAACGGATCGTCGGTCTGCCGCGCCGCCCGCAGCTGCCCGCGCAGGAGCGTCAGATAAAGCGCCAGGTAGAGGGCGAGCCCCACCACCCCCAGGTTGACCAGCAACTCCAGCCACCAGTTGTGCAGGTTCTCGATGCCCGTGAAGTTCGCGAGGGATCGGACCCGGGACTCGGCGTTGCCGGCGCCCACGCCGAGCCCACCTGAATCGGCGACGACAGACAGCCCCTCGTCGAGAAGTGACGACCGCACGGCCCCCGAGCCCACCGTCGCAGCCTTCTTCTGTTGCACGAGCGTGCTGATGTCGAACTTGCCGGCGATCCGCTCCGGCAGTGGGATCAGGCCTCCCCCGCCGAGCGAGGGAATGATCAGCAGCGCCGCGAGTATCGCGACGGTGGCGCCGGCGACGACACGCCCCCGTCGGCGCCGGTCGGTCGCGAGCACCAGGACGAGCCCGCCGAGCACCAGGAACGTGGCGATCAGGTTGGAGCGACTTCCGGTGAAGAGCAGCGCGCCCAGGGTCACCGTGCCGCCCACGGCCCCGAGGGCGATCAGGCGGGCGTCGCGGAACACAATCGGCAGGCACAGGAAGTACGGCAAGGTCAGGCTCAGATACGTCGCAAAGTTGTTCTGATTGCCGAACAGGCTGGTGGCGAAGCCCGCGTCGTCGGAGCTGCCGACGAGCGCTGACGTGGGAAGCCGGATGCCGAAGCGCAGCTCCGCGACGGCGACCGCGGTCGCGAAGGCGAACGTCACGCCCAGCGCGATCAGGAGTCGAATTGCGGCCGTGCGACGTCGGCAGGCCAGCGGGATGCCGATCGCGAGCCCCGCCATCATCGTCAAGAACAGCGTCCATCGCAGCGCAGCCGCGGTGTTGTCTGACCAGAAGATCGACAGGATCGACCAGGCGACGAGCGCGACGAGCAGGCCGGCGGCACGCGGGAGCCCCCCGGGGATGACGAGTGCGCCATCCATCAGCAGATAGGCCACGACCCCGAGGCCGAGCAGGACGATGACGACGCGGAACGCGAAGACCGCGGGCGCTTGGGGGAGGGCGAGGTTGGGTCCAAGGATTGCGGTGACCGCAGCTGTGATGACTCCGACGCGGCCGAGCCGCGTCAGCCTGGTCGTGGAGAGCACGGCCACGGTCAGTGCGATGAGCGCGAGACCCAGCCCGGCGAGGGGGTTGATCGCGGCGAGTGCTCCCGCGAGGCACACGCCGACGCCGAGAGCGATGAGTGCCGGCCGTGGCATTGCGCGTAGGGACATCGGCGGCGCAGGGTAGCAGCGGATGCCGGGGCATATGGCCCGGCAGCGGTCTCAGGGGTACCAGGAATCTGAAGTATCCTCGGCGCGTGACATGTCTGCACGACCAGCGAGCCGGCTGCCCGATTCGCGTCGATCCGCGCGCCAGCGACGAGTCGCACGCGTGAGCGACGCAGGCACGACACCGTCCGAGCGGATCAGACGCCTCCAGCGGCTGCAGATGGCGCTCGTGGCGGGCACTGCGATCGCAATCGTCGTGGCGTCGCTTCTGATGGGTCAGCGGGTCCTGTCCGCAGGCGAGGCCCGCGACCGTGCCGAAGGCGCGCGAATCACCCTCGTCGATCTTCGGGATGAGCTGCGCGTCTCCCACGTCGAGTACCTCCAGGGTCGATACGCGGGCGCGGGTGCGCAGATTCCACCGGCGTTTCGCGAAAGGTTCGTCGCGGCCTCCGCTCGGCTGCAAGGCCTCGTGACCCAGCGCACGAGCGTGACCGCCGAGACGACCGCGATCACGAACGTGCAGTCGGCGGCCGCCGACCTGGGGGTCCTCGTACTGTCTGATACCTCAGGTATCACGGCCGGCTCGCCACAGGATCGTGCATTGGTCGCGCGGGCCGACCGGGCAATTACCACCGTCGAGCGGGCCATGACCGATTGGCTGGGCCTGATCGACCGCGAGGTGGCCCGTCGCGAGCGCTCCGACGAAGGGACCGTCGCGCGGCTGGTCGCGACGCTTGGCGGGCTTGTCGCGCTGCTCGTCGTCGCGGGAACCGCGCTCTGGTTTGCGATTGACCGGGCGCGGCGCGGCGCGGTGGCCGAGCTCGCCGCCGAACGTGACGCCACGGCCGCCGTGATGGCGTCGGTCCAGGATGGCGTGGCGGTGCTCGACGGCGCCGGACGCATCAGCGAGGTCAACGCGCGCCTCTCGGCGATCACGGGAGCCGCGCGGGAGGACCTGCTCGGTGCGCTGCCTCCATGGGCGACACACGTCCCGCAGGACTTCGTCGGCGAAGCGGACCTCGATCTCGTCGGCTCCGATGGTGGCAAATGCACCGTCATCCTGGCGTCGTCGCGTCTCGCAGCGGACTCGCTTGTCGGCGGGTGGGTCCACATCCTCAAGGACGTGACCGATCGCAAGGAGGCAGAGCTGGAACTCCGCGAACGCGCAGCGGAGCAGGAGGTGTTGCGGCGGGTGGCGACGGTGGTGGCCAGAGGCGCGGAGCCCGCTGAGGTCTTTGATCTCGTTGCACGCGAGGTGGCGTTGATGCTGGGCGCCGAGGCGGGCCTGGTCACGCGGTTCGACCCGATCGCGGAGCGGGGCGTCGATGTGGGCGTCTGGGTGGCGCCCGACTCTGGTGCCGTACGTCCACCTGCGCGCGTGCCCCTGGACGGTGGCGCGCCGACGGCGTTGGTGTACCGGACGGGGACCTCGGTGCGCGTCGATGATCTGAGCGGTATCGACGTCACGACCGCGGCCGTGTTGACGGGTCACGGGTACCGCGGCGGCGTGGCTGCGCCGGTGGCGGTCGGCGCCGTGCGGTGGGGGGCGGTGGCGGCGATGACCGTCCGTGACGGTGGACTCCCGCTTGGTGCCGAGGATCGCATCAGCCGGTTTGCCGAGCTGGTCGGCCTGACGGTCGCCAACGCCGACGCCCGGGCCCGGTTGGCGAGCCAGGCCGCGACGGATCCGCTGACCGGACTCGCGAATCACCGCAGCTTCCACGAACGGCTGGAGCACGAGGTCGGGCGCGCCCGGGCCGAGGATGGCGAGTTGGCCCTGGTGGTGTTCGACCTGGACCGCTTCAAGGATGTCAACGACGCGTTCGGACACCAGATCGGGGACGACATCCTGGCGGAGGCCGGCCGTCGCCTCGCCGGCGAGGCCAGGTTCGGCGAACTCGTCGCCCGCGTCGGTGGTGAGGAGTTCGCATGGATCCTGCCGGGCAGCGACGGCATCAACGCGTGGCGGGCCGCCGAGCGCGCCCGCCGGGCGGTGGCTGACGCCCCGTTTGCCGCCGGCGTCGGATATGTGACGGCCTCTGCAGGCGTGGCCGACCTGACGCAAGCCGCCGATGCCGGCAACCTGCTGCGTCTGGCGGATGGGGCGCTCTACTGGGCCAAGGCGCATGGACGCAATGTGACGCTGCGTTACTCACCCGAGGTGGTGCACGAGCTCTCGGTGACTGAGCGCGCCGAGCGTCTGGCGCGCAGTCAGGGGGTGACGGCGCTCAGAGCGCTCGCCCGCGCGGTTGACGTCAAGGATCCGTCCACCGCGCGTCATGCCGAGCGGGTGGCGGCCGTGGCGGTGCGGCTCGGTTCGCAGCTCGGTTGGAGTCAGGACCGCCTGATTCTGCTCGAAGAAGCCGCGTTGCTCCACGACGTGGGCAAGATCGGCGTACCCGACAACCTGTTGCTCAAGCCCGAGCGCCTGACGCCGGACGAGCGGCATGAGGTCGAGATGCACGCACGTCTGGGAGCGGAGATCGTCTCAGACGTGCTCCAACCGGAGCAGGTCACGTGGGTACGCGGCCATCACGAGCGCTGGGATGGGCTCGGGTATCCGGACGGGTTGTCCGGGACGGTGATCCCTGACGGCGCCCGCATCCTCGCGGTGGCCGACGCATGGGATGCCATGACGAGCGTCCGCGTCTACGGCGTGCCACGAACGCCGGTCGCGGCGCTGACCGAGGTCCGCAGCTGCTCGGACAGTCAATTCGATCCGCAGGTTGCGCAGGCGTTGCAGGAGTTGCAGGCGGACGGGCGCCTTACGGTGACCGAAGCGACGCGCGCCGGTTGACCGCGCCGCGCAGCACCGACACCACACGAGCGGCCTGTCGTTGGACGCTGTGGGCCTCCGCCGCGGCACGGCAGATCGCCGGCGTCGGGGGGTCGGCGATCAGTCGAAGCAGGCCTCGCGCGATTGACCCGGGATCGAGCGGATCGACGGTTGCGCCGGCGCGCCCGACCACCTCGACGGCGCCGCCCACGCGTGTCGCCGCGACCGGGCGACCGCTCGCGAGCGCCTCGAGTGCGACGACGCCAAGCGGCTCGACAAGGCTCGGCAGCGCAAGGACGTCCGACGCGGCCAACCAGTCGGCGACCGCGTGGTTTGGCAGCGCGCCCGGCATGACCAGCGCGTCGTCGAGGCCCCATCGCGTGGCGCCGGCACGTATCGACCCGGCCAGCGGGCCATCGCCGACGAATGCCATCGTCGCGTCGGGGTGCGCGCCATGCACCTGGCGAAACGCCTGCAGCAGGCGCAGCGGGTTCTTGCGCTCGGTCAGTCCGCCGACGGCGAGCACGAGCGGACCGGCCCCCAGGCCCAGGCGGGTGCGGGCATCGCTGCGATCCGCCGGTCGAAAGCGCGTCACGTCGACACCCATGTCGGCGATGTGCACCGGCGGCAGTCGCAAGCCCGACGCCCGAAGCTCGTCGGCCAAGTAGCGGCTGACGGCGATGACCGCCGCGGCATCCCGAACGGCGCCGGCCGTCAGCATGCGCAGTCCCGGGTTACGCAGGTTGCGCACGTCCTGCCCGTGGGCGGTGATGACCCACGGGCGGCTCAACAGACGGCCGCTGGCAGCAGCGATCGCGCCCGTCGGGAACAAGAAGTGCGCGTATATGACGTCGGCCTGCCGTGTACGCGCGACCGCGCGCGCCGCGAGCCCCGCGTACTTGGCCGGAGTGTGCAGCGGCCCGCGCGCGCGTGTGTCGATCACGACCCGCTCGACCTCGTGGCCCGATCGCTCGATGGCGTCGCACATGACCTCGATGAACGCGCCGTAGTCGGGGTTGTTCGGCCCCGGGTACATGTTGCTGAGACAGAGGATGCGCAGGGGTTCGTCCTGCACGACTACCCCGTGGCGGAGACGACGACCGGCATCGCCTGCGTCGCTTCCCGCACCTGGACCGGCTGGGCGGCGCCGACTGCGACACCGATGGCGGCGAGGATCCACACGTAGGGATCCTCGAAGAACGCGGAGTAGAGCAGGCTGTGGACGAAGATCCCGATCAGGATCGCCAGGATCGTCCACTGCGCGAAACCGGCGGCGCCGGGGTTTCGTCGCGAACCACGCCACAACACGGCGGTTGCGACGCCGAGGAGGGCGAGCAAGAGGGCAAATCCGATCACGCCGAGTTCGGCCAAGACGGTGACCGGAGCCGTGTGCGAGATGAACACCCTGGTCTTGACCTCCTGTTTGCGTGGAAGCGTCGTGCGGTACTCCTGCGCGAACGCGCCGAGCCCGACACCCTTGACCGGCTCGGTCTTCCACAGCGTGACGCCACCGCTGACCAGGCGGAATCGCCCCTCACCGGTGCTGGCAAGGCCGGTCGCCGACGACACCTTGTCGCGAACGTGTGAATTGACCGTCACGACAGGACCGCCGATCAGGACGAGTGCGCCGACCCCGACAAGCACTGTGCGCCGCCAGCCGAACGCGCGGACCGCCAGTAGGGCGACGGCGACCATCAGGCCGAGTGCGCTGGATCGCGAGAACGTGACGACCAGTCCGGCGGCCAGGGCGGCGGCGGCGAGTCCCAACCCCAGCAGCTCGCGGCGGCGGCTGGTGACCACGGCGTAGGCGGCGACGATCGTCAACGCCACCATCAGGTATCGCCCCAGGATGTTGGGGTCGTAGAAGATCCCGTTCGCACGGAAGAAGCGGTTGTACACGTTGCCCTGCTTGAGCGTGTCGTTCCACCAGATCGTGTGGGTCGCCAACTGGGCGACGGCGACCGCAGCGATCGGCACGGCCATGCCGATCGTGGTCCATGCCACCGCACGGAGCGGATTGGTGGCGAGCGGCCACCAGTTGACCACGAGGCGGTAGAGGATCACGAACGGGATGTAGAAGAACACCGCTTTGGTGGTGCCCTCATGGATGTCTCCGCTCCACCAAATGGACGCGAGCGAGAATGCCGTGAACGTGGCGATCGGGATATCGAGCAGCGAACGGCGATCGAGGGCGTTCGCGAGGCCGCCGCGTCGCTGTCCCCAAATCCAGGCGACGACGCCGATGGCGATGACCCAGTAGAGCGGGATGAGGAGGTTGCCGCCCAGGTCGCTCCCCAGTGACACCGGGACGCGGATGGGGAGCGCGATCGCGACGAGCACCAGCCACACCACCGGGCGCCGAATGCACAGTCGTACGAGCAGCAGGCTGATGACGAGGCCCACGCCCACGCCGATCACGACGGCCCCGAGGCGAGTGGGTGAACCCAGCTTGTCAATGATCGTGTCAAGGCTGGTGCGCGAGACCAGGCTCCCGACGAGCAACAGCCACGACGCGACGGTCAGCGCAAGCGCGGCCGCGATCCGCGGGGTTCCCGACGCCGGACCGCGCCCGGGGATGAGCAGCGCGAGCACGCCGGCGGCTGCCCCGAGCGCCGCGACGGCCTGGAATGACTCGACGGTGGTCATGGGCGCAACGGGATCAGCGCCCGTCCCGCGTCAGTGGTTGCGACGATCCAAAGGTCGGCCGCGGGGATCTTTCGTGGCAGTTGGATGCTGACGGACCCGGCGTTCCCGCTCGACTTCGCGCCGACGCGGGGCCCCAACACCTGGGACGCGGTGCCTGGGTCGCCGATCCGACGGAAGATGGCGAGTCCGACACGCGTCGATGGCGCGACCGGCGCGCCATCCGGTCCGCGCAACGCAACGCGCACCCGAGTCCCGAGCTTGGGTCGCGCCGGAAGCGTGGCACCCAAGAGATGGCCCACCCAACACGTCGTGGATTGCTCAGACCTGTTGCCGGGGACGTCGCTCAGGATCGCGCGCACGACGTACAACCCGGGTGCCGTGGCGGTTCCATCGGCCCGCTTGCCATCCCAATTCCACAGGCTCGTCTCGCCGGCGGTGACGTTCTTCGGTCCAAAACGCGCGATTGCGGGGGCACTGGCAGCGGGCAACACCTCGATGCCGAGCGCGCCTCGATCGAGTGCGGTCGCGGCGACCCGGCATTCGCCGTCGCCCGGCCCCGCGATCGCAGCGGACTGCACCGAAAGGGTGCCGAGCGGCGGCGCCTGGCGGTCCAGCACCACCCGCCGGCTCAGCTTGAACTGCTTGCGTCCGGCCGCCGCGCGCAGGCTGACGACGTAACGACCGTCCGGTGCGGGTTGCGCCTGGTCACTCGTGCCGTCCCACGCGAGCGAAACGATGCCTGCGGGACGGCGCTCTGAGATCAGGCGCTTGACGGGTGTGCCGTCCAGTCCCTGGATCTCGACGTCCACGGTGCTCGGCTCGCTCAGGCGGACCGCGACGCGCGCGATCTCGCGTGTGCCGTCGCCAGTCGGGCTGAACTGCTTGGTCGTCTGAAAGCGGGTCACGATCGGCGGTGGGGTGGGAAACGCGAATGGTGCCAGGAATACCGCGAGCCCCACACCGAACAACGCGATCAGGCCGACACCGACGATGGGGCGGGTGCGCCGCGCATCAGCCGGCGGAGCCGTCATTTGGATCGTGGGTGCGTCGGTCATCTCAGAATTGTCTGCGCGAGACTGGTCGTGGCGCGCGGGCGCGACGACCAGTCATATCCCTTCGACGTCCATCGCCGAGATCCGTCCGCCGGGTCGCCTACGGCAACGCCCACTTGGCGTTGAGCACGTTGGCCAGGGCCAGGCTGCGAAAGCGGTCGAAGGACGGCTTCGTGGTGCCGTCGCTTCGGAACAAACCCGCGGTCCAATCGCGCTGGTCCTGCATGTTGAACCAGACGACCGCCTCGACCTCAGGATGCTTTTTCGCCTCGCGGAAGGTCAAATCCAGCCACTTGGCCTGTTGCGTCTCCGAGACGAAGTAGCGATGGAATGGCGTGTAGCTCGTCGTGTACCCGGTCTCGGAGATCATGACCGGCATCCGGCCTCGAGGGTGCATTTTGTTGAGGACTTCGGTCATCTGGGACAGGCTCCGCCACGACGGGAACGCCGCCACGAGATTCGGAGGTCCGACGGGGTAGATGTGCTGCCCCCACATGTCGAAGGGGACGTTGCGCTTGCCCCCCAGTGCCGTGTGCAGCAGGCGGGTGAACTCGACCGACCCGAGGGAGCTGTCAGCGGCCTTGCATCCTCCCGACTCGGCCGAGTTGGAGCCCATCTCACCGGCGACGATGATGACGTTCGGATTGACCGCGCGGATCTTGGGCGTGGACGCTTTGAGCAGTGCCGCGTACGCCTTGGGTGCCACGGGCACCAAGCGCCCTCCCACGCGTCCGCACTGCGGCGAGTTGAAGATCGAGATGTTCGGCTCGTTGCGGACGCTCAGGCTCTTGATGGCCGGGAGCACCCCGCCGCCCGTCGTGAGGTATTTACCGTTGTACCGCGTGGCGACGGCGGCGGCGAAGGACGCCGCGTCGGCGGTGCGTGGCGTCGCGTTCCACTTCCCGCTGTTTGACGCCCACGGCGGCGTGCCGTGGAGCGTGATCATCGTGCCGATGCCACGGGCGCGCAATTCGCTGATGATCGTGTCGTGCCGCGACCAATCGTAGGCCGGGTCTGCGGGATCCTCAGGGTTCGCGGGTCGTGTCGGTGCGATTTGCGGCCAGTCCATGGCGACCCGTGTGTACCTGGCGCCGGTCGATGCGACCAGGTCGATGCGGGAGGTGATCCCGGCGGCAGTGGGGTTCTGCCAGATCATGTCGTCTTCGATGGCGATGACCGGGGCGCCGAATGCCGGCGTCACCCCGCCGACGAGGAGCGCGATCCACATGATGAGTCGCGTCACGATCCACCTCCCGGTGAGTAGACGCCGGGCGGTTGCAGCACCGAGGCGACGATGATCGCGGTCGTGCGCGGTTTGCCGCGTTGCGAACGGTTGGCGATGGCGATTCGGCGGCCGTCGGTGGCGAGCGCGACGATCTTGCCACGCAGGCGCATCAGCTCACGCTTGCGTCCGGGGACGCTCTGCGTGACGACGTTGTCGGTGGCGTAGACCACCGTTCGGTCACCGGCAGCGGTCAGAGCCGGCGGACGTGTCCCGCTCCAGATGACGGTGCGGTTCCACGACGGCGCGTCCATGCGGACGAGTTGGAAGCCTGAGGAGGTCCGCACGAGCGCGACGACCATCGATCGTGTCACGTGCAGGCGTTTCACCACCCCGTCTTGTACTGGCAGGACCAGTTCACCGAGTGGGTCGTAGATGCCTGCCGACGTCGTGGTCAGCCGGATCGACTTGCCCGTTGCGGCGTCCACCGTCGCCAGAATCCCCGGAGCCATCGCGGCAAGCGACGGCGCGCCGCCCGTCAACGGACGCGCGATGCGCTGGAAGAGCGGTTGACCGGGCGTGTCCGAGACGGTGTAGCTGACGAACGTGTGGGTGCCGTCGGCGTTCTGCAGCAAATACCGAGCGAGGGGTCCATCGAAGGTCGCGGCGATCGTTTTCGGGGCGCCCGGGCGCCCGTCCGGCTCCAGCGGGATGTCCCGCGGCGTGCGGGTGCAGCAGAACACCGGCTGCGTCGGGAAGCCCCTGCCGGTCGCGATGATGATGTAGTTGCCCGTGGTATCGCCGAAGATGGGCCCGCCGGTCGTCTGTCCCGCGCTCGTGCGGAAGACGATGTCGGGGATCACGCGGCCGTTGAGCCGGTCACCGGTCAGCCGGAGACGAAACGTGTCCGTGCGAAAGACCGTGTACCCGCCCGGCACGATCCTGGGAGCGGTCGATTCGGCCAGCACGACGTTCTTGCCCGAAAATCCCAGCGAGACCGTCGGCCAGCCTTTGAGGAGGCGCTGGGTCCGTGCCGCCATCGCAGGGCTGACCGTCGCAAGAACGCAGGCCGTGGCGAGCGCGATGAGTGTGATGGGCCGCTTCAGTGGATCTCCTCCGTCGGATCTGTCGCGCGAAGCTGGCTGACGACGTCACCCATGAGCGCTTCGCTGTGTGCCGCTTGGTCCGGTGCCGCCAAGGGGGTCATGTTCGTCAATTGCACATGGCGAGCGCCAGCGGTTGTGAACCGCTGCACTGCTGCCGTGATGTCGTCGGGCGTGCCGTACAGGACGGTGTCGCGAACGACGTCCGTCGGAACCTGGTGGGCCAATGCGAGGGCTTCGTCTCGACCATACCGGGTCGGCAGGAAGCTCGTCAGGCCGAAGGCGCCGGCGCCCAACGGGTGCTCGGCGCCCCGCGCGGCGTACGCCTCGGCGGGGCGGGTCAGCGCGATGAACCGCATCAGCAGCGACTCGTCGATCACGCGTTGGGCGGTTTCGCGGTCGTCCGCGAGCACCACCCGGGCATACAGGCCCGCGGTCACCGCGTCGTCGGGCCGTCCGGCATCGCGGGCGGCCGCTCGAACCTGACCGAGCATTTCCGCGTACGCGTCAGGCTCGGTTGCGAGTGGGATCCAGCCGTCGGCGGTGCGTCCTGCAAGCGCCAGTCCTTTGGGGCGGTGCGCCGCCACCCAAATCGGCGGCGGCTGCGTGCCGTGTGGCCGAAGCCCGAGCGTCATCTCGCGCAGGGTAGTGAATTCCCCATCGAAGTCGATCGGTTCGGGTGTGTCGAACAACGCCCTGATGACCGCGAGACCCTCGGTCAGGCGGGCCAGCGGACGCGCATTGTCCAGCCCCACCGGGGCAAGGTTGAGCGACTCGCCGGAGCCCACCCCCAAGATGAACCGGCCGCCGGTCAGGTGGTCCAACGTCAGCGCGGTTTGTGCGAGTACCGCCGGATGACGTCGCACCAGGTCGGTCACGCCGACCCCGAGCCGGATGTCGCTTGTGACCCCGGCGGCGGCGGCGATCACCGCGAACGGGTCAAACCACACGTGCGGGTTGGTCTGTCCCGCAGCGGCCTGCGGAACCAGCTCGGGGGTCCAGATCGACGTCGGGAACCAGTGCAGGAAATGATCGGCCCACCAGATGGCGTCGAAGCCCTGCTCCTCACGCCGTGTGGCGGCGGCGAGGGCCGACTGCGCCGGTGGGCGAACCGCTCCCATCGCGGAGAGCTCAAGGCGTCGCGGGTTCGACATCGGGGGCAAGGGTAGCCCAGGGGCCGGCTGCGAACCAGAACGGCCGTGAGGAGATCGCGCCACGGGGGACGTCGGCGCCGCCCCCGTAGTGCGTCTTGGACGCACGTCCGCGCGCCGGACCTACGGGGTTGCGCCGCCCAGACCGCTCAGGATGATCGGACCGATGTCCGTCTGCAGGTCCTTGACGGTGCCTGCGTTCGGAGGGGTCTCCACCTTGGGTGAATCGGTGGGGGTCGACGTCAGCGCGGCAGTGACGGCAAACCCGTCGAGTCCGCTGGACGCTTTGGTTTTGGCGTCGAGCACCGCGTCGAGGTCGATCTTGAACCGGTGGACCTGCTTGTCGTCGCGTCCGACCCACAGTTCGACCTTGGCCTTCTTGACGAACTGCTCGAGCTTTGCCGTGGCATCGGTGATCTGTTTGGGATCGATCGGTCCCGTGTTGGACCCGAGCGACGCGGCGACGCGGGCGATTGCCTTGACGAGCGCCGCGGTATCGACGTCGCCCGCGATGTGGTCTGTTGCGATTCCCTCGATGTCCTCGGGGCCGACGACGGTGGCGTTGGCGACCAGGTCACTCGGGTCGCCGAGCGCGGCCAGGATCTTGGCCGGGTCGACGCTTGGGTTGTCACCCGTGGTCGCGGAGGTGAGCGTACTCAGTGGCAGGGCGTACCATTTGTCCCCCAGTTTCAGGAACGCCTTGTCGCCCGCCGCCCGGAGTCCGCCGGCAAGGTTGATCTTTCCGGCCGTCGCGGCGAACGTCAGGTCAGCGGCCTTGGCCGTCGTATCGACCGGCCCCGCGAGTTCGAGCGTGATCGTCCCGTCGCCCAAGAGCGCGCCGACCGTCGCGTTTTTGAGCGTGCCGTTCAGCTTGACGCCCAGCTTCAAGGCGAGCTTCTGCGGGCCTTCCTGGGTGATCGGCTTGATCGAGGTGAGGATCGACTTGGCGTCGCCGGAGGGCGCGGCGGTCGGCGTCCCGCTCGTGGATGGCTTGTTCTCGCTGCCGCCGCCACACCCGGCCCCGACCAGGCCGATGAGGACGAGAGGGGCAAGAACACACGTAAGACGTCGACGCACGGGGGTCTCCTTTGGCTACTACGACGCGATCATGGAAGGGTAGCCGAGGTTGCGGCTGCGCCGACCCTCAGGGTCCGTCGCGGCCTTGGGCGACCGTTGTGGTGATCACCCCGGCGACCTTGTCGAGGGCAACGACCTCGTCGGTCACCCCCGCCTCGAACGCGGCCTTGGGCATCCCGTAGACGACACAGCTCGTCTCGTCTTGGGCGACCACGCGGCCACCGGCGGCGTGGAGCTTGGCCAGTCCGTCCGTTCCGTCGCGTCCGATGCCCGTCAAGATGACTCCGAGCGCCCGTCGACCGTAGGCCTCCGCGACGGTCTGGAACATGTAGCTGACGGCGGGTCGGTGCGATCCGATCGGCTCGTCTGCAACCAGGGTGATGCGCTCCCAGCGGGAGATCCCCATGTGGACGCCGTTCGGCGCGACGATGACCTCGCCGGGAGCCGGTCGCATCCCGGCCTTGCCCATTCGCACCTTCAGCGACGTGACGGTGTCGAGCCATTTGACGAGACCTTCGTCGAATCCGTCGGCGATGTGCTGAACGACCAGGATCGGCACCGCCAGATCCGCGGGAAGGTCGTGAAGGATCCGTCCGAGCGCAGCGGGGCCGCCGGTCGATGCGCCGATTGCCACAAGATCGATGACCTGTGCTCCCGCGCGTGGCCGGGGCGCGGGGCGCACTGATGCCGGCGTGGCGGTGGTGCTGCGCCGGCGGGTCACCAGTTGCAGTCCGGCAACGGCGCGAAGGGTGGTCACGAGCTCGTCGGCTGCCGCCTGGTACGCGGGGCTGCCGGGCCCGGTCGGTTTGGCGAGCACCGTCACCGCGCCCGCCTCGAGGGCCTTGAATGACCCTTGGACCTGGCATGGCTCGTGTGCGCTGACCAGGACGATCGGGGTGGGGGTCTCCGCCATGATCCGGCGGGTCGCCTCGTACCCGTCCAGGATCGGCATGCGGATGTCCATCGTGATGACGTCAGGGCTCAGCTCGGAAGCCATCTCGATCGCCTGCTTGCCGTTGATGCCCTGGCCGACGAGTTCGAGGTCGCTGTGTCCGGAGACGATGTGTGCCAGCAGGCGCCGCGCCACCGCCGAGTCGTCGATGGTGAGGACCCTGATGCGTTTCGCAGCTCGCGGCGAGGGTTCGGTCACGCCAACGTTCCGTCGCACGGCCTAGACCAGCCGGCCGACGGTCTCGAGCAGGCTCTCCTGGCTGAAGCTGCTCTTGACGATGTATGCGTCCGCGCCGACGTCCATCGCCCGCGTGTGATCGTCTGAGGCATCCAGTGACGTGACGATGATGACGGGGATGCCCTTGGTCCGCGCGTCCGAACGCACTCGCGAGGTGAGCGCCAGGCCATCCATGTTGGGCATGTTGACATCGGACACGATCAAATCGACGGTCTCGTTCTCAAGGCTTTTCCAGGCCTCCATGCCGTCGGCGGCGACTTTGACAGTGTAACCGGCAGCCTCGAGGAGACTCTTCTCGAGCATGCGGGTGACGATCGAGTCGTCAACGACCAGGATCGTTCCTCCGGTTCGGGCGGTGGTGGCACCGCCATCGCGGCGCGCGGTCGGCGCATCGATCCTGACGGCGGTTCTGACGGCGGTGCGGATCAGGTCGGATGCGTTGAGGACGATGATGACCTCGCCCGTGCCGAGTGCGGTCGCGCCGGCGGTATGGCGGACCCGTATGAATGGATGTGGCAGGGGTTTGACGACGATGTCCTGGGTGCCGATCAGTTCATCGACCAGCAACGCGAACCGACGCTCGCCCTGGCCGACGATGATGGCGGGCTTGCGGCGGCGGGCCCGGATGTCCGAGTCGAGCGTCGTCAGCTGCAGTACGTCTTCCAGGCGGGTCAGCACGACCGGGCCGTCGTGGAGCGCGATCATTTCGCGACCTTGCGCCCGCTGGATGTCCTCTTCGCCGATCTGGACGATCCGGCTGACGCTGCTGATCGGCAGCGCGAACGTGTGATGCGAGACCTTGATGAGCAGGCTTTGGGTGGTGGCGACCGACAGCGGCAGGCTCATGGTGAACGTCGTTCCTGCGCCCACCTCGCTCGACAGATCGATGATGCCGTGCAGGCGTTCGACCGTCTCGCGGACGACGTCGAGGCCGACTCCGCGACCCGAGATGTCCGTGACGGCGGGGCTCGTCGAGAGTCCTGACCGGAAGACCAGCCGCAGGCAATCGCGGTCCGTGAGCGTCCGCATCTGTTCGGGGGTGACCAATCCCGACGCGATCGCCTTGGCGCGGACCTCGTCCACCCTGATCCCGCCGCCATCGTCCGCGACCGACAGGTGCAGCGTCCCACCACGCTCGCTCGCGGCGAGCCGGATTGTGCCCTCGCGGGGCTTGCCGGCCATTTCGCGCAGGGCGGGCGGCTCCATTCCGTGGTCAAGGCTGTTACGGATCAAGTGCGTCAGCGGCGCACGCATCTGCTCGAGCACGGACCGGTCGACCTCGGTGTCGCCACCGTGAATCACGATGTCGCATTCCTTGCCGAGCGTCCGGCACAGGTCGCGCACCATTCTGCGAAACGGGTCGAAGATCGTTGAGATCGGCAGCATCCGGGTTCGACGGACCTCGTTCTCGAGGTCGGTTGTGACCTGTCCGAAGCGGCGCTCGTCTCCTTCGAGGCCCTCACGCAAGAGGCGCAGCCGTGATGACAGGGTGTCGAGAATCACGTCGTTCCGCTCAATGAGCGGCACCAACGTCAGGATGTCCCGCGCCAACGGGGCGAGCGCAGTGGCAGTGGCCGATTCGTTCTCGATTGCGGCGACGATGTTCAAGAACTGGGGACGGGAGAGCCCCCAGGCCTGCTCGAACGCACTGACCAACCCGACGACCTCTCGGACTTCGTCCACCCGCCGTTCGGACCCGATTCGGGCGACGACGAGCTCACCGACCCTCGCCATGAGCGAGTCGAGCTTGGTGGTCGTCAGGCGCACCGTTTCGTCGGCCTGCCGGCCTCCCGAGCGCCGCGGCCGCGATTCATCGTCCGCCGCCGGTGGTGCCGGAGTCTCGGCCACCGGGGTCCATTGCGCGTTGACGACCGTGGCTGTCAGGTCGGCGCCGGGCGCCGGATCTGCGACCATGGCATCAAGAAGCGCTGAGGGCGCATTGCCCTCGGTGGCAGGCACGGTCGACGGTTGGGTGGGCTCCACGTGTCTCGCGGGGGGTGGGTCATCCGCCGCCGCGTCTCGTCTGGCATCCTCCGCGACGGGCGAGGTCGCGGAGATCTCGCGGTCATCCAGGTGTTCGAGCGCGGTCAGCAGCCCCTCCAGGTCGACCGTCGGATCCGCATCGTCGACGTGGCACGTGATGACGTGACGCAGGCCGTCCAGGCCTTTGTAGGCCATGTCGATTGTGGTCGCGTCGGTCAGGCCCTCCGGATCGACCCCGTTGAAGAGGTGTTCCAAGGCGTGGGCCAGCCTGCTCGCGTCCGGCAGGTTGACCGCTCCCGACGAGCCCTTGAGCGTGTGCAGCTCGCGTTTGATGTCGTGCAGCAGGGCCAGCCGCTCGTCGGACGCCGACGTCCGCTCAAACGTGAGGAGTCGCTGGTCGATCGTCGCCAGCCGCTCGTCTGCCTCTCCGGCGAAGACCGTCAGTAGCTCGCGCATGAACGCGTTGTCAGCGGGGTACATCGTGGCTCCTTGGGAGGCAGCGGGTCTCGCGACCGCCGTGTGGCGTCCTGCTGCTGCAGACATCGGCAGCGGAGCCTCTCGGCATTACCCGCTTCAGGATCTGTGGAGAACGTCCGGCGATCCGGCGCCGACGTGTGAGGACGTTCAGTCGATCTCGTCGTGGATGACCAAGCTGGGATCGGCGAGCAGCGCTTCGACGTCGATCACGGCCATCAGATCATCGGTCAGGCCGATCTGCACGTCCTGTCGCTCCGAACTCGCCTCGACGAGGGAGGGTCCGATGCGTGAGATCGGCACCACGCGGACTTCCGGCACGTCGTCGACTTTGAGTGCCACGCTCACACCCGCAGCTTCGACGACGACCAGTTGCGCGCCGTCGTCGGACCCCGCCGTCGCTTGGATGCCCATGTAGCGGCGCAGGTCGAGCACCGGCGCGAGGTTGCCGCGCAGGTTGACGAGCCCGAGCCAGAAGACCGGCGTGGCCGGAAGCTGGGTCAGGGTCTCCATCGCCCTGATCTCACGAACGTGGTCGATATTGATCGCATAGCGCTCGGCACCCAGGGCGAGCACCACGAGGGAGATCGTTTCGCCCAGATCGTCTTGGTCGGCCACGCGCGCCAGCGCCGCGGTGCGCTCTTCGAGAATCCGTTGAATCTCCGCAGGATCTGCGAGGCGTCGATCGGTGTCCTCGTCGTGATCGGTCATCCACGCCTTCCGTCCGCAGAGATGAGGTCCCGATGGACCGCAACCAACTCGAGCAAGCGGCCGACGGTGACGCCGTCACCATCCTCGAGCAGCTCTTCCCGGTCACGATCGTCCAGCAGCCCGGTCAGCGTGTCAAGCTCCTTCTCCGCGCGCGGCGCCTGCCCCGTCGCCGCAAACAGCACTGCGAGCGAAAAGCGACCGAGCACGAGCGCGGGGTCCAGGTAGACCGCGCGACGCAGCGCATCGAGCGCTTCGGCCGTCCGGTCTTGCTCTTGCAGGATCAGGCCGTGCACATAGTGGCTCGGGGCGTGCACAGGGTCACGTGCGATGGCGGCTTTCGCCGCAACGTGGGCTTCGTCGAGCCGGACGAGGCTCGCAAGGATCTTCGCTTTGACATACGGGCCAGTGGGATCGTCGACGTCGGCGCCCGCGAAGCGATCCAGGATCTCAAGGGCGTCTGCAACGCGGCCTGACCGCCACGCGGCAAGCGCGTGCTCCGGCGCGTTGCGATCCGGAGGCGCGGGAGTCGGTGCGATCGGACGCGGCGGCTGAGGTGTCCGGTGCGCGGGCGCCGGTGCAGGAGGGGGAGTCCCAACGGGACGGGCTGCGGGCGTCGCCACGGCGGCCCGAGGCTTCGGCCGGCCGGATGGGCCGCCGGTCGACAACGGGATCGCGGCGACCACCCCCGGATCGGCGCGAGCATCGGCCGCATCGCGCTTTTGGTAACACACGGACATCGGGAAGTCCCGCGCGACAAACCGTTGGCGGAAAATCGGCATGGGTGACTCGGCGTGTCCTGCGACCATCCAGCCGCGCGGCGCCAGGCACGCGTCAAGTCGGGTGACCACCTCGTTGATGGTTTCCTCGCGAAAGTAGATCAAGACGTTTCGGCACAGGATCAGGTCCATCGCCTGGGTGTTCGAGACCAGCGACGGGTAGTTGTCCTCCACCAGGTTCAAATAGCTGAACGTCACCATGTCGCGAATGCGGGGTGACAGGTGGAAATTGCGGCCGTCCTTTTCGAAGTAGCGGCACTGCACCGCTTGGGGGACTTGGCGGAACGACCACGGCCCGTACTGGCCGCGCTTCGCCCGCTCCAGCGAGTCTTTGTTGATGTCAGTCGCCAGGATCAGGATGTTCCAGCCGTCGCGCCGCGGCAGGAGGATGTCGATCAGCATGGCGAGTGAGTACGCCTCTTCGCCGGTTGCGCACCCGGCGCTCCAAATCCGGATGCGTCGCTCGGCCGAACGGTGCGCGATGATCTCCGGCAGCACGTGGTGGCGAAGGGCCTCCAGCTGGGGACGGTTGCGGAAGAAATGCGTCTCACCGATCGTCAGCGACGCGATGAAGGCCTCGAGTTCGAGTCGGTGGGCGCCGTCGAGGAGGAAACCGTGAAGGGCGCCCGCCCGGGGGAGATCGTGGACGATGAGCGCCCGCTCGACCGCGCGCGCCAGGCTCGGACGGCGTGAATCCGGGAACTCGAGTCCGCTGACCTCACGTACGAGCCGGCTCAGGCGGGCCAGTTCGGCGTCGCCGATCGGCTGTTGCGACGATGCGACGCTCACGCGCGAGCGTGCGGTGCGCTGGGTTCGGTGAACCGTTCGGCTCCTGCACACACGGTGTCGAGGTTGATCACCACGAGCAGACGCGAGTCGTGCTGGATCACCGCTTCGACCAGGCGTGACGGCTGCATCAGCTCGTCTGGCGCCTGGACGGACGTCTCGGGCACCGTGATGATTTGATCGATCGCGTCGGCGATGAGGCCGATGGACCGCCCACCGTGATCGACGACCAGGATCGGTGTGCTCAAATCCAACGCACGCGCCGTGACGCCGATGCGGACCCGGAGGTCGATGACCGGGATGATCGTGCCGCGCAGGTCGATCACGCCGGTCAGCCATGCAGGCGCGTCCGGCACCGGCGTGATGAGGACCATGCCGAGCACTTCGCGAACCGCCTCGGCCGGGAGTGCGTGGGTGACCTTCGCCAGCCGGAATGCGATGAATCGCTGACCGTCTCCGGCGTGTCCCTCGGTGGATGTTGCATCAAGTCTCACCTGTTTGCTCCGTGCCCGCGTGGTTCGGCACGTGTCCATCGGCCGCCCCGGTGGTGCCCTTGACATTTGCACCGGGCGAGGCCGCGCTCCGGCCGCCCGGCTGCATGCCTGGCCGGCGGGTCTCGGCGGCCAACCGATCCAACGCGGGACGGACTGAACGGGGATCGTCGCCCGGGTCGGGTCGACGTCGTGCGCGCGGCTCGCGATTGGCGCCCGAGCAATCGCTTGACGCAGCTCGACTCCGACCCGATCACTGCCGATGTACAGGGTGTGACGACAATCAGCGAGACGCCTTCCGCCGCACCGACGGCTCAGTCCCCTGCCAATCCATCCGGTTCGCGTTCGGCACCGGGCGCGGACGCATCCGATGCGATCGGGCGCGACGTCGCGGAGATCCTCGTCGTCGATGACTCGCCGACGGTGGCGCGGCTCTTGGAAATGGGCCTCACGAAGGCCGGGTTCAGGGTGCGGGTCGCCCATGACGGCGGCCAAGGGCTCGAGATGGCCCGTGAGCGGTGCCCCGATGTAGTGCTTGCGGACGTGATGATGCCGGTGCTCGACGGCGTGCAACTGACCCGGCGATTGCGAGAAGATCCCCGCACTGCCGGCGCGACGATCATCCTCGTGACCGCCAAGGGCCACCTCGCTGCGAAGTTGGAAGGTTTTGAGGCCGGCGCCGACGACTACATCGTCAAGCCGTTCGACCTCGAGGAAGTCCTTGCCCGCATCAACGGGGCGCTGCGCCGGACCAAGATGCTCCGCGCCCAATCTCCGTTGACCGGATTGCCCGGCAGTATCCAGTTCCAGGAGGAGATGGAGCTTCGACTGCGCCGTCAAGCTGACTTCGCGCTGCTGTACTGCGACCTGGACAACTTCAAGGCGTACAACGACAAGTACGGGTTTCTTCGGGGCGATCGGGTCATCCAGATGACCGCGCGGGCGCTGCAGGAGACCGCGATGCAGGTCGGAGGAGCCGACGCGTTTGTCGGCCACATCGGTGGCGACGACTTTGTCGTGGTGGCCGAACTCGGGAGAGAGCAGGCGGTTGCCGAATCCGTGATCGCGCGATTCGACGCCGAGATCCTCTCGGTCTACGATGACATCGATCGTGAGCGGGGCTATATCGAGACGCTCAGCCGTCGAGGCGAGCCGCAGCGCTTCCCGATCGTCGCCATGTCCATCGGCGTGGTCACCACGGCGCGCCGCACATTTTCGCACTATGCCGAGACCGTCGTGGTTGCGACGGAGATGAAAGCGTTGATGAAGAAGACCGCCGGCTCGTCATGGGCCGCCGATCTTCGCGCGGGTTGACCAGTCGGCGCTGGACGCTCAAGTTCGGATCGCCGGGCCGACGCCCTTGGTCGTGAAACCTTGTCGCTCCGGCAGATTTTGGTTGTCAGCTTCAGTTTCGCCACGCGTTGTGGCGTCGTCACGACCGGCCCGGATCGTAGTCATGGCCAATGCCTCGCCGGGACGCCGAGCGGTGGTTCGCCGGGGGGAACCACCGGCGGAGGTGATCACGGGCGACGCGCGACCTACCGAGACGGGCCGGCGATGGTCCCGTCGGTGCGGACGATGCGCCGGTGGCACACACGCGCGCGGCGGATGGAGACCAAATCCCGCGACCGTCGGCACAGACCCCGGACTGAGCCGCCGCCGGCATCGAAGTCGCAGTGGCAGCCCCGCACTTCACAACCCCCACGACCGTCGACGCCGACCTTGACGGGCGAATCACGGCGGTTTGACATCTGGGTTGGGGGTGATGCCGGGCGAACCGCGGTCGTGGTCAGGCCCCTTCGGGCGCTGACGTGGGGCGGGGGTGATCGCCGCCTCGGATCTGCGAGACGGCGTGTTCGGAGATCGTGGCGAGGACGGCCCATCCGTCTTCAGCGCCGCCGGGGGAGCCTGGCAAGTTGACGATGAGGGTGCCCGCGCGGATGCCGGCGATGCCGCGGGAGAGCATGGCGTGGGGAACGGTTGCGACCGAGGCCTGTCGGATGGCCTCGCCGATCCCCGGTATCAAGCGTTCGCACACCGACGCGGTGGCCTCTGGGGTGCGATCGGTCGGCGTCAGGCCGGTGCCGCCGGTGGTGATCACCAGCTCGATGGAGGCATCGGTGCACAGCTCGGTCAGCAGCGCGGCCAATCGGGCCTCGTCATCGGGGACGACCTCACGATGCACCACGGTGTGCCCAGCCCGTGTGGCCAACGCGGCCAACCGGTCGCCGGAGCCGTCCGGGTAGACACCCGCGGCCGCGCGCGTCGAGACGGTGACGATCACGACGTTCACGCCGGGGTGGGCAGGTCTGTCTTGGTCTTTTCGAGCAGCCGCACGCCCAGGATCTCCACACCGCGATCGACCCCCTTGACCATGTCGTAGATGGCAAGCGCGGCAATCGCAGCGGCGGTCAGAGCCTCCATTTCCACACCGGTCTTGGCGGACGTCTCCACAGTGGCCTCGATCGTCACCAGGCCCTCGTCGGGTGCGGTCGACACATCAACTGCGACCCGTTCGATCGGCAGCGGGTGGCACAGCGGGATCAGGTCGGACGTGCGCTTTGCCCCCATGATCCCCGCGACACGGGCGACCGCCGCGGCATCGCCTTTGGGCAGGGCCCCGTCGCTGATGGCCTGCGCCGCGTCGGGTGTCATGCGAACCTGGGCCTGCGCACGTGCCGTGCGACGCTGAGCGGGTTTATGGCCGACGCCCACCATCCGGGCGTGGCCATGTTCGTCCAGGTGCGATCGGTCGTCGGTCATCGGCCTCGTTTCGTCGGGGTTGCCAGTTTGCGCGTGATGTCCGCCTGCTGCGCGGCCAACCACTTGGTCACGTCGTTCTCGTTGACGATGCGTTTCATGTGCTCGGCCCGGCTGGCGCGCTCGGCCGGATCCATCGTCAAGCCCTCGTAGAGCGCGGCCGCTTGGGATTCGATGTCGAACGGGTTGACGGACAGGGCGAACGAGCCGATCTCTTCATGCACCCCGGTGTTCTCGGACAGGATCAGCACGCCGTCGCGTTCGTTGACGATCGGCGCCTCTTTTGCGACCAGGTTCATCCCGTCGAACACCGGATTGACCATCAGCACGTCGTAGTGCTTGTACATCGCGACCGCGCGCGCCAGGTTGCTCTCGAAGCGCAGGTCGATCGGCATCCAGTCGGTGTTGCCGTGTTTGGTGTTGATGTAGCTGACCAGGTCGCGGATCTTCTGGACGTACTCCACGTACTCGTCGACATCCTGCCGTGATGGCTGCAACATCGCGAGGAAGGTGATCTCCTCGGCGAATTCGGGGTGTTGATCCAAGAACCGGTCAAACGCCTTGAATCCGCGCAGGATGTTCTTGGACAGGTCTGTGCGGTCGATGCGGCACACCAACCACTTGCGCCGGCGGCGCAGGACGTGATCCTCTTCGGCCGCCACCTCGGGACCCTGTGCCATCGTCTTGAACAGGGGGGCGTTGATCGAGATGGGATATGACCGCACCCAGACCTCACGGCCGTCCCACGAGATCTGCCGGCGCCGGTAATCGACTTGGATGTCGAGCAACTCCTCACAGGTCAACAGGAAGTTGCGGGCGTATCGCCGGGTGTGGAACGCGACGATGTCGTTCGCCAAGAGCCCACGCAGGATGGTTTCCCGGATATGCGGGGGCAGCACGCGCCACGCGTCCGGCTGTGGCCATGGGATGTGGACGAAGAAATGCAGCAGCGCCTCGGGACGCGCTGCGCGGATCATGCTGGGCGCGACATACAGGTGGTAGTCGTGCATCATCACGACGGCGTCGGGGTGGGTCGGCAGCTCGGCGATCACCGCCTCGGCGAACGCGTGGTTGGCCGCGACGTAGCCGTACTCCCACGCGTCCAGCTCCTCCCGACGCACATCAGGCGCGTTGGACAGGTCCCACAGGTAGTGCTGGATGAACCACAACATCGGGTTGGCGATGACGTTGTAGTACGCGTGGTAGGTCTCCGGGTCGAGCACGACGAACCTGCCGCGGGTGTCGACGCCGATGCCGGGTAGTTCAAACGACCCGCCCCCCGCCTCCTCGGCCACGACGGCGTCCTCGGGCGTGATCGCCGCCGACACCCACAGCGCCGGCTGATGCTCGATCAAGCCGGTGAGCGCACTGACGAGCCCGCCCCCCCCGCGCGTGATCGTGCGCGGCCGCCGCCCCCGCCGCTCGAACGTGGCGGGACCGCGATTGGACACAAGGATCAGGGATTGCATGCCGCTCAGCCCTTCGGACGCCGGTGGCCCACTCTCTCACAGCGCTCGACAGGCGGCTGGGCCCGCCCGCACAGAACCCTCGGGTGCCGTGCCGGGCAGGGCGTTCAAGTCGTGGTGTGATACCAAGCAGGACCCACGGGTACCGTGGGCCATGCTGATGCTCAACAGACGTCTCTATCTCCAGGCTTGGCTCGTCGCGGTCGTCGCGCTGTTGGTGGCATTTTTGACGTTGGAGCCGGCTCCCGATGACGTCGAGCCCAACGGTGTCGCGACGTTCACGGCGGCCGATGCGGTCAAAGCCACCAACGACCTTGCGGCAGCCGCCCCTGAGCGCGCACCCGGCACACCCGGTGCGCAGAAGGCGCTTGAATGGGTTCAGGGGCGCTTCACCGAGTTGGCCGGCAAAGCTCAGGCAGATCGTGTTGCGACCCAACCGTTCGTCGCGCGGGTCACCGGGGACGCCTTGTCGCTCAACAACGTGTTCTTCACGCAGCCGGCAAACGCAGTCACGAAGTCCCAACGCAATATCCTGATCGTGGCTCCGCGCGACACCCCTCGTGGCGTGGCGGCTGGGGCGTCGAGCACGGCGATCCTCGTCGAGCTGGCCCGAACCACCGCCAAGAGCAACTATCGGCACACACTGATCTTCCTTTCGGTGGACGGGACGTCGCTCGGCAATGCCGGGTTGCGCTGGTATCTCAGCATGGTCGAGCGCTCCCGCATCGCGGGCGTGATCGTCTTGGACGCCCCGGGTGAGGGGACAGGTCGTCAGATGCACATCTGGTCTGGGGGCGCGGGTCGGCAGGCCCTTGCGCTGCGACAGCTCGCAGAACGATCTGTGCGACGTGCAGGCTTCGTCGCGAGTTCGGTGCCCGCGTTGCGAAGTCAGCTCATCCGCCTGGCAGTTCCGGAGACCCGTGGCGATCAACGCGCGGCGATCGATCTGGGGGTTCCTGCGGTGACGCTGTCGGGGCGCGACGAGTCCGTGTTGCCGGCCGATGCATCCAAACCCGATCCGGAACGGGTCGACGCCGCCGGAACCGCGACGCTCGAACTCCTCAACCGCGTCGACGCGATTGAGCGTGCCAATGCACCTGACGCCGCGTTGGCGTACGCGGGCAAGATCCTGCGTCCGTCGGTCGGCCGGCTGGCGTTGCTCCTGCTCGCGTTGCCGCTCTTGGTGATGGCGCTCGACGCGGCCGCGCGCGTCCGGCGTGCCAGGGTGCGCCTGTCGGTGGGCCTGCGCGCGGTTGCGTGGCGTTTTGTCACCCCGCTCTTCGTCTTGCTGCTCGCCCACCTCCTGACGATGTGGGGGGTGTTGCGCGCTCCCACCGTCGGTCGACCGCCGTCACCGGCCGAGCTGACGCTTGGGGCCCGCGCGCTGCTCGTCATGCTGCTGCTGGGGCTGTTGTCGTTCGTGTTGTGGATGTGGGTGCGCCCGCGGGTCAACGCCACGGGGGCGAACCCCCCGGCCGAGGCGGCAGGTGCGCTCGTGTGGCTCGGCGTCATCACCCTTGTGGCGTGGTGGCTCACGCCATTTGCCCTTGTGCTGATCCTGCCCGCGGCGCACGCCGCGCTGGCAGCGACCGTGGCGCCCCGCCGTTGGCAGGTGGTCGCCCTGGCGGCGTTGGCCGTTGCGGCGCCGATCGCCGTCGTGCTGACGGTCGCCTCGGATATCGGCCGCAACCCGCTGTATGCCGTGTGGTACCTGTGCGAGACGTCCGTGTCGGGAGCCCGGGGCTTGGCCGGTCCGGTTCTGGCCGTGCTCGTCGGCGTGTGCGTGTGGTCGCTCAGCACGCTGGTCGCATTCCGCGCCCGCAAAGGGCTGGTCCGGGGCCGCGCGGGTCGCGGTGTCCGCCCGGCGGGGTAGCTTGTCGTCAGGCAAGCTGGCCCGACTGGAGGAGTTATGGAGCAGCCCAAGCAACGTGACGCGGATCGCTCGCGTGCCGCGATCCTGGATGCCGCCGAGACCCTGTTCGCCGAGCACGGCTTCGATGCGGTCACGATGGCGCAGGTCGGTGCGGCAGCAGGGGTTTCACGGGGGACGCCCGGGTACTTCTTCAGCACGAAAGAGGCCCTCTATCGCGTGGTCATCGAGCGTGCCGCTGCGACGTTTCGCATCTTGGCCGAGACGCTCCGCGCGCGCGACGCGGGAGGCACACGTGAGCCCGCCGCCCGTCTGGGCGAGACGGTCGACGCGTTCCTGGCGTTGCTGACGTCCCGGACATCGCTCGTCAAGTTGATCGATCGCGAAAACGGCATCGTGTCGGGCGAACCCCATGCCGAAGCGCTCCGCGATGCGCTTGAAGGCCTCGGCGACGATCGGGATCGGGTTGCGCTCGTCGCACTCGCGATGTGCTGGTTTCCGGTGTCACACGCGGGCGCGGCCCGCCTGTTGGGTATCGATGTGAGCGCTCCCGGGTTTGCGCAGGTCTGGCGGGACGAAGTGTTGGCGGCCGTGACTGCGGCCGCAACTCCGGCGGTGGCGCGTCCAATCGCTCCTGACGTGACGCCGCCTGAGACACCGATCGTCGCCGCAACGGTGCACATCCAGGTGCCGGACATCGCGGTTGATGCGGCACCTGACGGCGGTCCGGACGAGCCGCCCAAGAAGAAGAAAAAGAAGAAGAAAAAGAAGGACTGATCCGACCCGACGCGGGTCAGCCCATACGGGTGATCTGCACGTCCTCGTCAGGTGCGACCAGCCGGTGGGCCTCGATCAGGGCGAGCGCGGTGGCGCCGACCATCGAGCCGATCCTGTGCGACCGCTGGTCCCCGGTCGGCGTCGCACGCAGGCACTCAGGACCGTGGTCCAGCCGGCAGCGAACGGCGTGGAGTCGCCCCTCGGCGGCGGGCCAGCCCGCGCCGGCAGTCGCGTGTTCCCACCGGGGCCGGGGTGTCGTCCACCCGGCGCGCGCCCGTGTTGCGGGCTCTGCGATCAGGGCAGAGCACACGAGCGCCGATGCCGGGTTTCCCGGTAGCGAGATGACGGGGACCGTTCCTGCCATCCCGAATGCGACGGGTTTGCCGGGCTTCAGGTCGATCCCCCAAAATTGTGGCGTGACGCCCAGCTCGGCGAGGGTCACGCGCACCAGGTCCCGTTCGCCGACCGACACGCCCGCACACGTGATGACGATGTCTGCGTTGAGCGCGTCCTGCAGCAGCGCGCGCAATGCCTGGGCATCGTCCGTTGCAATCCCCACATGGCGGACGTCTGCGCCTGCGCGCGTCTGCGCCCAGGCGAGCGCTGTGGAGTTGGCATCCCTGATCTGCGCGGGACCGGGTGCCTGATCCGGGGGAACGAGCTCCGACCCGGTGGCGAGCACCGTCACCGACGGTCGCCGGAACACCTCGACCTGGACTGCGCCGATCGCGGCGAGCACCGCCCCGGCGGCCGGATCGAGCGGGACGCCGGGGAGCAGCGGCGACGGGCCACGCGCGAGATCGCTGCCCGCAAGGCGTACGTGCGCGCCCGGCGTGAGGCCGCCCGGCACGACAACGTGCCCATCGGACCGGATGGCGTCCTCGATCGGCACGATCGTGTCTGCGCCGCGAGGAATCGGTCCGCCCGTTGCGATCGGCGCCGCGAACCCGGGTCGCAACGGCGGAGGATCCGTGCCGGCGGGCACGGCCGGATCGAGCGGAAGCCGTCCACCGCCGTCGGGGACGTCCGCCAGCCGGATCGCGAAGCCGTCCATCGCGCTGTTGGCGAACGGCGGCAATGGCGACGCCACCCGGGGCGAAACCGCCAAGACGCGCCCCGACGCGGCCGACAACGCGATGCGTTCCGTGCCAACGGGTCGACACGCGGCGAGCACGGTGGTAAGCGCCTCTTCGTACGACAACCCGTCAGCCACGCCCGGGACCATATCGCGGGTCGTTAGCATCGCCCTCCTATGAACCTGTTGACATCCGTGTCGATCGTGATCCCCGTCTACAACGAGTGCGAGTCGTTGCGTCCGTTGATGGACGAGGTCCTTCCCGTCATCCGTGCCCTTGGCCGCCCTGCCGAGGTGGTGTTCGTCGACGATGGCTCGACGGACGGCAGCACCGAGGTGCTCGAGCAGCTCGCCGCGACCGAGGCCGAGGTCCGGGTCGTGGTGCTGCGTCGCAACTTCGGCAAGGGCGCCGCCCTGATGGCGGGGTTCCGGACCGCGACCGGTGATGCCGTGGTGACGATGGATGCGGATCTCCAGGATGATCCCGGTGAGATCCCGGCGATGCTCGCCGCGCTCGAGGACGGCGCCGACCTGATCAGCGGTTGGAAGGCCGATCGGCGCGACCCGTGGACCAAACGGGCGGCATCCAAGGTCTTCAACGGCGTCACCAACAAGCTGTCCGGACTCGCGCTGCACGACCTCAATTGTGGCCTCAAGGCCTACCGCTCCCAGGTCGTCAAGTCGCTCTCACTCTCCGGGGACCTCTACCGGTACATCCCCGTGATGGCGGTCACCGAGGGGTTTCGGGTCAAGGAGATGGCGGTCAACCATCGGCCGCGCCAGTTCGGCGTGTCCAAATACGGTCTGGAGCGCTACGTCCGGGGCTTTCTCGATCTGCTGACCATCATGTTCATCGGGCGCTTCCGGTGGCGGCCGATGCATCTGTTCGGCGGGTTGGGTCTGGTCTTTTCGATCGTCGGTGTGGGGATCTCGCTGTACCTCGCGATCATCAAGATCCTGGGCCACTCGATCGGGCAACGGCCGCTCCTGCAGCTTGGGGTGCTGTTGACCGTCGTCGGGGTCCAGCTGTTCACGATCGGCCTGGTCAGCGAGATGATCCAGCGCAACCACCTGCGCCGCGATGTGGACGAAGTCACTGCGCGGATCGACCGCGTCATCGACGCGTCGACATTTGGGAAGAGGACTCAGGGCCCGCTCGTGTAAATTCCCGGTGTGACGATCGCCAAGCGACGGGCCGTGCGCCTGATGATGTTGCTCGTGATCGGTGTCGTGGCCCTGGGTGGTTCGGCCTCGTCCGCACTGGCCGCCGCCAAGGTCAAGGTGTTCTTCACGCGCGACGATCGCCTGCAGACGGTCGAGCGCGTCGTGCCGACCGGTGGCGACCCGTTGCAGGTTGCGGTGACCGCCCTGTTTCGTGGACCGACCGCCGTCGAGCGCAGAGATGGCATCAGAAGCGCGATCCCCAAGGGTGTCGTCGTCCGAGAGATCGTCGTTGCCAACGGCGTCGCGTTCCTACGCCTGCCCGAGACGTTTGCGGTGGGTGGTGCCGGCGACATCGTGGATCAGCGGCTCGCACAGATCGCGCACACCGTGACCGGCGCGGCCGACGTCGTCGGCGTGCAGATTCTGTTCGCAGACGAGCCCGTCCCGGCGCCGGGTGAGGATCCGGGGGCGGTCATCACGCTCGGTTCGTTGACCAAACGCGAGATCATCGGCCCGATCCCGGTGGGCATGGCCGCGCTGCAACGGCGCCTCGTGCAGCTCAAGTACCTGTCGCCCGGTGTGGTCAACGGCCGGCTGGACTACCGGACGTCCCAGGCGTTGGTTGCGTTCCAGGCCTGGGAAGGGCTGCCCCGGACGGGTGAGGCAAACCTCGCGACGCGCCGGCGGGCGACGGTCGCGAAGATCCCCGCCCCCCGGGTCGCGAGCCAGTCCCGCCGCATCGAGGTCAACCGGTTCAAGGGCGTGGCGCTCCTGATCGAGCGGGGACAGGTTGTGCGCGCGGTGCACGTCTCGACCGGCGCCGGGGGCAAGACGCCCCGCGGGACCTTCCACGTCTTCCGCAAAGAACGCATGTCGTGGTCGCTTCCGTTCAGCGTGTTCTTGCCGTATGCGAGCTACTTCTCGGGCGGTTTTGCCTTCCATGAGTACCCCAACGTGCCCGCATACTCCGCGTCGCACGGTTGCATCCGGATCGGCTATCCCGAGGCGCCCGGTGTCTACGCGTTCGCGGCGTTCGGAACACTTGTCAGCATTACGTAGCCTCGTCGTCGCCGCCGCGGCCGCGCTGGCCGCCGCATCGACCGGCTTCGGTGCCGGTTCAGGCACGCAGCTGACGCTCGCCGACAGCGGGACGACGTCGAGTCGCCTGACGGCCGAACTCTCGGCCCAGGCGCTCACGGCGCAGGGCTTCACCGTGACGCGGGCGACGCTGCCGTCGGCCGCCGCCGCCGACGGGGCGCTCACGGCCGGCACGATCGACGTCTATGCGACCGAGACGGCGACACTCCTCGAACGTGTGCTCGCACGACCCAAACTGCGTGACGACGTCCAGCTGAATGCCGCGCTGACCGCGCAACTGGCCGTCCGCGCCCAGGTGCCGCTTGCGATCGACCCGGCCGACGATGCGCCGCAGGTGGCGTGCCGACCGTCGACGGTCAAGGCCCACAAGCTCACCGGGCTCCTCAAGCTGGGGCGGGCCGCCGGCAACCTGACATATGCGGCGACGGCCGCGCACGTCGTGCGCGGCGACGGTCTGGCGGCTCTGCACGTCCGGTTTCGGCGCGTCATCGTCGCGAGCGGGACCAAACGGTTCGATCTGATCGCCAGGGGCAAGGCGCACTGCGTACTCTCGAGCGGCGCCGAGCCTCGCGCTGCCCGTCTGAACCTCGTTGCGTTGCGCGACCTGACGCGTCGACTGGCGGGCACGCCGCAACACGGTCTGGTCGTCGCGAGCCAGGCCTACCTCGCGACCGCACCCCCGACCTTGACGCCGACGCTCGATCGCGTCGCGGCGCTCGTGACCACCACCACCCTCAGGACACTGATCGGCCAGGTCGAGCTGGATGCGCAGGACCCAGCCGTTGCCGCGCAAACCCTCCTGCGCGCAAACGGGATCCTGCCTTAGCGGCTCAGACGCCGCCCCCAGCGCGGCTCTTGGGCGGCCTATGAGCCACCCTCCGGGCGGCTCAAGCGCTGACGGCGGCTGGATTCCATCGCTGCCCCGGTGTGGCGCAGAGGCCCCCGAAGCACGTGTGGACAGCGGCGTATGGTCCTCCGCGTGAGTACTGACAGCCCTGAGACGGTGCCTGCGCCGGCGTCCACCCGGTCGCGACGTCGGCGGTGGATCACGACGATCGTCATCGTGCTGGTCGTCACGGCGTTGGGCATTGCGCTCGCCCGTGGGTGGAGCAAGGTTTCGCAGTATCAATGGCGACTCGAACCGGGGTGGCTGGCGCTCGGCGCGGTCCTGTTCATCGCGGCGTACGTCATGAACGGGCTCGCCTACGGCGCGGCGGTGGGATGGCTGTCGCCGGTGCATCCCAACCGTCGCGTCGGGTTGTCCATCTGGGCGCGGTCGCTCCTGGCGCGGTACATCCCGGGCAACGTGATGATGATCGTCGGACGGGCGGTGATGGCCCACGACGAAGGTGTTCCCAAGCGAGCCACGCTGGCGGCGACGATCTACGAGCAGGCCCTCGCACTTGGCATCGGGACGGTGGCCTCGGTCGGGTTTCTCGCCGGGTACGGAAACCCCGGCGACGCGCGCCTGCTGTGGCTGCTGCTCGTGGTGCCGGTCGTGCTGATCTGTTTGCATCCGGTTCCATTCCGCACGCTTTCGACGTGGGTCCTGCGCCGCACTGGGCGCCCTCCGCTCGATGCGTTGTTCACCGGGCGACAGGTCATCAAGCTCTTGGTCCTCTACGCCATGGGGACCGTGGTGCTGTTGGTGGGGGTGTGGGCACTCCTGCGCGCCGCAGCCGGACCCGAAATCGGCGGCGTGGTCGAGATCGGGCTCGCGTTCATGTTCGCGTTCGTCATCTCGTTCTTCGCCTTCATCATCCCGTCGGGGATCGGCGTGCGTGACGGCATCTTGGCGGTGGTGCTCGCACGTCACGTGCCGGGTGAGGTCGCCCTGGCGCTGTCCTTCGGCCTCCGCTTTGTCATGACGCTGCTCGAGTTGGTGTTCGTCGGCGCCGCCGTCCTTGTCGGACGCAGGCGGTGAGTTCGACGCTGCAACGCCCGGCGCGGTGGTCATACGCCAGTGTGGCGGGGCTCATGGCGGTGTATGCGGCGACGTTCATCCCACTCTCGCTCGCACGCCACCGAGGCTTCTTCACCGCGCGGTACGACCTGGGCAACATGACCCAGGCGGTCTGGAGTGCATCACGCGGTGAACTGTTCCGTGTGACCGATCCCGATGGTCTGCGGGTCTCGCGCCTGGGCGCACACGTCGACCCGATCCTTGGGCTCTTCGCGCCGCTGTGGAAAATCTGGCCACACCCCGAGATGTTGTTGGTCGTGCAAACGCTGGCCGTTGCGACGATGGCGCCACCCGCGTTCCTCCTCGCCCGGCACTGGCTCCACGACGACCGGCTGGCGGTCGCTTTCGCCGCCGTCACCTTGCTGTTGCCTGCGGTGCAGTGGGCGACGCTCTTCGACTTCCACCCGGTGACGCTCGCAGCCCCGCTCATCCTGTGGTGCATCTGGGCCGCCGTCGCCGGTCGGTATGTCACGCTCGCTGTGCTCGCGGTGTTGGCGGCGATGACCAAGGAACAGGTGGGCCTGGCGCTCGCCGTGTTGGGCCTGTGGATGATCGTGAGCCTCGGGCGCCGGTGGGCGGGGGCGCTCCTCGCGGTGGGCGCGCTCGCGTGGACCGCCATCGCGGTCGGAGTCGTCATTCCGCACTACAACACGGGTGGTGGCAATGCGTTGGTGGCGGATCGCTACGGCGACTTGGGCACCGGCGTCGGGGGCGTGTTGAGGACCATCGCCACGCACCCGTGGGACGCGGTCAGCGTGGCCGCGACCCAGGATCGGGGTGTCTACGTCCTGGCATTGCTGCTGCCGCTTCTGGCGCTCTCGCTCGGGGCCCCCCTGCTCGCCGCGGGTGCGCTGCCCGACCTGATTCTGAACGTCCTTTCGAGTCGACCCGAGCAGCATCACATCGAGTACCACTACTCGGCGGTCATCGCGCCGTTCCTGCTGGCGGCGGCCATTCGCGGGCTCGCCTCGCTCAGGGATCGCAAGCGGCCCCCCTGGTTGCGCCGATCGCTCTCATCGTCGCGCGCGGTTGCGACGGTCCTGATCGCGACGGTGGTGGTCTCGGGGTACCTGCTGGGTCCACTGCCGTTCTGGCGACACGTGCCCGGCGGATCGAACGTCCGGACCGAAGAGTTCACGGTGCCCGCCCGCGCCGCGGTGCTGCGCCAAGCGCTTGAGTTGGTCCCGGACGGAGCCGCGGTCTCTGCGGGCAACCGCATCGCCGGGCATCTGTCCGATCGCCGGACGATCTTGGCGTTCCCCGCGATCGCGGATGCGGCGTTCGTCGTCGTGGACACCGATCGTGCCGACATCGGGGACGAGCTCAAACCCGCCGAACACGCTGCACGCGTCGCGGAGCTTCGCCGGCGGACTGACTTCACCACGATCTTCGACCGTGACGGCGTGCTGGTGTTGCGACGCACGGGGGCCATCCCGTGACGCGCTGGTACGGCATCGGCGTGGCGGTCCTGGGAGCGATCATCGGCACGTTGCCGTTCGCCCGCTGGTACCGCGCGGACCTGCCGGGACGCAGCGTCGTGCGCAGCGGCGTCGGCGTCAGCGGTGAGCTGTGGAGCCTGCCGCTGCTCGCCTGTGTGATCGTCGCAGTCGGTCTTGTCATCGCGGTGCGCAGGCCTGATCCGATGACCGTCGTCGCGCGGTGGCTTGGGGGCATCTGCACCGTCGCGGGGGCCATCTGCCTGGGATGGGCGTTGTTCAGCGTGTTCCGGATCACCAGCGTTGCGGTGCCCGTCGGTGTTGCCGATGGGCCGCCCGCGCCGCTTCGGGCTCAGCCGGCGGCGTTCATTGCCGCGGCTGCAGGAGCAGTGGTCTCGGCGGTCTCGCTGGTGTGGGTCCGCGTCGGCTCGGACTGAGCCTCCTCGGACGGCGTTGCCAGTCCGAGTGTCGACTTGATCCGCTGGACGACCGCGCCTGCGATTGGGCCGGCGACCAGCGTGATCTCACCGATTGCGAGACCGGGGTTGTAGCAGAACACGCACATGGCGCGAGGGTACCGAATATGTGGGGGCGTTGCTGGGATACTGCGACCGATGGCCATGCCGATGCCACCGAGCCGGTCCTTCTCCAGCGACAACGCGGCCGGGGCCCATCCGGCGGTGATCGAGGCGGTGAGCCGCGCCAACGTCGGGCATGCCGTTGCGTACGGCGACGACGAATGGACGCGTGCGTGTCAGGCGCGGTTCTGCGAACTGTTCGGTGCGCAGACCCAGACGCTGTTGACGTTCGGTGGGACGGGCGCCAACGTGCTCGCCCTGGCGACGATGCTGGGTCCCGCCGAGGCGGTCGTCTGCAGCAGATGGGCGCACATCGCCGCTGACGAGACCGGTGCCCCCGAGCGCATCCTCGGCGCCAAGATCATCGAGCTGCCATCTGACGACGCAAAACTCCGCCCCGATCAGCTCGACGGGCTCGCTCACCTGTTGGGAGTCGAACACCATGCGCAGCCGGGCGTCGTCTCGATCACACAGAGCACCGAGCTGGGCACCGTCTACACCGCCGACGAGGTCGGAGCCCTGTGTGAGCGGGCGCATCAGTACGGCATGCGCATCCACATGGACGGTGCCCGGATCGCCAACGCCGTCGCCGCGCTCGGAGGCACCGTCGCGGCCCTCCGTGCGTGCACCGTCGACGCCGGGGTGGATGTACTCACGTTCGGCGGGACCAAGAACGGCCTGCTCGGTGGGGACGCGGTGGTCTACCTCAATCCCGACCTGGCGCGATCGGCGCGGTATGTGCGCAAGCAGGTGACGCAGCTCGCGTCAAAGATGCGGTTCGTCGCGGCGCAGTTCACCGCGCTGATCGACGACGACCTGTGGATCGCGTCGGCGACACACGCAAACGCCATGGCGCAGCAGCTCTACACGTTGACCTGCGACGTCCCCGGCGTCGCACACGGGCAGGCCCCGCAGGTCAACAGCCTGTTCCCGCGCCTTCCACCCGAGGCGATCGAGCCGCTGCGGCAATGGTGCTTCTTCTGGCCGTGGGATCCCGCGACCTGTCAGGTCCGGTGGATGACCTCATGGGACACGACCGACGCGGATGTCGCGACGTTCGCCCAGGGTGTCCGTCAGGTGGTCGGCGCCGCCACGCGGTAGACGGCCTCGACCGGGTCGTGATCTGACAGCAACACGTGCCGCGGCTTGCCCCTCCAGGTGATCGGCAACTCGCGAACGTCCGCGTCGAGCGCACGCGGAGGGGCGACGACCTGGAGGTGGCGGTGGAAGATGTGGTCCAACACCAGCTCATCGATCGTCGCCTCCGCCAGGCCCAGGTCCTGCAATGCACGGATGGCAGGGTGCTCGCGCCCGGCCGCGTTGAGGTCCCCGGCCACAAGCACGGGCTCATCCGCCGGGACGCGTTCGAGGACTTTGGGCACGACGCGACGCACTTCGCGGGCGATGAGTTCCCACGCCAGTGAGTTGTGGCAATGCATCGACACGACGGTCAGGGTCTGACCGGACGGATGTCGCAATCGGGCGGCAACCAACCGGCGAGGCTCCAGAAACCAGTGGATCACCTCGCGGCGCGGCAGCGCGAACCCGCGCGCATGACGGGCGACGAAGCCCGGCGGGTTGTGGCGGACCGTCCATGAGCCTCCGGGCACGATCTCCCAGTCGGGTGCGATGAGCAGCGCGTTGGCGGTGCCCTCGTGGGTCTGCCACAGGTCGGGGTTGCGTGCCGCAAGCCGGCCGCGCAGCCGCGTACCGCCGATCAGCGGTGGCATCACGGCGTGAACCGCCTGCATGCCGGTGGCCTCAGCCAGTATCGCGACGCCGAGTGGCGGGACCTCCTGCAGCGCGGCGATCGTCGGCCGTCGGGACGCGATCACCGCTGCCATCTGCGGTAGCCATTTCTTGTTCAGGTGCACGTGGGTACCGTCATCGATGGCTCGGCCCAAGAGCGCCGAGCCCAGCGTGGGCCCCAGCCGAGCGCCGTCGTTTCCATGGAAGAGGTTCCAGGTCATCACGCGAATGTCATCGATGGCACTCATCGGCGACGCACCGTACTCCGCATGCAGGCGCGATCGCTACAGTGCCGCCGATGCCCGAGCAGCCGCCCGCCACTGATGCGCCCACACCTGCCCGATCGGGGCGCGCGGCCGTTGTCTACTGGTTGGTGGCGGGCGCGATCTACATCGGGCTGGGCGTGGCATACCCACCGGCGTTCCTGCTGGGATTCCAGGAGTCGATCGTGTTCGTGTTGATCGTGACTGCGTTGGCGCCGAAGATCCTGGGCCGCTTCACGTGAGTTGGGCCGCCCACGACATCGAGCCGTATCTGATCAAGGCGCACCTGGGCGTCGCGATCAGCGTGCCGTTCTGCATCCTGGGCAGTTACTCACCCGACCTGTTCACCAAGTGGGCCGTGTACGGGCTCGACTTCGCGGGCGACAAGGAGCTCGTCAGCGACCCCGTGCAGCTGCACCGCGGGTTTCCCGGCGTGGGGTTCACGCACACGCTGATCTTCCCGATCGTCGTCGCGCTGGTCATCCTGCTGTTGTCCAAGCAGAAGTTGTGGGCCGTGTCATTTCTGATCGGCGGGTGGGCGCATGTGCTCTCGGACACGCTCGACTCGGTCGGGGTGATGTTGTTCTGGCCACTGACCGACTGGCACGCGCACCTGGACGTCTGGCAATACGTCGGCGAAGCAGGACGCCGCAAGGACGCGATCGCCTACTACACGTCCCTGGGCGGGGCGTGGGATTTGTTCTGGGCCGGCTGGCTCGTGACCCGCTGGCGGGTGCTGACGACGGCCTACTTCGAGGCGGAGGTCGCGCCCAAGGATCCCCTGTGGCCGTGGCTTCGCAAGACCACCGGCAACGCATTCGCCTTGACGATCTACCGCGCGAGCGCGTTCTTCGGCGTCGTTTCGATCATCGCGTGGATGTTGTGGGCGCTCTTCGTCAACGACTTCCAACCACACCTTGACTGGACTCTCGGAGGGCCCTCGTGGGCACCTCGGCAGGGGCCACCGTAGCCGGATCGACGCAGGCCGCCTGACGTCCCAGCACCGCCTTGACGACCTTGCCGACGCCGACCTCGAAGCGCAGCGTGATCGTGCCCGGTTGGGCGACGCGAAGCTCGGTCGCCCACGGCTCACGCGGCGCCACACAGGCCTCACCGCGGATGACACGCCAGTACGGGGTGTAGCGCAGCCGCAGCTTGTAGTTGCCTGCACGCTTGACCTCGAACGTCACCTCCCTGGCGTCGATGCTCCGCACCTCGATCAAATCCGGAGGCGTCGCGATTGGTGTCGCGTTCGGCACCTCGAACACCGACCAATCACCGACGCGGGCCACCTGCGGCAACACCTGCGATATGCGTAGCAGCGCCGCTTCGGCCTGTGCGCTGTAGTCCAGCTTGTCGTCCGGCAAGAACACGTATCGCACGCCCAGGCGGCTGAGCCACGTCAGATACTTCGTGGCGGTCAACTCGCCGTACAGATCTTGATTGGCGGGGAAGTCGTCCTGCCGGTACCAGCCCCGCGTCAACAGGACGCCGCGTCGCGCCAAGAAGAACGCCTCCCAATGCTGGTCGGTCGCGACGACTTCGATCCGATGATTCGGGTCGCCGTGCGCGGCGAGGAACGCCTCGACGGGGTACCAGAACTCCTCGTTGGAGGATCGCGCCGCGTTGGCGGTCCGAAGACCGGCAACCGCCGGGAATGTCTGCCACAACAACGCGCCTGCCAGCACCGCGATGGTCAGACCACGTGGTCGAAAGCCCCTGGCCGCGAGCGGCACCAACAGCAGCGGCGCGCCCATGAACAGCAGCAGACGTCCGACGTTGGCGCCGATCGGTGACGAGATGGCGAACGCGGTGACGGCGAGCACCGCATAGACGCCGAAGATGCCGAGCAAGACGCGCAGCTCGGGACGCCCGCGCGCCAGAAGCCACCCGGCGGTGCAGAAGGCGAGCACGACGGCCAGGTCCAGGACGTTGAACGGGTACTCACCGCCCGGGGTGCTGAACGCACGCCACAGCAACGCGGCTGCTCCGACGACGATCGCGAGCCCGAATGCCAGGGTGCGGATCCCGTGGCGTTGCCACCAACGAGGGGTGGCAGCGGCGATGCCGATCAGGGCCGTGATCAAGAGCAGCAGGGCCAGCAGATGCGCGGCCGCGACCAGCGCGGCGAGCACGAGCGTCAGTTTGCGTCGCCCCGCCTGCAGGGCCACCAGGGCGGCCAGCCCCAGCGCCAGCCCGAGCAGAAACGGGTATGTGCCGGTCAGCACCGGCAGCGGCGCCAAGAACGCGAACGCCACCGAGGGCCACGTCGCGACGCTCGCCCAGCGCTGATGGATGATCCGGCTGAACGCCGCCGCGGCGCCTGCGACCGACACCGAGACGATCGTGGCGGTCCCCAGAATCGCTGCGAGCGGGTAGTAGAGCAGGCTGTAGTTGATCTGGCTGTACCGGCCCGCGTACCAGAAGTTGTCCCAGAACTGCCACCCCCAGTCCTTCCACCGCTGGGTTTGGTACAGGTGCGCCGCAGCGTCCTCGCCCGCGGGCAAGAACAACACGAACGCCAGGGCGATGAGTCCCGCGACCGCCGCGGCGCCCCACGGACTGGCGATGCGGTCGGCGAGTCGACGGAGCCGTTGCACGGCGACCGCTATGGGGTCGTCGTTGTCGGTGGGGGTGTCGTCGTCGGGGGTGTCGTCGCCGGTGGAGGTGTGGTCGTCGGTGGAGTGACCGGTGGCAGCGGCGCGCCCGGCGTGTCGGGAATGCCATCACCGTTCGCGTCTCCCTTGGCCTTGTCGGCCGCGGCTTTGGCCTTGGCCGCGGCATCGGCCTTCACCTTGGTCGCGGCGGCCGCGAGGGCCGACGCCTGGCGCGTCCAGTAGCTGGAGAACGGCTTGAAGATCGCCGGAGTTTTCGGTGTCGGGAAGGCCTCGCCGGATTCACCGGCTGTCACGACATCCATGAACCGGCGCCAGATGCTGGCCGGGAGCGTTCCGCCGGCGACGCCGGGCATCGAACGCTGAGCGTCCGGGTATCCGACCCAGACCGCAGTGACGTACTTCGGTGTGTAGCCGACGAACCAGGCGTCCTTGAACTCGTCAACGGTTCCGGTCTTTCCGGCCACGGGCACGTTCGGGAGATTGGCGGTCGTGCCCGTGCCGCCGATGACGTTTGCGCGAAGGATCTTGGTGACCTCGGCGGCCACTCCGTCCGAAATCACCCGAGTGCGCTTCGGTTTGAACTTGATGACCTTCCCATCCGGCCGAAGGAGCCTCGTCATGGGAAGCGGCTTGATTCGGTAGCCACCGTTGACGAGTGGGGCGTAGGACCGCGCCATCTCCAGCACGCTGACCCCGCGATTCGGTGAGCCGAGGCCCAGTGAGACGTTGTATTGATCCTGGGGGATCAGCGATGTGATCCCCAACTTCCGGATCGTGTCGTAGACCGCGCGCGGTGTGACATCGCACGTGATCTGGGCGTAGATGCTGTTGTCCGAGGTGACGGTGGCCTGCTGGATCGTCTTCATGCCGCCACCCTTGCGGCTATACGTTTGCACCGCATAGCTCGGGTCCTGCCCGGGGCAACCGGGACCGGCAACCTTGAGCGGTGACTTGCTGAAGTAGCGGGTGTTGGGGCTGATCCCCTGCTCAATGGCCGTCGTCAAGACGAAGGTCTTGAACGTCGATCCGGCACGCCGGAGCGCCTGCGGTCCCGCGACGTTGAACTGTCGTTTGGTGCTGTACTCCTCGCTCGACGCCATCGCGAGCACGTATCCCGTCTTGGGGTCGAGCATCACGATGGCGGACGATGGTGCATCGAAGCCGTGGTATTTCGCGTCGAGGACACCGCGCATCGCGCTGCGGGCGGCTGCCTGAAGCTTCGGATCGATCGTGGTCTCGACTTTGAATCCGCCGTTCTGGACCTTCGTGCGTCCGTTCTTCCCAAGGCTCGCCTCGAGGATCTGCTGGACGTAGTCGACGTAGTAGCCCTCGCGCTTGAGTTTGAAGGCGCTCCCGCGCTTGAGCCCCAATCCGGCCGGCTTGGCCTGGGCGGCGCGGTCGGCGGTGATGTACCCCTCCTTGACCATCTCGTCGAGCACCAGGTTGCGCCGCGCGAGGGCCGCCGCCTGATGACGGAACGGGTTGTAGTCCGAGGGCGCCTGCGGCATACCCGCCAGCAGGGCCGCTTGCGGCAGCGAGAGCTTGGCGGCGGGTCGGTCGAAATAGGTCAGGGACGCCGCCTGGACGCCGATCGCGTTATTGCCGTAGAAGACGCTGTTGAGGTAGCGCTGCATGATCGTCTTCTTGGAGTACTTCTTCTCGAAGCCCTTGGCCAGATAGGCCTCGGTCAGCTTGACCGAGATGTTGCGCCCCTCCGTCGGGTGGCACAGGTTCTTCATCAGCTGCATCGTGATGGTCGACCCGCCCTGGCGGCCGCTCCCAGTGCCCCCGACGTCCTTGACCGCGGCGCCCGCGATCCGCTTGTAGTCGATGCCGTTGTGCGAGAAGAACTTCTTGTCCTCGATCGCGACGGTGGCGTCGATCAGGAACGTGGGCATATCGTCGTAGAAGATCGGGTCACGGTTGTTCTCGGCGGCGATCGTCGAGAGCAGGCGCCCGTTGCGGTCGTAGACCTTGGTGTTCTGTCCGAGCTTGATGGCGTCGCATTCCTCCGCGCGCAGGGAGTCACGAACCAGCGTGTACGAGTGCGCGGCGACCAGGGTGCTCGCGCCGATCAGTCCACCCGCGCAGGCGTAGAGCACCCGGCGCAGGTCGTGGCGTTTCTTGCGGCGGTTGCGTGCCATCAAGCTCATGCTGCCCTCCGCACGACGCGTCGCAGATCCCAGATGACCCGTCCGGAGCGGAAGTCGAGCAGCCCCACGATCTGTCGGGGGCGTCCGCCGATGCGCCCGCGGACGAACCAGGTCAGGCGGGTGCGGGGACGCACTGTGCGTGCGGCGAGCGGCGCGGTCAGCCCACCGGCGGCGACGGGGACGGTCACAGGCCGCACCAGGTAGACCAGTTCGACCGACTCAGCCCGCGGCCACACCTGCCGCGCCCGCTGCAGCGCCGGTTCGTCTGATCCCAACTTTGCGTGTCGCGAAAGACGCACGGTGTCATAGAGAAAACGCCATCCCTTGTCCGGGCGGGAGAGGAAGTCGATGGGTTGTGCGGAGGTCGTGTACGTACGGGCGACGAACGACGGAGTCCAGAGCGCAGCGAGCACGACCACACCGACGGTGACGCCAATCGCGCGGCGACGCGTGATGCGCACCCGACTCCTCCCGAAAAGGCCGCCAAACGCCGACGAGTATAGCGCCGGACCCCCGTTTGCCGACCTCAGGTGGGTACGCCTGCGAGGATGGGAACGTGGCTGCCGACACGCTTCCCAGGGCGGTGTTCTTCGATGCCTACGGCACGTTGCTTGAGCTGGACGATCCGGTCGCGCGTCTGCAGCGCGATCTCGAACGATCGGGTTATTCCCACGACGCGGGGACCGTCGCGGCGGCGTTTCGTGCCGAGGTTGACTTTTACCGGCGCAACCAGGATCTGGGGCGCGACGCAGCCGGCCTCAAACAACTGCGTGCGCGGTGCGCAGCGACGTTCGCGCGGGCCTTGCCATCGTCGCCACCCGTGGGCGTTGCGACCGAGATCCTGAACGGGGCGCTGCGCTACGTGGTCTTCGACGATGTGCTCCCGACGCTCGACGAGCTGGCGTCGCGCGGGGTTCGCTGCGCGGTCGTCAGCAACTGGGATTGCTCGTTGCCCGCGGTCCTCGCACAACTTGGTGTCCTGCAACGTTTCGTCACGGTCAGCGTCAGCGCGGTCGTCGGGGCGCGAAAACCGGACACACGGATCTTCCGTCAGGCACTCGAGGCGCTCGGCCTTGAGCCCGCCCAAGTCGTCCACGTCGGGGATGACCTGGAGCGAGACATCCGCGGAGCGCAGGCGGCGGGTCTGCGCGCCGTGCTGATCGATCGCTCGGGCCGCGGGAGCGACGATGACGCCGAGCGGATCACGAGCCTTCGGTCACTTGTGTCGTTCGTCGACTGAACCGCGGGGTCAGTGGGACAGCGTCGCGTGGCGTAGGAACGTGGCGACGGCTTGCTCGAAGTCATCCGCACAGCCGTCGTCCCCGGCGGTCACGCATGAGCGCAAGCGCTCGGTGATGAGCAGCAGGCCGACCTGGTCCACGGCCGCCTTGACCGCCGCAAGTTGCGCCAGCACGTCACGGCATTCGGCGTCCTCGCCCAACATGCGCTGGACGCCGCGCAGCTGTCCCTCCGCGCGGCGCAGACGGGCGACGAGTTGCTCACGGGTCTGCGGGGCCTGCGTGGCGATGGTCAATGACCCCCGCAGCCGCCGCCGCAACATCCGCCGCCGACGTGCTGGACGTTGGCCGGCGCCGCGACCCGCGTGGGGCGCGCGGTGATGAACCCGGTGATCAGCTGCCGCACGTCGGTGGTGCCGCATTCCGGGCAGACGCGGTCCTCGTCACGCAGAAAACCCTGACGGAACGTCTCGAACCCGTGCTCGCAGGTGTCACAGACCAGATCGTAGGTCGGCATCGTATGGTCCCTACACCAGCCCGAGCTTCTGCTCGAGCATCGCCCGTGGCATCGCTCCGACGGCCTGCTTGGACAGGATGCCGTTCTGGAACAGGCCGATGAACGGGATGCCGGTGATGCCGTAGCGCTGCGCGAGGGCGGGGTGGGCATCGATGTCGACCTTGCCGACGACGATCTCGTCGTGTGCGGCGGCGATCTCTTCGATGACCGGGCCGATCATGCGGCACGGGCCACACCACTCGGCCCAGAAGTCGATCAGCACCGGCTTCTCGTTCTCGAGCACCGTGCCCTGGAAGTTGTCGGTCGTGATCTCGACCACGTTGTCTGCCATTTCGATTCCTTTACGTGCGATGGGTTATGCCGATGCGCCGGCGGTCTGGTGGACGGGGGCCTCGAGCCAGCGTTCGGCATCGATGGCCGCCATGCAGCCGCTGCCGGCGGCGGTGATGGCCTGACGGTAGACGTGGTCTTGGACGTCGCCGCAGACGAAGACGCCCTCGACGTTGGTGCGGGTTCCGTCGCCCACGATGTAGCCGGCGGGGTCCAGGTCGAGCTGGCCGACGAACAGTTCGGTGTTGGGGGTGTGTCCGATCGCGACGAACATCGCCGCGGTCGGGATGTCCTCGGTGTCGCCGGTGACCGTGTCGCGGACGCGGACGGCGCTGACCTTGCCGTCGCCCAGCACCTCGTCCACGTCGGCGTTCCAGCGAACGGTGATCTTGTCGTTTGCCAGGACGCGGTCGGCCATGATCTTGGAGGCGCGCAGGTGGTCACGGCGATGGACCAGGGTCACGTGTGAGCCGATGCGCGACAGGTACAGGGCCTCTTCTGCCGCGGAGTCCCCGCCACCCACGACGACCATCTTCTGGTCCTTGAAGAAGAACCCGTCGCACGTCGCGCACGACGATACGCCGTGGCCGCGCAGACGCTCCTCGCTGTCCAGGCCGAGCCAACGGGCCGACGCCCCGGTCGCGACGATGACGGACTCGGCGCGGTGTTCTTCGTCGCCGACCCAGACACCGAAGGGGCGCGAGGAGAAGTCGACCTTGGTCACGTCGACCGTGACGATCTCGGTGCCGAACCGCTCGGCCTGATCGCGGAACGCCTGCATCATCTCGGGCCCCTGGACGCCCATCGGGAACCCGGGGTAGTTCTCGACATCGGTCGTCAGCATCAGCTGGCCGCCGGCGCCATAGCCCTCGAACATCAGCGGCGCCAAGTTGGCGCGCGCCGCATAGATCGCGGCGGTGAGCCCGGCGGGACCTGATCCGATGATGATGACCTTGTGTATCGACAAATCAACCTCCGAAGCGGGACGGGGGTGTATATACCCTGCGGGGTATCCTAGCAGAGCGGGTCAGCCGCGAATTCGTGCCGGGTCGGCGGTCTGACGTCACGCCCGAGGCGGGGGCTCGGCCGGTGTCCAGACCAGTCGGTTGCCGGCTGCGGTCGGGCGATCACCCGCCGCGAAGTAGCAGCGCCCTTCGACGTGTTCGGTCCGTTCGATGGTGCGGGCATCACCAAGGGTCACCAGGCCCCACGCGGCGACCACCCCGACGACCACCCCTTCGGCGATGCCATCGGGCCCGCTGTCGCGTAGGACGCCGACCAGAAACGCCAGCATCGCAGCGCTGCCGATCAACAGGAACACGACGGTCAGAAGTCCCCAGCGGCGCCAATCGGCGGGACCGGCCTCGAGGCGGCGCGGTCCACTCAGGCGCGTCGCCCTCGGCAGGTAGCCGGACGGTGCGGTCTTGCGCAGCCACATACGCAACAGCGGATAGAACACCGATCCGGTCAGCCCGCTGACCGCCACGGCGACGCCGACCCACGTGGCCGACAACCCGGTCGCAGACCCCGCCTGCAGCCCGGCGCCCACGAGCAACATGGCGCCGCCGACCCCGATGAGCGCCCACGACCACAAGCGCACCAGCGACGTATAGCGCCAGAGCTTCTCCTGTTGTCCGCGTCCCATCGCTGGGAGGGTACCCGCCCCGGTCCGATCACGGCCTCGCCCGGTGGGCCGGTTGCCCTGACCGGGTTGGGAGGATCGGCGCGAGGGGTCCCTACACTGGGAGGGGTGAGGGCTCCGCTCGCCACGAATGCCCTCGGCGCGCGGGCACGCATCGCCGCGCATCCGCGCCAGCGTTGGTTCGCGCTGGTCGTCGTCGCGAGCGGCATGTGGCTCTCGGTCATGAACATCAGCATCGTCAACATCGCGATGCCGTCGATGGCCCGCGACTTCGGCGTTGACTTGACCGCCATCGCATGGATCGTCACCGGGTTCTTCGTGACGCAGGCGACGTTGCTGCCGGTCGCAGGCCGCGCCGGCGATCTGTACGGCCGTCGCCGCGTGTTCATCACCGGTGTGATCATCCTGATCATCGGATCGATCCTGTGTGGTGCGGCGTGGGACGCCGGGTCCCTGATCGCATTCCGGGTCGTGCAGGCCGTCGGGGCGTGCGCCATGGCGCCGACCGCGGTCAGCTACATCGGGGAGCTCTTCAACCATCGCGAGCGGGGCCAGGCGCTCGGGATCTACTCGGCGGTGATCAGCATCGCGCCGATCGTCGCCCTCAACGTCGCTGGGGCGCTGCTTGCCGTGTTCGGTTGGCGCAGCGTCTTTTGGTTCACGCCGATCGTCGGCGCGTTCGTGCTCGTCGGCGCCGTGCTGGTGCTGCCCGACGCCCGGGCAACCGGTGCACGGCGCTCGTTCGATCTGCCGGGAGCGGCGCTCGGCGGGGTCGGGCTTCTGGGCGTCCTGCTCGGTCTCTCGCGGGGTGAGGCCTGGGGGTTCGTATCGGCCCGCACGCTGCTGGCGCTGGCCGTCGGGGTCATCGCGATCGTGCTCTTCGTCCTGCGCGAGCGCAGCATCCCCGACCCACTGCTCGACCTGCGCCTACTGCGTCTGCGGTCGGTCCGCACGAGCAACGTCGCGTCGTGGGCGTCGTCGGCAGCGCTCTTCGGTGTGCTGATCCTGCTGCCGTTCTACCTCAGTCGCGTCTTGGGATTCGGTCCGATACAACTCGGCCTGGCGATCAGCCCGATTGCCCTCTCGTTCGTGGTCGTCTCGCCGATCGCCGGTCGGGCCTTCGCTCGGACCGGCCCCGCGCGGATGGCGACTGCCGGCTACCTGCTGTCCGCCGCTGGGGCGCTCGAGGCGGCGTTCGCCGCACAGACGCAGTCATATGCCGCGGTGTTGCCCGGGATCGTCATGTTCGGCGTGGGCCTGGCGATGGCGTCGTCGCCCATCACCACCAGCGCCATCAGCGATGTGCCCGCAGACCAGCTCGGCGTGGCCTCCGCGCTGCCCAACATCAGCCGCTACACGGGTGGAGCCCTTGGAACGGCAGCCCTTGGAGTGATCATGCACGCGGCGATCCCGGCGGGTGCCGAACGCGCGACCGTTCGGGCGATCTCCGCCGTTCGTGAGCTGATCGCCACCGGTTTTCGCAACGCCCTGTTCGCCGCGGTTGGGTTTCTGCTCGTCGCGGCGGCCAGCGCGATGCGCGTTCCCCAGCTCGCAGGCGTCGACCGAAAGCCGTTGCTATGACCCGCGGCTCGTGGTTGGCATTCGTCGGGATGGTCGTGTTCACGATGGGCACGAGCATCGTGACCCCGTTGTTCCCCCTGTATGCGGAGCAGTTCGGTCTGTCGGCCGGGACGATCGCGCTGCTGTTTGCGACGTACACCGCCACGGTCGTTCCGACGATGCTCGTCGCCGGCAACTTGAGCGACCGATTCGGTCGCAAGCGCCTGATCCTGCCCGCCATGGCCACGATCAGCGGGGCGTCGTTGTTGTTCGGCTTCACGACCTCGGTGCCGATGTTGTTCACCGGCCGCGTCCTGCAGGGCCTCGCGATCGGGATGTTCCTGGGGGTCGGCGCGGCGTTCGTCGTCGATCACGCCAAACCCGAGCGACGCGAACTCGCCGCACAGCTCGCAGGTGTCGGCTTCCGCCTGGGGTTCGGTCTGGGCCCGGGGCTGGCGGGCCTCTTGGCGCAGTATGCGTCCGACCCGATCCACCGACCGTTCAAAGCGCACGCGCTCCTGATGATCGTCGGGATCGGGGCGATCATGTTGGCGCCTGAGACCCTGACCCGCCGTCGCGACGGGCGCTTCTCGGTGCGTGTCGGCGTGCCCAAAGGGCAGTTCCGTGGTTTTGCCACGTTTGTCGCGCCCGCAGGGTTTCTGATGAGCTTCCTGGACGCGACGTTCCTGTCGCTCGCGCCGCTCTACATGGTCACGACCCTCGGTGAGCGCAACCTCGCGCTCGTCGGGCTGGTGGGCTTTCTGATCCTGGGGGCCGGTGCGTTCACACCGCTCATCTTCCGCCGGATGGAGCCACGACGGGCGGTCATGACCGGCATCGTGGCGTCCACGATCGCGTCGCTGCTCGTGGTGGGGGCGGCGTGGGTGGGAACCGTCGTGTTGGTCATCGTCGCCGCGGCCGTCGTGGGATTCACCAACGGCTTGATCCTGCAGGGCGGCACCACGATCTGCAGCTGCGTCGTGCCGATGCACGAGCGCGGCAAGCTCGTCTCTGCGCTCTACATGTGTTGCTACGCGGGTACCGTGCCGAGTGTGGGCCTCGGATACCTCTCGCGCGCGATCGGGTTGACCGCGACCATGGCCGTGTTCTCGGGCGTCGCCGCCGTCATCGCGACGTTCGTCCTCACCGTCGGGCGGGGCAACTTCCGCGAGGTCGTCGTCTACCACGAGCCGACGCCGGACGTCGACCCGGTGGCGGTATGAAGTTGTCGGCGTTCTTCGCGCCGGTGCGCGACACACCCGGGCACATCGCCCTGGCCGAGGAGCTCGGCTTCGACCGCGCGTGGTGCTACGACTCACCGTTGCTCTACCACGACCCGTTCGTCTCGCTCGCCCTCGCAGCGGAGCGCACATCGCGGATCGGACTCGGCATCGGCGTGGTGGTGCCCGGTCTGCGCACTCCGGTGGCCACGGCCGCCGCTCTGCGGTCGCTGTCGGCGCTCGCACCCGGGCGTGTGGTCGTCACGGTCGGCGCCGGATTCACGGGGCGCTTCACGCTCGGTCTGGGTCCCGTGTCGCTTGCCGCGCTCGAGCGCGAGGTGCAGGACCTACGGGCACTCCTCGCGGGGGACGAGATCGTCCACGTCGAAGGTGGTCGTCCCATTCGCCCGATACCGGTGCGGGGCGCCGAAGGCTCGGGGGAGGTGCCGATCTACGTCTCATGTCGTGGGGTTCGGGCGCAGGCGTTGACGCGGCGCATCGCGGACGGAGCCATGACCGGTGTCTTCTATCCCGGGGGCCTGGGCCTCATTCGCGACGGCGTCGGGCCCGACCTGCCGCTGGTGGTGCACGCGGTCGGGGCCGTGGCGGACACGGGTGAGTCGCTCGACAGTCCACGCTTGGCGGCAGCCGTCGGGCCGGTGGTGGCAGTCGCGTTTCACGCCTTCTGCGAGCAGCCCTGGCGACTCGACGGGCTCGACGCAGGGCTTCGCGGCCAGGCGGAGGCGTACATTCGGGATGTGACCGCCGCGCTCCCGGCCGATCGGCGCCATCAGGAGCTCCACCGCGGCCACCTGACCGAGATCGTGCTTCCACAGGATTCCGCCATCGTGACCGCAGACAACATCGCCCGGTTCGGCTTCTGCGGCACAGCCGCCGAGCTGCGCGTGCGCATGGATCGAATGGAACGTGACGGCGTCACGGAACTCGCGATTCAACCGGGTGGCGACATCCCGGCGGAGCTGCGACGGATCGCCGAGGCCCTGCGATGAGCCGCCGCCTCATCTCGGTTGCGACCGGCCTGGGAGCCCTCGCCGCCCTCATCACGATGCTGGCGTTGGTCGTCGTCAACTCCGGCGACACGCAGGGGAGTTCGAAGGCCGAGAGCCCGTTCCGAGCGGGCGCCCTGACGGTGGGGCTGCAGGACGATCAGATCACGGGAGTGATCGACGATTCTGTCGCGACTCGAATCGAACGGCTCGTGTCGAGCGGCGTGGCGTTCACGCGGGTCGACGTCTCATGGTCAGCGGTCGCTCCGACGCGTCCGGCGGCGCCAACCGACCCCAATGACCCCGCCTACCAATGGACGCGGTACGACGAGGTGTTGGATGGACTCGCCGCGCGCCGCATCGAGCCGCTTGTCGACTTCTCGGGATCACCGGGCTGGGCGAACGGCGGCAAGGGGCCGGAGGTGGCCCCGGATGTCGAGGCGTATGGTGCCTTCGTGCATGCTTTCGCAACCCGGTACCGCGGGCAGGGCCGTCCACGGGTGCGTCTCTACGAACCGTGGGATGAGCCCAACACCCCGCTCAAGCTGATGCCGCAATGGGATGCGTCGGGGACCAAGCCGGCGTCGCCGGCCATCTATGCGGGTCTGCTCAATCGGGCGTTCACCGAGATCAAGGCGGTGTCGTCCGACGCGATCATCGTCGGCAGCAGCGCCGGCGATGTCGAAACGAGTGCGCCCCCGCTCGGTGGGGTGAGCGTGCTCGATTGGACGGCGGCGTTGACGGTGCTGCATCCCAGAATGGATGCCGTTGCGCAGCACATCGAGCCTTCGATTGCGCCGAGTGCGCCGTCTGACGCGGTCCCGTCCTTTGCGACGTTGCCGCGTCTGATGCAGGAGCTCGACAAGCTCGCGCCCGGGGCGCCGGTGCTGATCACGCGGTTCGGCTACGGGACCGCAGCCGGTGGGTTGACCGAGGCCGATCAGGCGGCGTTTGTGACACAGGGTCTGCAACGGCTGGCGGCAGCGCCGCGTGTGCGGTTGGTCATCTGGGGCTCTGTGCGGGACACCGTGGAACGCCAGTTCGGGCTGTTGCGCCAGGACGGCGCCGAGAAACCTGCGTGGTCGGTGTTCGCGACCGGGCCCAAGGCGCTCCCGTCGGCGGCGACGCCGTGAGCAACGCCGTCGAGACATTTCTTGCCGAGCTGGGCGAGCCGGGCTACCGGGCCCACCAGGCTGCCGAGGCCAAGCGTCGTGGCGCCCTCGAGTGGGACGGGGTCACGAGTTGGCCCAAGGCACTCCGTGAACTCGTCGCTGAATCCGTGCCGTTCTGGTCGGTGACGCCCGAGGCGACGGCGGTCTCGACGGATCACACCGTCAAATGGGCGCTGCGTGCCGGTGACGGGGCACGCATCGAGACCGTGTCGATCGCGCATGCGAAGGGCCGACGAACGGTGTGCGTGTCGAGCCAGGTGGGCTGTGCGCTGGGTTGCCGGTTTTGCGCGACCGCGCGCCTTGGCGCCGGACGCAATCTGACCGACGAGGAGATCGTCGACCAGGTCGTGTTCGCCGCCGGTGCCGCTGAACGTGACGACGCGCGCGTGACGAACGTGGTGTTCATGGGGATGGGTGAGCCGCTGCAGAACCTGCAGTCGGTGCTCTCGGCGTGTGAGCAGATTTGCGATCCGGCCGGCCTCGGCTTGTCGACCCGAAAGGTCGCAATCTCGACGGCAGGCTGGGTGCCGGGGATCGACGAACTCTCGCGCCATCCGCTCAGCGTGCGCCTCGCGATCTCGTTGCACGCCTCAAACGACGAGACGCGCACTGCGTTGATGCCGATCAACAATCGGTGGCCGATCGCAAACCTCCTGGCGGCGTGTCGGCGCTACTGCGACACGACCGGCCGCCGGGTGTTCATCGAGTACCTGCTGCTCCACGAGGTCAACGATTCGGTCTCGGATGCGGCGCGGTTGGCGTCGCTCGTCCGTGACGGCAACTTCCACGTCAACATCATCGAGTACAACCCGACCGAAGGGCCGTACCGGGGCAGCTCATCGACCCGGCGCGAGACGTTCATCGCGGCCCTCGATCGCGCCGGCGTCACCCCGTCGGTGCGACGCTCACGCGGCGCCGACATCGACGCCGCGTGTGGCCAGCTTGCGCTCCGCGGGGTCGACTCGCCCTAGACCCCTCCTGCTAGTGGTGGTGCGGCGCGGCGCACGCTCCGTGGTGGCAGTGGCATTCGGGAGCATCCGTATTGGACTCGCAGAACGGTGAGCAGTACTCGCTGCCTTCGGCGGCTTCGCAGGTACACACGGTGTGGGCGCAAACAGCCATGCTGGTTCTCCTCAATCAGATGTTGCAGGTGGTGAGGGCGGCCATGACGGCGTCCTCATCGGGAACATCGGGGGTCGCCACGACCTCGGCGCGCTGGACGATGCCCTGCTTGTCGATCACGAACGTCGCGCGCGTGGAGTGACCACGCTCGTCGAGGTAGACGCCGTAGTCCCGGGCGACCGCCCCCTTGGGCTCGAAGTCAGCGAGCATCGTCGTCGCATTCAATCCGAGTGACTTGGCGAATGCGGCCTGACCGTGGAAGCTGTCGACCGAGATCGCCAACACCTGGGCCTGCTCATCGGCGTACCGACCCTCGTGGGCGCTGAGGTCGGTGAACTGTCGGGTGCAGACCCCGCTGAACGCCAAGGGGTAGAACATCAACACGACGTTTTGTGCGCCGCGGAAACTCGACAGCGTCACGTACTCGCCGGCTTGGTTCTTGAGCGTGAAATCCGGTGCTTCTTGTCCGACCTGAACAGGCATGCCGCCTCCGCGGGAATCGTGTCGCGCAGGGTAGTACATAGCGCTGTCGTGAGCCGTCGCTACCCTCTTGACCATGACTGTCGAGCAAGAACGCCCCCGCCGTCGAGGTGCGCCGCCCGAACGCGGATGGGCGCTCGGTGCGGGAGGGCTCTCACGGGCCGTGTGGGGTGGTCTGGCCGTCCTGCTTCTGGCGCTTGCCGTCCTGCTGTTGTTGCTCGACTACTACGGATACGGTGCCTTGGTGATGGTCCTGGCGGCGGCTGCGGCGGTCAACCTGTGGTGATCGCCGAGCGTGCGGCCACGGTGCTTCGGCACGCCCACCCGGACGTCGAGCCGTTCGAGGTCGACTGGCCGACGCTGGCCGAATGGGTCTCGCAGGCGGGCATCGATCCAGAGAACGACGCGCTGGTCGCGGCCGCGCTCGTCGCGTGGGAACAACTACTCGGGTGACGCGGTGACCGGTTCGACGAGCCGGTCCAGATCCATGGGAGCCAGCTGCTCCAAACCCAGATGCGTCGCCAACGCGACACCCAGGGCGTCCTCGACACGTCGGCGATCGGGATCGCCTCCCTCGGCGGCGATCGAGGTCGCGGGGACATCGGGGGCCCCGCACGCGGACATGCGCGCGAACCAGGCCAGGTCGGGATCGCGGTTGAGCGCGAGCCCGTGCGTGGCGATGCCACCGTTGACGCGGATGCCGACGCTTCCCAGCTTGCGGCCGTGAACATAGAGACCCATCGCGTCCGGACCGGGCGCAGCGTCAGCGACGCCGCTGGCGTCGGCCATTGCGGCGACGAGGGCTTGGACGAACCGCCGAACGCCGCCGTGGGCGCGGACGTCCGCGATGACATATCCGGTGGTCTGCCCCGGGCCGTGCCAGGTCATCTGGCCACCGCGGTCCGTCTGGACGCACGTCGCCCCGAGCCTCGCGAGCGTGTCGTCATCGACGAACAGATCCTCGCGCTGACCGTGGCGGCCGAATGTGTAGACCGGCGGGTGCTCCAAGAGCCAGACGACGTCTGGAATCTCCCCCGCACCGCGCCGCGCCGCAATCGCGCGCTGATGCCTCCACGCCGCGAGGTAGGCGATCCGGTCCGACGTGAGCAGAAACGCCACACCGGCATCGTAGATCACTACGCCGCCGCGGGAGGGTCTCCGTACTCGGCGACGACCAGACGGTAGCCCAGGTCCAACTCGTCGCGCTCTGTGAGCCAGACGTTCGCGCGCTCCCATGCACCGGAGCGCAGGTCCTCGGAGAGCCGGCCAAGACCGTCCAGCAGGTCGTCGTCGCCGACCGCCGCGAGCGTCGAGATGTTGCGCCGGACATGGCTTGCCAGGTAGGACGAGGGTCGGCGCCAGTAGGCAGCCAGGAATCCGTCGCGACAGTCATGGGGAATCGGCACGACCTCGACGCGGACATCGCCGCCGAGCGTGTGGGTGACCGCGTCGATCGACGGGAATCGATGTGCATCGGCTCGGGCGATGTCGGGGAAGTAGTCGTAGAACCAGAAGTCGCCGATGGCCTCGGGATCCAGGGTCAGCACAACCGCGCGACGCCGCGCGACGCGCCGCATCTCGCGCAGGCCCGCCAGAGGATCGTCCCAGTGGTGGATCGTCAGGATCGCCATGGCGGCGGAGTACCCACCGTCTTTGAACGGCAGTGCCTCGGCGGTCGCCTTGACGACGGGCGCGGCGCCTTCGCGGCGTTGCGCGATCATCATGTCGCTCGGCTCGACCGCGACGACCCGCCGGTTGGGCGGCTCGTATGCGCCGGTGCCGGCGCCGATGTTGACGACGGATGGTGCCCCGCCGACGGCTTTGGCGACGCGTTGCAGGATGCGCGGGTCGGCTCTCCGGACCGCACCGTACCCCCGACCGACCCCATTGAGTGGGACGGTACCCGTGGTGTGGCTCCCATTGTCCAACACTGCCTCCTTGCGTCTCACGGGAATGGATCGACACCACTTTTGATCCGACTTGGATCGTACCGCACCCCGCGGTCGGAACAACTAGCCGAAAGTCGAGACAGGTACCTCGACCTCGTCGATCCGGCGCTGGACCCGCCGATGACACGCCGGCCACAGGAGGTCTACAACACCAGTGCCCCGGGGCGTTCGAGCAGCTCGGTGATCCTGGCCAGGAACGTGGCCGCCTCGGCTCCGTAGACCGCGCGGTGATCGACCGAGAGCGTGAGCGTCATCACGTCACGCACGGCGACGGCCCCGTCGATCACGACGGCACTCGGCTTGGCCCGTCCGACCGCCAAGATGGCGGTCTCGGGGGGATTGATGACCGCGAGGAAGCGGTCAATGCCGAACATGCCGAGGTTGCTGATCGTGATGACCGAGCCCTCGAGCTCTGGCGGTGTGATCGTGCCATCGCGACAGCGGCCGGCAAGCACGCGGACCTCGGTTGCGATCTCGCCCACACGCTTGGTGTCGGCGGTGCGAATCACCGGGACCAAGAGCCCGCCAGGGACGGCCACGGCCACGCCGACGTGTGTGCCGGAAGGTGCGACGAGTGCGTCGCCGTCGAACCGGCTGACGGCATCAGGCCGTTCCGCGGTCGCCAATGCAACCGCGCGGATGAGCAGGTCGTTGACCGAGGGTCCCTGGCCCTCGGGCGAGGCTGCGACGAGTTCTCTGCGGAGGGCGATCAATGCGGTCACGTCGACGTCGCGTTGCAGATAGAAGTGCGGGGCTCCCGGCTTGGACTCGGCCATGCGCTTGGCGACGGTTCGCTGCAGCCGGGTCAGCGGGATGCGCTCGCCAGGGACAGCCGGCGATGCGGCGGGCGCAGCGGGTACGGCAGCCGATGGCTGCGATGTGGTTGGGGCAGGGCTCGCCGTGGTGGCCGTCGCCGCCGCAGCAGCGGTGACGTCGTCACGGACGATGCGACCTGCTGGACCGGTCCCCTGGACCGCCGACAGGTCGACGCCCAACTCGTCTGCCAATCGTCGTGCCAATGGCGAGGCCCGTACCTGATCGCCCTCGGCCTCGGCCGGCGGCGTCGGAGCCACAGGCGCCGGCGGCGCCGCAGCCGGCGTGGGGTGTGGGTCGTCGTCAACGGCGCCGGGGTATGCCTCGGGCAGCCGGACCTCGGGCCCGATTGACGATCCGGTGCCGTCGTCGGCCGTTGGGATCCCGGTTGCCTCAACGCCGGCCTCGGTCGCGGCTGCGGGCTCGGTGCCGGCGGCGGCGGGAGGCGCAGTGGACGCTGTCGGAGCCCCGGCGGCGCCAATCGTCGCGATCGGCGCACCGATCGGCAAACTGTCGCCGACCTGGGCGACGATCTGAAGTTGCCCCGAATCGGGGGCCTCCACCATCATGTTCGCCTTGTCGGTCTCGATCTCGACAATCGGCTCGCCCTTGGTCACGTCGGCGCCGTCCGGCTTGAGCCATTGCAGGACGGTGCCTTCCTCCATCGTGTCCGACAGTTTTGGCATCAAGAAATCCACTCGCTAGCCCCTTCCTCGCACGAGTGCGCGCACAGCCGTGACGACGTCAGCCGGCTGTGGCAGCGCGGCCTGCTCCAGGTTCTTGGCGTACGGGATCGGCACGTCCGCGCAGTTGATCCGGCGGATCGGCGCGTCCAGCCAGTCAAAGCACGCGTCGTAGAGGTGCGCGGAGAGGTTGGCGGCGATACCGCACTCCGGCCAGCCCTCGTCGACGATGACGCACTTGGACGTTGCGCGGACGCTGGTGGCCAGGGTCTCGATGTCCAGAGGCCGGAACGTGCGCGGGTCGATGACCTCGCACTCGATGCCGTCCTTGGCGAGCTCTTCTGCGGCAGCGAGCGACACCCACACCATCCGGGAGTGCGCGATGATCGTGCAGTGTTTGCCGGTGCGACGGATCGCCGCACGTCCAAACGGAACCAGATCGTCGGGACCGCCGACGGGCCCCTTCTTTGCGTACAGGCCTTCGCTCTCCAAGAAGATGACCGGGTCGTCGTCGCGGATGGCGGTCTTCAGGAGCCCCTTGGCGTCGTAGGGGGTCGAGGGGCACGCCACCTTCAACCCGGGTACGTGGGTGTACCACGCATCCAGTGAGTGACTGTGCTGGGCGGCCAGCTGATGCCCGGCGCCGCCCGGCATTCGGATGACGAGCGGGCAGGCGACCTGGCCGCCGAACATGTACCGGACCTTCGCCGCGTTGTTGACGATCTGGTCCAACGCGAGAATCGAGAAGTTGACCGTCATCATCTCGAGGACCGGCCGCAGACCGCTCATCGCCGCGCCGATGCCGATCCCCGCAAACCCGGCTTCGCTGATCGGGGTGTCCACGATGCGCCGCGGGCCGAACTCCGCGAGTAGGCCGCGTGTCACCTTGAACGCGCCTTCGAACTGACCGACGTCCTCACCCATGACGAAGACGTTGTCGTCACGAAGGAGCTCCTCGCGCATTGCTTGCGTCAGCGCCTCGCGGTAGGACACGTCTTTGGCCGCCGTTGGCGCGGCAGTGCTCATCTGGTCAGGGCGCTGCCGCGCGGGTCGTCGTTCCAAGGGTGCGCGTAGACGTGGCGGGCCAGTTCGGTTTCGGGGACCGCCGGGCTCTGGTCGGCGAACGTGACGGCCTCCTCAACGTTTGCCGTGACCTGATCGCGCACCGTGTCGATCTCCTCGCGCGTCATCACCCCATCGCCAAGCAGGATGCGTTCGAAGGTCACGAGCGGATCGCGTGCCTGCCAGCGCTCTTTCTCTTCGGTGGCGCGCGTTGTGTCGGGGTCGCTCATCGAGTGCCCACGGTAGCGGTAGGCCTTGGCTTCGATCATCGACGGCGTGCCCTCGCGTGCCATGCGCGCGGCCTCCTTGACCGCCGCGTGGACGGCCAGGACGTCCATGCCGTCGACCTGCCGTGCCGGCATGCTGAACGCCTCGGCCCGCTTGAACAAATCCGGCTCGGCGCTCGCGCGCTCCACCGCCGTGCCCATGCCGTACTGGTTGTTGAGCACGAAGAACACGACGGGGAGGTCCCACAGCTCAGCCATGTTCATGACTTCGGCGAGGACCCCCTGGTTGGAGGCGCCATCGCCGAACATGGCGAGCGCGACGCCGTCGTCCTCGCGGTACTGAATCGCCCAAGCGAGTCCGACGGCGAGGGGGATCGAGCCACCGACGATGCCGTAGCCGCCGTAGAAGTGGCGGCCGATGTCCATCAGATGCATCGAGCCGCCGAGTCCGCCGCAGATGCCGGTCGATCGTCCGAACAGCTCGGCCATGACGGCCTTGGGGTCGCTGCCGCGCGCGAGGGCCTGGCCATGCTCGCGATAGGTCGACGTGATCGGGTCGGTGGGGCGCAGCGCGGTGATCGTGCCGACGACAGCGGCTTCTTCACCGATCGCAAGATGCAGGAACCCACCGATGTTGCCCTTCATGTATTCCTCGGCCGCGCGTTCCTCGAACCTGCGGATCAGGCACATTCGACTGAACATGTCGCGCATCAGCTCCGCTTCGGGGCGGGCGGGCGGACCGCTCTGTGCCGTGGGGGCGGCGCTCTTGGCCATCGTCATTCCTTCCTGGGCTGACGCTCCCCATCTTGGCAGACGACGATGCGCCTCGGTCGGGGCGAGCCGCTCGATCCGTCGTGAGGGATCGCTGCGCGGCCCCCGAAGTGCGTCACGGGGTTTGCAGCTGTTTGCCCAGAGGCTGGTCAACGACCCGGGAAGGTGCGTCGCGGCTGCGCGGCCACACGGCGGCGACGAGCACCACCAGCAACATGTTTCTGGCGAACAGCAGCCATGCGGGAAGCTCTGCGCCGCGCTCGACAAACGTCGCGAACAGCGCCGGGAACACGAGCTGTGTCAACGGCATCGCGACGACCATGGTGGCGACTGCCACGCGTCCCCCCGTGCCGGGCACCAACAGCACGGCCGGCAGGAGCCACACCATGTACTGCGGCGAGATGACCTTGCCCAGAAGGACCGCTGCCACGAGCGACGCGGCGACGGCCGCCACGAACACGCCTGCCACGTCCCCTGATTCACGGCGCAGCGCACGCCACATCCACAGCGCCACGGTCGCGATGCTCAGGACGATCAGCAGCGTCGACAGCGATGCGAACGCATCGGCCCACCGTCCGGTCACGTTTTCGCTGCCATAGCTCTGCACCCGGCGGAAGTCGAGGCCCGTGAGGTTGAGGACGGACGATCCGAGGGACTCCACCTCGGGTGGGCGGTCCAGGTGGTAGGCGAACAGCCGCCACGTGGGGCGTGGCGCGATGGCGAAGAACGGGGCGAACGTCGCCGCGACCCCTGCTGCGAAGCCGGTCGCCCCAACCGACGCCTGGCGTCCCGATCGCCGATGTCGGTGCCACACGACGAGCGCGGGAACGAGCAGCACCGGGATGAGTTTGACCGCCGTTGCGATCGCCAGCAGCGTCCAGGCCCACTTGAAGCGATCGTGCAGCGCGGCGACCAAGACCCAACCCAGCAGCGCCGAGAGCACCAGGTCGTACCGGGTTTGGACCAGCGTTCCCAAGAGGACCGGGGTCAGCGCGATGACAGCGACTGCGATCACGGTACGAACGCGACTCAGACCAAGTCGGCGGGCGATGAGGAGCGCCGCCAGTGCCGTCGCGATCAGGCACGCCAGCATCGTCATCGAGAATGCGAGTTGGTAGTCGCCGCCCGGTACGCGACCGACAAGCCAAAAGAGCTCGGTCGCGAGCGGCGGGTACTCCACATCGAAATCGCGGTACGGGATCGCCCCCGCATCCATCATGCGCGCGGCGTGTTCATACACGCGGGTGTCGCCCAGTTGGAAGTAGTCGAAGATCACCCACCGTGCAAGGACCCAGACGCCGATGCAGAGGGTGATGGTCACACCGGCTGCGCGTTTCATGGGATCTGCGCCGCCTGCACGCGACTGCGATTGAAGTCGACGAACACCGCGGTCGGGGCGGAGCCACCGACGAGACGCACCGCTCCGCTTTCGGCGACGGCAGTGGTCACAGCCGTGCACAGCGGGGCTGATCCGTCAGGAGCAAGACGGGCCACGTGGGCGCGGATCAGGCCGCCGTCGAGCTCTTCCCACCCGGCGGCCGCGCCGCCGCCGGCGAGTGCGGTCACCTGAACGCCGCTTGCGGCCGCGCCGGGTTTGGAGAGCGCGGTCGCGGCGCCCCAGGTGCCGTCAGGTTGGGTCATCGCAGTTTGGGCGCGATTGGTCCCAGTGTCGACCGTGGTCCACGCTGCGGCGATCCGTCCGTCACGCAGCACGGCCACGTCGGCACCGGTGTCGGCTCGACCTGGGCGCGGCGTCTCGTGGGGCAGTGCGGAGCCGCGTCCGATCGCGACAGGTGGTGACCACGTCCCATCCCCGGAATGCGATGCCGCCATCACCGCGACGCCGTTCTCGGTTTCGTCGATCCAGACCGCCGTCGCTGTGCCTGTCGGTCCGATCGCCACGTCCGGTTCGTGTGCTTCAGTGGTTCCACTGAGCGTCAGCGGAGCCGACCATCGGCCATCGCCGGCGCGTGTTGCGGCGACCACCGTCAGACGTCCGTCGACGGTTTGTTCCCACACCAATGCGGCGGCGCCGTTCGGGGCGACCGCAAGCCGCGGTCGCTTTGAACGCACGCTCGGATCCGAGAGCGTCTGAGGTGTGGTCCACTGTCCATCAGGCGGACGTTCGGTCACTTCGAGCACCGTGTCATCGCCGGTCGTATCACGCCGCCAGACGAGCAGCGCCGTGCCATTGCCGGTCAATGCGATCTGTGGTTCGCGCGCATGTCGCCGGGCGGGTGAGACGTCGAATGGGGGGCTCCATGCTCCAGTGGCGTCGCGGGTGGCGACCTGCACGGCCGTTGTCTGCACCGACTCCGGAATCTGCCAGGCGGCGACCGCCGCCCCGGTGGGGTTGACGGCGACTGAGGGGAACCGCGCAAACGGCGCCGACAGTGGCGCCGCCGTCGACCACGGGCCGGTGGGCGTGTGTACGGCAGCCTCGACGGGGCCGCCCGTCAGGCTCTCCCACATCGCCACGATCCCACCGCCGCCATCGGACGCGACGACCGGGTCGCGTCGGTCATTGCCGCTCAGGGTCGCGGGCGGCGAGGAGGGTGCGGCGCAGGAGGACGACCTGCCCGATGTCCGATACCCGCTCACCAGGAGCGCAGCGACTGCAACGACCGCGGCAGCAAGCCCCGCACCACGGGTGCGATTGACGTGTCTCTCGCCACGCCGCTCCGCCACGGCGGCCGGGCGGCCTATGGGCGGTCTCCCGCTCGGTGCAGGACCACGGGCCCCGTGGGTCGGGGCGACTCACACGTCATGGGCGGCGTGGGACGCGACCTCCAAATGCCGTTCGAGCAGCATCACGTCCCGCCACTCGTCGTTGAGGCGTCCATGCGCCTGCAGGCGCCCGACGACGCCGAACGCACCTCCGCGCGCCAGCGCGAGCCCGGCCGTGTTCTCCGGGAAGATCAGCCCGACCAGCTTCCAGTAGCCGAACGTGGGGGCCTCGATGACCAGGTGATCGAGCATCGCCCGACCCACGCCGCGGCCGCGTGCCCCCCCCGCGACGTAGACCGTGTACTCGCCCACACCGCTGTACCAGGACCGATGCGAGAACGGCGCCAGCGCGGACCACGCGACCAGATGACCGGCGTCTTCTCCGACGAAGACCGGGGCTGTCGCCGCCCGCCCGGCGAGCCAACCTCGCCGCTCGTCCTGGCTGTGTGGACCGGTCGCGAACGTCGCCGCGCCGCCGTCGATGGCCTCGTCGTAGATGACGCCGATGTGCGCCGCGTCCTGCGCCGTCGCCCGGCGGATTGCAAGTCCCGCTACTGGCATGTGCCGCCGAGGTTGTCGGGTCGGTCTTGAAGCGTCAGCTTGACAGCCACTTGTTTGCTGTCCCGGAGCACCGTGACGTCGACGGTCTCGCCGACCCTGCGGCTCCCGATCTCCTCGCTCAGGTCGCCAAAGTCGCGGATTGGTCGTCCCGCGATCTCGACGATGATGTCGCCGCCCTTCGGGGGCGCCTTATCGGTCGCGCTCGACCCGTGCAGGCCGGCCTTCTTGGAGGGGCCGCGGTCATCGACACGACGCAGTGCCACACCGGTCGTGCCGGGGACGCCCAGATCGTCGGCGAGTTTCGGGGTCAGCGGCTCGCCGATGATCCCGATCCATGCGTGCTGAGGCTTGCCCCCGGCGATGATCCCCTGGGCGACGGGGCGGACGGTGTCGATGGGCACCGCGAACCCGATGCCCTCAAAGCCACCGCCCTGGCTCACGATCTGTGAGTTGATGCCGACGACGCGGGCCCGGCGATCGAGCAGCGGCCCGCCCGAGTTGCCCTGATTGATCGCCGCGTCGGTCTGGATGGCGTTGGCGATCGCAGACTGGTTGGGTGAGCAGATCTGCCGCTTGACGGCCGACACGATGCCCGTCGTGGCGGTGCGCTCGAATCCCAGCGGGTTGCCGATCGCGACGACCGGATCGCCAACGGTCAGGTCGCGGCTCTGGCCAAGTGGGAGCGGCTTGGCGGACGCGGGTGGCGTGCCGGCATCGAGCACGGCCAGGTCGATCGTGCGGTCTTCCGCAAGCACCCTGGCGTCCTGAGTCGTCCCGTCCGAATACGTGACGGTGACCTTCGCTGCGCCGTCGACGACGTGTGCGTTGGTCAGGATGTGTCCTTGCGGGTCGATCAAGAACCCCGAGCCCAGTCCCTTGGGCTGCTCGACGAGCACCACGCCAGGTGATGAGTCCTTGACGATCTGCTGGACGCTCTCGGCGCTGTCACCCCCGCTCGATGTGCCCGTGGTCGGCGCGGCCGGAGCAGGGCCGGGGGTGGTGGTGTCCCCGGTCGTCGTCGCCGTCGCGGGGCGCTCCGTCACGGTCACGGTTCGCGACGAGGTGTCGTCATTCACCAGCGTTGCGACACCGAGTGCGACGCCCGCACCGATGGCGGCGGGAATGATTGCGCCGGCAAGCCAACGACCCCGGCGGCGGGGCGGCTGTTGGGGTGCGGTGGGCGGTTGCAGAGGCGGAAGCATGGACATCTCCGTGAAGGGTAGCCGGAGCCCGGGCAGTCGTGGGACTTCACCGTCGGCACCGCACCGTGACGATGCTCCCGGGGCGATAACCGGGCGACAACCGGGCGATCACGCGGTGGTGAGCGCTCCAGGCCTACAATTCCCGCCATGGCCCAACGAATCCTTGTGGTGGACGACGAGCAGTCGATCCGGACGATCATCGAGTATGCGCTCAAGGACGCCGGCTTTGATGTCGTGACCGCAGCCCGCGGCGACGATGCGCTCGTCGCGATGGAGCGCGAGCCGATCGACCTCGTCGTGCTGGACGTCATGCTGCCGGGCATGGATGGGCTGGAGGTGTGCCAGAAGATCCGGGCGGAACGCAACGTCCCGATCATCATGCTGTCGGCCCGCGGCGAGGAGCTGGACAAGGTGCTGGGGCTCGAGCTCGGTGCCGACGACTACGTCACCAAGCCGTTCTCGCCGCGCGAGCTCGTGTCACGGGTCAAGGCCAACCTGCGTCGCGGTCGCATGGACGGCGAGCACGAAGACAGCCTCAGGTTCGGCGACCTCGAGATCGATCCCGTTGCCCGTGCGGTCACGCGCGCCGACGAGGACGTCGTCCTGACCCTGTCCGAGTTCGAGATCCTGCTGAAGTTGGCGCGCTCGCCTCGCCGCGTCTTCACGCGCCAGGAGCTGATGGACCATCTGTGGAAGGGCACGTTCTACGGAGACCTCCGGAGCGTCGACGTCCACGTGCGTCACCTGCGTCAGAAGGTCGAGCGCGATGCGGCCAACCCGGTGCTCATCCGAACCGTCCGTGGCGTCGGCTATGCGTTCGGTGGCGAGGACGCCGCCGGGTGAACGAACGTCCGCAGCGCTTCGGCCTGCAGGCGTGGCTGGTCGCCGCGTTCGTCGCCGTTGGGACGATCGCAAGCCTCGCGGTGATGCTCGTCGTGCTGCCAACCCTCGAGAGCAGCATCCGTACCGAGCAGGTCCGTCGAAGTGGCACCGATCTGCTCGTCGCGCTCCGCGACCGCCAGGACCTGTCGTATACGACCGCAGCGGCTGAGGTGTCCGACCTCGCGATCGAGATCGGAGGTGACGTCAGGTTGTTCAATCAGATCAACCCGCGGTCACAGCCGTTCTTCGTGCTCAGCAGAAGGCTCCTGTCCGAACAGTTGTCCCCGCCCGCGCAGGACGTTGCAGACGGGCTTGCCCGATCGCGCGTCGAGTCGGCCGATGCCGGTGGCCACAAGATCATCCGGGCGGCCCAGTTGGTTCAGGTCGATGGCAACCCATACGTCCTCGAGGCCGCTTCGCCTGTGCGCGGTGCGGACGCACAAATCGCAATTGTCCGTCGTCGCGTGCTTCTCGCCGTCAGCCTTGCCCTGTTCCTTGCGACGCTGGCAGGCATCTGGATCTCGCGCGTGCTGGGGACCCGGATCCGAAGCCTTGCGGGCACTGCCAAGACCCTGGCGAGTGGCGACCTGTCGGCCCGGGCGCCGGATCACGCTCCGCAGGAGTTGACGTCGCTCGGAACGAGCCTCAATGCGATGGCGTCACGGCTCGAAGGGCTTGTGGCCGAGACGGTCAGCGATCGTGACCGCGCACGTGCGCTCGTCGCCTCGCTGGCCGAGGGGGTACTCGCCGTGTCCCAACGGGGTGAGGTGACGGTTGCGAACGCCGCTGCCCAGCGGCTGCTGGGCCTCCCCAGCGGCGCCGAATCACTGACCCTGGGTGAACTCCCGCAGGCCGTGCAGGACGTCGTTCAGGCAGGTCTCGCCGCCGACGGCGTTGAGGTCACGACCGAGGCCACGCTGCCAGGGGGAATCGAGGCGCTCCTTGGCGTGGCGCCGCTCGCGAAGGGCGCCGGGGTTGTGCTCACCATGCGCGACGTCACGGCGGAGCGACGGCTCGCCCGGGCGCGCCGGGACCTCATTGCCAACGTGTCGCACGAGCTCAAGACACCGTTGACAGCGGTCAAGGGCTTCATGGAACTTCTGGAGAACGAGGGTCTTGGCGAGGAACGTCGCCAGGAGTTCCTTGGGCTCATGTCTCAAGAGGTGGGCCGTTTGGAGCGGCTCGTCGCAGAGCAGCTTGAACTCGCCCGGTTGGACGCCGGTGCGTTGACGCTGGTCCGAGAGCCCGTGGATCTGGGCGAACTCGCGTCTCAGATCGCCGTGTCACGGCATCTGCTCGCGGAGCGTGAGGGGGTCGAGTTGGCAGCCTCGGTTCCGGGTCTGGAGGTCATCGTGGACGCCGATGCGGCGCGCGTCGAACAGATCCTGCTGATCCTTCTGGACAATGCGATCCGACATACGCCGGCGGGCGGCAAGATCATCGTCGGCGTCGGCAGGGACGCTGGGTACGGGACGGTGAGCGTACGGGACACGGGGTCCGGCATCTCCCAGGACTCGCAGCAGTTCGTCTTCGACCGCTTCTACCAGGCGGACCCGTCGCGCGAGGGGCAGGGCCTCGGTTTGGGCCTGGCGATCGCGCGCGGTCTCGCAGACGCCCACGGCGGGTCGATCGAGGTGCGCTCAAGCCCGCAGGTCGGGAGCGTCTTCACCGTCCGGCTGCCGCTGGCGCAGATCCCGGCTCCCGTCGAGGCCGCCGGTGTTCGTGGAGCCGCTGCCCCCGGTTGACACCGAGCGCCGGTAGATTGCCGGGCGTGATAGTTGCCCTCGACCGGGTCTGCCAATGAAGACCGCGCTGGTGACCGGTGCTGCCCGTGGGATCGGGCGCGCAACTGTCGACGGTCTGGTCGATCGCGGGTGGCGGGTGGTCGCCGGGGTGCGCGATCCGTCCACGGCGCCGTTCGATCAACCGGACGTCAAGGTCGTGCACCTGGATGTGACCGACGCGGCCTGCGTGCGGCAGGGTGTTGCGGCTGCCCAGGTGTTCGCGGGGGGCGCGCTCGACGCCGTGGTGTCCAACGCCGGATACGCGCTGCTCGGCGCGGTCGAGGACGTTGCGATGGACGAAGTGCACGCGGTGTTCGCGACCAATACGTTCGGGGCACTCGCCGTCGTCCAAGCGGCGCTGCCCGCCATGCGCGAGGCGGGCGGCGGAACCGTGGTGTTCGTCTCGACGATCGGCGCGAGCCTGCCCACACCGCTCCTCGGGGTGTACCGGGCAAGCAAGGCGGCACTCAACGCGCTCGCGGACGTGCTCGCGTTGGAGGGACGTCCGTTCGGCATCCGCGTCGGGCGGGTCGAGCCCGGGATGGTGGCGACCGAGTTCTCCAAGGCGACGCGTCGGTCGGGATCGATCACCGACCCCGATGGACCCTACGCGCCATTGGGTGCGGCGTTGTTCCAGGGGATGGGTCGCTGGCGGGAGCACTACGAGAGCACGGCCGACCAGGTCGCCGCCGAGATCATCCGCATCCTCGAGGATCCGAACTCCGAGCAGATCACGCTGGTGGGCGATGACGCCAAAGAGCTGCAAGGAAGCACCGAGGACGAAATGATCGCGTTCCTCGGAGTGGATTGGCCGCGCCGATCGTAGGACCTGTCGTCGTCGCCCCGGCGGCATTCAAGGGTGCGCTGTCGGCAGCGGGTGCCGCCCGCGCGATCGCCGCCGGTGTTCGCCTGGCGGTCATTGGGGTCGAGACCCGAATCGTCCCGGTCGCGGACGGCGGTGAAGGGACGTTGGACGCACTCGTCGCGGCACGTCGGGGGCGTGTCCGCGGTGTTGCGGTGTCCGACCCGCTCGGCCGGGCGACGTCCGCGGAGATCGGCCTGTTGCCGGGTGGCACCGTTGTCGTCGAGCTGGCGCGTGCGTCCGGATACGAACGCCTGACCGACAGGGAGCGCGACCCCGAGACGACGAGCACGTTCGGCACGGGGCAGCTCATCCGGGCGGCGCTCGACGCCGAGCCCCAGCGGATCATCGTGACCGTGGGTGGGAGCGCGACCAACGATGGGGGGCTCGGTCTCGCTCGCGCTCTGGGCGCGCGTCTGCTGGACCACGCAGGCGCGGCGTTGGACGGTTTGGGATCAGACCTTGCGCGCGTCGCGCAGATCGACCTGACCGGGCTTGACCCCCGCCTGGCCGATGTCACGATCGACGTCGCGTGTGACGTGCGCAACCGGTTCCACGGACCCGATGGCGCGGCCCACGTATTCGGCCCCCAGAAGGGTGCGGACGCGGCGGCCGTCGATCGTCTGGATCGTGGTCTGGCCAGCCTGGCCGACGTGTTGCGCACGCTGACGGGCGTCGACGTTCAGGCGATCCCCGGTGCCGGTGCCGCCGGTGGAGCGGCCGGTGGGATGGTCGCGCTGCTGGGCGCGCGCATCGTCCCCGGTGCGCAACTGGTGCTCGACGCGGTCGGCCTGGCTGACGCGCTCGACGGAGCCGGTCTGTGCATCACCGGCGAGGGTCGTCTCGACGAACAGACCCTGCAGGGCAAGGCGCCGGCCGCGGTCGCTGCGATGTGCCGCGAAATGGGTGTGCCATGCGTCGGGGTCTGCGGGGAACTCCGCCTCGTGCCAGGCCTGGTGCGCCGAATGGGGATGGTCGCCGCGTTCCCGATCCGCCGGGAGCTCGGTCCGCTGGACGCCGCACTCGCCGCCACCGAGACGGACCTCGCCGCGATGGGCGCCGCGCTCGCAGGTCTGCTTTCCGGCTGCAGCTCAACAGGCCACAGCGAGACGTAGCGCCTCGCAGACCTCGTCCAGCTTCTGCGCGCTCAGCGTGGTGATGCGCCGCGTGCAGAGTGCCGCACGGATGGTCGTGATGTTGTCCAAGCTCAGCGCGCAATCGGTGGGCATCCCGTCGTCAACGTCGAGGCCGACCTCTGTCGGGATGCCACGCACGGTACGGCTTGCGGGGACTGCGACGACCTGGGACAAGAAGGGGACGGCGTCGCTGCGGGTCAGGATGAGGTATGGCCGCCGACCTTGCTCTGGATGCTCATACCACCAGATTTCGCCACGCTTCACCACGGCGGGAAGCCGTGCTCGCGCTCCTCGGCATCGAGCCGCTTCATGAGGTCACCAAACGTTGCCTCGGTCATCGCGGCGAGGTCGCCCCATTCGTCAGGTACTCCCTGAGGGATGCGCCGATATCCCTCGATGATGGCGCGAGAAACCTCTGCGTCACGACTGGCGGCCAGTGACGCCGTGACCGCATCCCTGATCAGCGCGGACCGGGAAACCCCTCTCCGCGCCGCCTCGCGATCGAGGTCTGCCAGCAGGTCGTCCGAGAGTTGCACCATCGTTTGCGTTCGAGCCATATGGCTATCGTAGGGCAGGGGCAGGAGGATGTCGAGCGCGTCGTGTCGCGTCACGGGCGCGTGACCGCCCGTCCCCGGCTGGTAAAAATCGGCTTCACGACAGGCCTGGCGCCCGTCGAGCGTCCTGTTCTGCCCGGCAGGTTGCCGGGCCACGGTCGAGTTTGCGCAACAGGGGGTCATCGGCCAACCAGCGTTGCACGGCTTCGAGGACTCCGGCGCCGTGGCGGGCGGTTGTGACCCATTGGGCGTCGGCTGCCAGGGTGGGGTCGTCGTCGACGCCGTTGGCGACGATCGCGACCAGCCCGACGACGCCGAGCAATTCAAGGTCCGCCCGACTGTCGCCGACGCCGAGGCAGCTGGACGCCGCGGCGCCACGGCGTTGGATGTCGCGCGCGACAGCCGGTCCCTTGCCCGCTCCCGCGGGCAGCAGGTGGTAGGCGCGACGCCCGTCGGCGACCCCGCCGTTGTCGACCAAACGCAGCGTGCCGCGCGACAGCGTGTGGACCAGCTCCATCGTGTCGTCGGTGGCGCGACCCACCAACAGGTGGCTGCCCTCACGGCCAATCGCCCAGGGCAGATACGGCTCCAGATCACCCCTGGTCCACGTCAGCAGCGTCTCGACGATGCCGGTCGCGGCGATTGCCTGATGCACGTTCTGCCCGTTCGAGGTGGGGTAGCCGGCATCGCAGGCGCCAAGCTCACCCAGCGCCCCGTCGGCCCCCAACATCCGTGCGATCGCCCGCAGCTCGGCCAGACGGCGACCGCTGACCAACACAAACGGGACGTCCGCGGCGTGCAGGGCCGCGAAGGCCCGAATCGATTCGTACGAGAATGCGCCGGTGCCGTCACGCAGAAGGCCGCCACCGTGTCCCAGGAGCGTCTCGTCCAGATCCAGGTAGCAGACCCGGCTCATCGCGCCGGTTGTCCTGCCAGCACGGCCGCCATCGGTGGGCGTTCCGCGACACGGGCCGGCGCGCGGTCGAGCACGTAGCCGCTGTCGCGTGCCACCGGCCGTGCATAGGGCCGCAGGTCACCGGTCACCGACCCGTCGCCGTGGCTGCGGCACAACACGGCATGCGTGATCTCGTAGGCCATTCGTCCGAGGGCCTCGGTGGATTGGTTGGCGTGGCGGCGTGTGCCCAGGTCCACCTGGGCCATCGCGTCGAGGCCGGCCACGGAGAGGATGTCGATCAACAACCCCATCTCGACGGCGTAGCCCGACAGGAACGGGATGCGCTCGAGCAGCTCGCGGCGACCGGCGGCCTCGCCCGACAGCGGCTGGATGAAACCGGCCAATTCGGGGAAGAAGCGGTTGATGAGCGGCCGGGCGCAGATCTCGGTGACCCGACCGCCGCCCCCGGGCGCGTCTCCCAGGGGGCGGCGGTAGAACGCCTTGACGTATCCAAGACCGGGATCGCGGAACAGCGGCGCAACGAGCTTGGGGACGAACAGCGGGTCGAAGTCGTCGATGTCGCCATCGATCCAGACGACGATGTCTCCGGACGTCGCGGCGAGGCTCTTCCACATCGCCTCGCCCTTGCCGCGGCCCTGTCCCACACTGGGCAGCACCTCGGCGTCCTGCACGACCCGCGCCCCCGCCGCTGTTGCGATCGCCGCGGTGTCGTCCGTGCTGGAGCTGTCGATGACCACGAGCTCGTCGACCAGGCCACGTGGGCCCATCCACGCGTGGCGGATGGTGTGGCAGATCGCACCGACCGTGCGTGCGACGTTGAGGGCGGGGATGACGACGGACACGGTGGGCCGATTCGCGCCGGTCTGCTCGATCAGCTCCGCCGGGTCGGTCCGGGACCCGTCGAAGGTCCGCTTGAGCAGCCACTCCTCGCGTGTCACGCACGGGATCATAGGGCGGCCTGGCGCTGCGCCGCCGCCGCGAGCCGTGGGGGCGCTGGTAGGGTCCCCGCCGATGGGGGAGCTCAAGGGACTTGTGTTGTCGGGTGGTGCGGGGACGCGGCTGCGTCCGATTACGCATACCAGTGCGAAGCAGCTTGTGCCGGTTGCGAACAAACCCGTGTTGTTTTATGGGTTGGAGGCGTTG